>JBMHCH010000146.1:0-28340 GCA_049890015.1 Puniceispirillaceae bacterium (SeqCode)
AGCGCTGCCAGAACCATGCCGGGCGCGAGGATCGCCAGCCAGATCCGGTCAAGAAGCGGGGTCGAGGCGTCATCATGCTCGAAATCCACCTCGGCATCCGGCTTTGTGGCGCTGCCGCGCAGAAAATCACCGCCATGGATGCCGTTGATGATCCAACCGCTGAGCGTGCCGACGGTGAATCCCAATACAACCATCGCTAGGCCGGTGAGCGGCTCCTGCGCTATCAGCAGGAATGCGGCATCCCCCATGGTGGCGGTCAATGCCGCGACAACCCCGCCAAATGACAGCCGTCCGGTGACATATTGCGTGACAACAATGATCGCACCGCCGCATCCGTGAAGGGCGCCGAGTCCCGCCGCGACCGGCACCTGCCAGATGGTGTCGCGCCGCAGCATGGCCGTCGCGTCGATGTTCATCGCGCGCTCAAGTCCATAGATGATCAGAAAGGTTGCAGCGACAAAAGTGCTGACCTGAAGATAGGCGTCGGCAATCGAGGTGAAGATGATGTCGAGAAGCTCGCTCTCGGCCGTCAGCATCAGAAAGGCCGCGAGAATCGTCGGAGCGAGAATGGCCGGAACGGCCATCCGCTGCGACCTGCCGCTGACGGGGGCGGACATCTGATCCTGATCTTTCTGCGACACGATATCTCGATCCATCACCCATAATTAGGCGCATCTAACTTTGATCACAACCCCTAACACGGAGCTGTTTTGAAATTATTTCAAACATTGGCAGAATCATCCTGAGGCTCCGCCTCTTGCGCCGCTTCGATGATTTCGGCACATATGCAGGCATGTCTTCCGGCACCGAAACGATGCTTCGCTATACGACCCCGGTCATTCTGGTCGGCGCGTCCCCCGTGCCTGTTGCCGACACGCTGTCGATATTGCCGCCTGACTGGCCCTTGCTGGCAGCCGATGGCGGGGCTAATGCCCTGCTTGATCTTGGCAGGCGTCCAGAGATGGTCATCGGTGACATGGATTCGGCCCGGCCGCTTCCTGATGATCTGCCGCGTATGGCGCTTAGCGGCCAGGATGACACCGATCTGCAGAAATGCCTGGCGCGGATCGAAACCCCGCTGCTGGTCGGGCTTGGGTTCCTCGACGGACGCTTTGATCACGGGCTGGCCGCCATCCATGCGCTGATGCGGCTGGACCATGACCGGCCGGTGATGCTCGTCGGCATGCATGACGTGATGCTGCGGGTTCGCGGCGATATCAGTTTTGATGCCGAGGCGGGTTGCCGGGTTTCGATCTGGCCGCTTGGAGACCAGGCTTTCGGCCTGTCCGCCGGCCTGCGCTGGCAGCTTGATGGCCTTCACATGGCGGCTGGCAGCTTGATTGGCACTTCGAACGAGGCCGAGGGCGGGCCGGTCACCATCCGCGCCGGGGCCGGCACTGGCTATGCCGTCATCCTGCCGCGCGCAGCGCTGCCGAAGCTTCTTGATGCGGTGATGCCGCAGGCTGGCTAGCCGACGGCCAGCCAGATCACGCCGAAACCGGTGATCACCCACGTCCCAAGATTGATTTCATCCCCGCGCCCGGCAAGCAGCCTGATCACGACATGGGCAAGGAAGCCGATGGCGATTCCCGCGGCGATGGAGAAGGTCAGCGGCATCAGGACCGCCATCAGCATGACCGGAACGGCGCTTGCCATATCCTCCCAGTCGATCTTGCCGAGCGGTGCCAGAAAACCGGCAGCCACAAAGACAAGAGCCGGCGCGGTGGCGAAGGCCGGGATCGAGGCGAACAGCGGCTGGAAGAACAGACACAGCAGAAACAGCGCCGCCACGGTGAGGGCGGTCAGTCCGGTGCGCCCGCCAGCGCGGATGCCGGTGGCGCTTTCGAGGTAGGTTGTCATGCTCGAGGTGCCGAGCAGGCTGCCGGCCACCGAGGCACCGGTATCGGCAAGAACGGCACGGTCGAGATTGTCGATGCTGCCGTCGTCGTGGAGTTTGCCGGCGATACCGGCGATTCCTGTCAGGGTGCCGGTGGTGTCGAAGAAATCGAGGAAGAACAGGACAAAGACAACCGACAGGAAGGCGAAGCTTGTCACGGTCGAGAAATCGAGCGACAGCGCCGCGCTCGCCATTGGCGGCGGCGAGGCGATGCCGCCGAATTCGGCGAGGCCGCTGGCCCAGCCGGCGACGCTCAGTCCAAGTATTGTGATCAGGATTCCGCCACGGATGCCGCGCGCCGCGAGCCCGGCCATTACCAGAAGGCCGAGAAGGCCAAGGATCAGCTGTGGTGCCCTGATGTCACCAAGGCGCAGAAGCGTATCCGGATCATCCGCCACAAGTCCCATGCCCTGAAGCCCGATCATTGCCAGGAACAGGCCGATGCCGCCGGTGATGCCGGCACCGAGCGATGCCGGAATGGCGCCGATCAGCCAGCTGCGAAGCCGGGAGAGCGAAAACAGCAGGAACAGCACCGATGCGATGAACACGGCGGTGAGCGCCTGTTGCCAGCTGAACCCCTGGCCAAGAACAAGCCCATAGGCGAAATAGGCGTTCAGCCCCATACCCGGCGCGACGGCCACAGGCCATTTCGCCCATAGCCCCATGATCGCGGTGCCGATGGCGGTGGCGAGGATGGTGGCGACGAAGCCTGCCTCGAACGGAATGCCGGCTTCCGACAGAAAGAACGGGTTGACGGCGACAATGAAGGACATTGTCAGGAAGGTGCTGAGACCGGCCATCACTTCCTGGCGAAGGGAGGTGTCGGCAGCGGAAAGTCCGAAGAATCGGTCCATGTGATGATCCTTTGTCTGTCCGGCGCGCGCCGATATGGCATCGCGGCTCACGGATGATGAATTCTGAGTAGGGTCTAGCATTACCTGAAGGCGAATGACCATACAGGTTCGACATTTCCTGCTCTGCAATGCCCCGGCAATGGCTTGTTTTTGCGCTGCGGGCCACTATAAACTGGGGTCTGGGCGGCAGACGGCTGCCTTGCTCTTTATGACAAGCACGGAATGGCCCGTGAGATCACCAGAGGACGCCAGATCATGACCGACATGGACACTCAAATTTCCGCAAGCCGCAGGTTCGCCACCCTGGCGGATACCGCCATGGCACCGCGCTTTGCAAATGACAGGATGCTGTCGCTGATGGCCCAGATTGTTCTGGTCCTGGCTGGCAGTGCGCTTCTTGCCATTTCGGCGCAGATCAGCGTTCCTTTTTATCCTGTCCCGGTGACTGGCCAGACGCTGGTGGTTCTGATGATCGGCATGGCCTATGGCTCCCGCCTCGGCGCGGCCACGGTCATGGCCTACCTTGTTGAAGGCGGCATGGGGCTGCCTGTGTTCGCCAATGGCGGTGCTGGATGGGCTTACCTGCTCGGCCCCACTGGCGGGTATCTTGCCGGGTTCTTGGTGGCGGCCTTCATTCTTGGCCTTCTTGCCGAGCGCGGCATGGGACGGGGGCCGGTGTCGACCGCGCTGGCGATGCTTGCCGGAACGGCGGTGATCTATCTGTTTGGCGCTACCTGGCTCAGCAGCTTTATCGGATTTGACAAGGCGCTGGCCGCCGGCGTGCTGCCGTTCCTGTACGGGGACGCGCTGAAGCTGATCGTGGCTGCCGGGATCATGCCGCTGGCGTGGCGCGGCGTTCGGGCGTTGTCCGGCAAAGACAGCAATGAAGCCAACTAGCCGCGTGCCGGTGCCGGCGCGGTGTAGTAGCTGATGCTGTCGGCGATTGCCGCAACGCTGGCGATCGTCGCCCTTGGCTACATCCTGAAACAGAAACGGTTTCTGCCGGACGCCGTCTGGCAGAGCCTCTCGCCGCTTTGCTACTGGGTGCTGTTCCCGGGACTTCTCTTCGACCTCATGACGAACATGGAGCTGAGCGCTGCGGTTCTCGGCCCCTTCACCCTGACCATCGCCGGTGCCAGCATTGTCATTGTGGTCTTTGCGCTGGCTGCCGGCCGGGCCGCGCGCATGGACGGTCCGGCGCGGAGCTCGCTGGTGCAGGGCGCCCTTCGGCATAACGGCTTTCTGGTCTTGTCGATCCTGCAGGGGGCGTTCGGTGTGGCGGCTCTGCAGCTTGCCGCGGTCGCCATCGCCTTTCTTGTGCCGATCTCGAACATTGTTTCGGTGATCGCCATCCTGCTGCTGACCGGCAAAGGCGGTGATCGCGACATCAAGCGCGCCGTTATTGCCGAGATTTTGCGCAATCCATTGCTTGGGTCGATGGCCGTGGGACTGACGGTCAATCTTCTACAGATCCCGGTACCCACCTTCATCGCCAGCGCGGCGGCGCTTCTCGGGAACGGCGCGCTGCCACTGCTGCTGCTCACCATTGGCGCGTCACTGAGATTTTCTGCAATCCGCAGTCATCTGATGCCGCTTGGCATTGCCGTTGCGGCCAAAATCATGGTGTTTCCGATGGCGCTTGTCGGCATCGGCTACGTCGCGGGTCTGGATGGCCTGTCATTGATCGTGATGGCGGCCATCGGCGCGGCGCCGACGGCGAACTCAACCTACACGCTGGCTGCCGAGCTTGGCGGCGATGAACGCCTGATGGCGGAAATCATCTCAACGCAAACCGTTGTCGCGGCGCTGTCCATGCCCTTCTGGATCTGGGCGGCGGGGCGGCTCGCCGGATACTGATCCCGGCAGCTGGCAGGCTCGCCCGTTCGGCCATGTGACAGGCAGACGGCTCAGAGAAGGGCCAGCTGCATATTGTCGTTGACCGGCACCGAGACGAGCTCGAAGCTGGACGCCTCGTAATCGCCAAGAGCGTCTTCCGCGTCCAGAACCTCCACCTCTCCGCTTCTTTCAAGAATATCGAGAAGGCGCTCCTCCGGAGATTCATCGGACGAATGCAGCACGGTCACCGCAATCACGGCGGCAATGCTTGTGGCTTCAACATCGTCTGATTGAGCTTGGGGGCGGTGGAACGGAATGACGTGGCATTCCGGCCGATGGTCTCGGTCGGTCAGTCGCATGCTTGGGCTCCATTGAGGATATGGTAGGGTGACGCAGTCGAACCGCTGGACCTGGCGCCAGAAAACCAATTATCTGAAATGCGGGGATAAAAGGTCCAACTGGCGCTTCTGCGCGGGTTATCAACACTTAGGTGCAATAACGTGTGGTCCATACAAGATACAGTGTGACTGCAAAGTGATTCAGTGCAAAGAGAAAAATGAATCGGGCCCCCAAAAAACCTGTCAGACATAAAAAAGGGCTCCCGAGGGAGCCCTTCTCTTAATGTGGTCCATGATGGGCTGAGGCCCGGCGTTCGGCTCACCCGCCGACGCGGCGGACGAAAATGGTGCCAGCCGGCTTGTTGTTGACATTGCGGACTGTGTTGGTGGCCTGGCTGAAGATCACCGTCTCCACGCCGAAACTGTCGACAACCGCGACTCTTGCCCGGATCTGCTTGTTGACAAGTGTCTGGGACAGCGCCAGTTGCGTTGCGCCGGCAGTCTCGATGGCGCGCCAGTTGCGCCCATCGGTCGAGGCTTCCCAGCCAACCGACATGCTGGCGATCCCGTCCTCGTCCGACACACCTTTGGTGCTGACGAGAATGGTTTCGCCCTCGGTGGCCTCACCGGTAATCAGGACCTCTCCCTGGACCGGATCATCGACATTCTGCACTGTCTCGGACGGGCTGGTCACCAGCAGTTCCTTGGTACCGTGCCCATCCTCATAGGATACGACGGCGCGGTATGAGTAGCCGACATGGCGCTGTGAAAGCTGCAGCACCTCGCCGTTTGTTTCCGGGAAGGCCTGCCAGTCGGTCTTTGTGCTTGACCGTTGCCAGATGATCGAGAAGTTGCCGAGACCGTCATCATCGGAGATCATGCTGGTGTCCACGACCAGCGCGTCTTCCTCGCGCGCGGCACCGACGAGCTGCGGTGCGCCATTCGGCTTGTCGTTGACATTCTGCACACGGCTGGATGGTGGGCTGAGAATCGTTTCCAGGTTGCCCTGCCCGTCAACATAGGACAGCTGCACGCGAAGATACCGCCCGACATGGCGCTCGCGCGGGGTGAAGGACTGACGGATTTCGCCGGACAGGTTGGACCAGGTGTCGCCTGTCTCGGAAATCTGCCACTGAACCTGCATGCTGCCGACACCGTCGCCATCGACGACAGACGAGGCGTCGATGATCAGAGGGTCGTCCTCGATTGCGATGAAGCTGCCGGTCTCGACCCCGCCCTCATCCGAAACCGAGCTGGCGGTTTCCGTTACTGTCTGGGTGCCGGTGCCTGATGAAGTCGCAGCGGTGCCACTTGCAGTCTGGGTCGCGCCAGACGTGCTCCCAGCGCCGCTGTCAGCTGACGCGGCGGTGGCAGATGCTTCGGTCGTGGCCTGCTCTGTCGAGCCGCCACTCGCAGCGGTGTCGGATGCCGGCAGGCCGCCAGCCAGCGCGGTGCCGCCAGCTGTCGCGATCGTCCCGACAATAAAATAGGTCCACAGTCGGCGCATTACTCATGACCCCCTAACAATCATAAGCTCTTCACAGCCCATATCTTACCAAACATGTCATCCGCGAAGATGATCAACTACATCAGTAAGGTATACGGCATGGTTAAACCATAGAAAAGTCGCTTAAATCGAGACATATGTCCAGTTTTAAGTCGCATTTGCGTTACCGACAGCCTTTGGTGACCGGCGTGCCGGCAGCCGTCAGGTCACCGGACACGCAATCAAGGCCCTAATTTACAGCCCTTCCTCATCCAGGACTTTCCGCGCCGAACGCAGGCATTCCATCGCCTGCGGTACGCCGCAATAGATGCCGATAACGTGAACAATGGCGCGCAGCTCGTCCTTCGTGACGCCGTTTCCGATGGCGCCCCTGCAATGAAGCTCCCATTCATGCATCTTGCCAAGAGCGCCGATCATCGCCAGATTCATCATGGATCTGGTTTTGGCGTCGATAGCCTCGTCACCCCATCCGAACCCCCAGCACCAGGCTGTCATGGCCTCCTGAAACGGCCGGGAGAACTCATCGGCATTTTCCAGGGTGCGCTCGACATAGTCGGCACCAAGCGTTGCCTTGCGTTTGGCAAGGCCGGTTTCAAACATATTATCCATTGATCTGGTTCCTCTGTGTATCGACGGCGTGAAATGACGGCGCCTTTGTCCGTATATAGCTGAGCTTTTGAGGTCGCCGCGTCAAGCAAGGGTGGGAAAATCGGATTAACCGTTTGAATTCCGCCGATGTTCAACCGTTTTGTCCAAAAAGTTTACTGTGTTAATTTTCCATTAATCGCAGCCTATGAAAGCTGCCACGATAAAACTGGTTTCTGATGATCGACGTCACCTCCATAGATGCCCGCCCCGGCGAGGCCGAGATTGTAGCGCTTATGGCCACTTACATGGCGGCAAGGCTGTTCACGCCGCGTCAGCGCAAATCGCTATCCGTGATTGTGGATCTGACCGGCCAGCCGGTGCGGGTGCCTGTCACCCGCGCCATGCTCGGACCCCAGAAAATGGGGCTTGGCACGCGGCCTCCGAAGCAGTTCGAGATGACAGTCTCGACCGCCGCCGGCATTCGTGATGCCGCCGAGGTTGTTGCGCATGAGCTTCTTCATATCTCGCAGGCTGTGAACGGACGGCTTGTGATCACGTCGATGAAGCGGAAGATCAACGGCGTGAAGAAAATCGTGGATACAGCGAGATGGATGGGCGGCAAGCCCGTGATGATTGACGAGCTGGCATGGCAACACAGGCCGTGGGAAATAGAGGCGTGTGCCTGGCAAGGCCAGCTGGTCACGGAATTCCTGATGCTGACCACTGGCCAGTATGTTGATCAGCCGGTGCAAAAGCCGAAGAAGCGGCAGCTTGCGCTGTATCCGGTCAGAGTGCCCGCCCCGTCGGTGTCCCTGATGCCGCGGGAACCTGAATTCGCGCCCGCGCCACCGGAGGTGCCAACGGGAGAAACTGGATCGTTGATCGGCAGCAACGGCGCCTCGATTGATTCGGTTATCGCCAACGCGATGCCGCAGCCGGCGCCTCAGTCGGCGGCGCAGTCCGGAATGCGGTCTGACGAAGCGATGCCAGCCGCAGAGCAGGCCGCTTCGGGCCGGCAGGAGAACCAGCCTGAGGATCACCTGGTGAAGGAGATGGTCCAAGATCGGACGGGTGCGCCGGCACCGGGCCCGGTCACGCACGCCGACGCGTTAAACCTGACCGAAGATGCGCCGCAGGCAGCGCCAATCCAGCAGCCCGATGACGCGCTTATGGCCGACCTTGCTGCTGATCTGGCGATCGGCACCCAGCCTGGTGGCAGCTTTGGCGGGGCCGATCAGCCGGTCGCGCCGATCCCGCAGACACCCTTCGACCACGGGCAGGATGGCGGCGGACAGGAAACGGACCAGCGGGCTGGTCAGGCGGTGGATCAGGCCCCCGGGATTTCGGGCATGCGGAACAGGCCGGTCTACGATAAATCGATTGTCGATGACCCGGAATTTGGCCGGGACCCAGGGGTCGCAGCCGATCTGCCACACACATCTGTCATCGAGGTTGAGGTGCCCGGGCTTGATTCGCCGCGGGCGCTTGAGCGCGTTGCCATGACACGCAAGCTTGACGAGCTTCGTGGTCGCGGCCTTGCCGGCGCCTGACAGGACCGGTCGGCAGGTGGCCTCTCCTGTCGGGAATTATCTGATGATTTTTGCAGGCGCTGCTAGTAGGTTGAGGCCGCTGCCGGTTGCGGCAGCCGGGATTTTCATATCAGTGGCAGCAGAGCGTCAATGAACATCTACAAAGCAATCAAGGAAGAAATGCTCGTCCCTGTGCATCCGGCGGGATGGCCTTTCATCTTTATTTTTGTGGTGGTGAGCATCCTTGTCACCACCCTGTGGTCGCCTTTTGTCCTGCCGGGCACGCTGCTGTCGCTGTGGTGTGTCTATTTTTTCCGTAACCCGGTGCGAACCACGCCTGTCACCGACACCTATGTCGTGGCGCCGGCAGACGGCCGTGTCCTGTCGACAGGAACAGCGCCTGTGCCGGACGATCTTGACCTGCCGGACGGTGAATGGCGACGTGTTGCCATCTTCATGAATGTGTTCGACGTTCACGTGAACAGGGCACCGGTGGCCGGACAGGTGATGGCGACAAGCTATCACCCCGGACAATTCGTCAATGCCAGCCTTGACAAGGCCGCTGTGGAAAATGAGCGGCAGAACATCGTCATGCAGACCGCGTCCGGACAGTTTGTCGGCATCGTGCAGATTGCCGGGCTTGTCGCCCGCCGCATCCTTCTCGAGGCAGGGGTCGGAGATCGCCTCGCCATTGGTCAGCAGTTTGGCATCATCCGTTTCGGCAGCCGCGTCGATCTCTGGATACCGGCGGATACACCTGTTCTTGTGATGCCCGGACAGCGCACCACCGCCGGAGAAACGGTGATTGCCGATCTGTCGGGAACCCTTGCCGAGCCGCATGAGGCAAGGCAGGCTTGATGACACCTGCGCCGCGCCATCAACGCCGCTTCCGCTCGGTATCGCTGTTCTGGCTCATTCCGAACATTCTGACCGTGGCCGGGCTGATCTCTGGACTGACGGCGCTTCGGTTCGCCCTTGACGGACGCTGGGCGGGTGTCATCGGGTTGATCGCGCTGGCGGCGGTGTTCGATGCCCTGGATGGCCGGACAGCGCGCCGCTTCAAGACGAGTTCGGCTTTCGGCGCTGCGCTGGACAGCCTGTGCGACATGGTGGTGTTTGGTGTTGTGCCGGCGCTGTGTCTGTATCTGTGGGCATTGCAGGATTCCGGCAATATCGCCTGGTGGGCGACGATGTTCTATGCGGTGGCGATCGCCCTGCGGCTCGCCCGCTTCGATTCCGAAATTCGCGATCCTTCCGAGACATCAAAGGATTATTTCACCGGTGTTCCGGCACCGGCATCGGCGTTTCTTGTTCTGGTGCCGATCGTCGTTGATCTTGAGTTCGGGATTGGATGGGCGCGCGAGGCCAGCTACGTCTGCGCCTGGCTCGTGCTGACCGGCGGCTTGGCCGTGTCCGCCGTGCCGACCTTTGCCGGAAAACGGCTGAAGCTTCCGGTTGGAACGGTGTTGCCTGTGCTTGCTGGCGGGGCCTTCCTCATTGCCGGCATGTTCATGCAGCCATTCATAACCTATCTGGCTCTGGCGGCCGCCTATGTGCTTTCGATTCCGGTCGCCGTGATCAGGTTCTATCGCCAGGACGAATCGTCCTAGCATCCGCCTGTCACAGCTTCTTTCGTCACTTTTCCACCCGAGCAAGCTCTGCCCTGCGTTCGCGATGGAGCAGGTAAAGGCCGCTGACGATGATAATCGTGACGCCGATAAAGGTTGACCTGGCTGGTACATCTCCGAACACAAGGAACCCCAGCGTTGCGGCACCGATGATTTCGACATACTGGAACGGTGCAAGAAGGTTTGCCGGCGCGTTGCCGGCGGCCCAGACGATGAAGGTGTGGCCGAGTGTTGCCGCCAGCCCCATGCCGATGACCCAGGATATCTCGAGGCCGGTCAGCATCGACATGCCGGCACCAGGTATCTGCAGTGCCGCACCGATAGTGGTGAGACCACCGAGAACGATCATTGCCGCAACGCTGCCAAGAAACTGCATCTGATAGGGGTTGACCGCTCGCGACAGTTTGCGCGTCAGCACCATATACAGCGCCATCGATACAGCTGAGCCAAGTGGCAGGGCGGCAGCCCATCCAAAGATGATCAGGCTGGGCTGCAGAATAACCAATGTTCCGCCAAGGCCGGCAAGGATGGCGGCAATTCGGCGAATGCGAAGCCGCTCGCCAAGAAGCAGCGATGACAGCAGGGTCAGGATCACCGGCTGGACAAAGAAGATGGCGATGGCCTCGGCCATGGGAAGATGTTGCAGCGCGGCAAAGAAAAATACGGTCGCCGCTGCCAGCAGCAGGCCGCGCACCGCCTGCATCACGATTGTGCCTGGCGGAACGCGCCACAGATTGAGGCTGACCATGAAAGGCAACATCAACACGGTCTGCATGAAAAAGCGCCAGAAGGTTGTCTCGAACGGCCCGTGCGTCTCGCCAAGCAGCTTGGCGAACACGTCAAGGAACGGGATGATCAGCATGCCAGCACACATTTGCACCGCGCCGCGCGCATGCCGCGCGTCATCTGAAACGGCCTGATCCATGGGCGCATCCTGCACGTTGGGCGGGACAAAGGTCAATCTTCGTCCTGTCACGGGCGTCGGCCGGTACTGGTGCAAGCCGACCTTGCAGTCTGCCGCCGATCAAGGCACACTGACGTCGACCCACCCGATGACCTGGAAATACGATGTCCAACACAATACTGGAAACATGCCTTGCCAAAGGCATCCGCATGACGAACCAGCGCCAGGTGATCGTCACTGTCATCGGCGAAGCAGAGGATCATCCAGACGTTGACGAGCTGTATCGCCGCGCGGTGGCCGAGGACAGCACGATTTCCATCGCCACCGTCTATCGCACTGTGAAGCTCCTTGAAGAGGCTGGCGTCATTGAACGGCTGGAGTTTGGTGACGGCCGCGCGCGTTATGAGGAAGCCGGCCAGCACCATGAGCATCTTGTAGACGTCGAGAGCGGCGAAGTCATTGAATTCTATCATGCCGAGCTCGAAGCGCTGAAGGAGCAGGTCGCGCGCGAGATGGGTTACGAGCTTGTCGATCACCGGCTGGAGCTGTTTGGGCGCAAGCTGTCCAACGACGCAAACTAGACCTGCCTTCATCTTCACGCAGCAGCTGGCTGGCCGGCAGCCCGCCCCGCCTTCGGTTTGTCCTTATCAGAGTGTCCAGATGCCCCTGTCGATCCACAGCGTCACCGTCATGAGGCTTGCCGCAGCCCAGGCGTTGTCGATGACGACGATGAACATCAACATCATCAACACCGCCCTTGTCGGCGTGTTGATCGCACCGGTTCCCTGGCTGGCGACGCTGGCGCTGTCGCTGCAGTTCCTCACATCGATGATGACGACGCTTCCCGCCTCGCTTCTCATGGCGCGGTTCGGCAGGCGGCCGGTAATGATAGGCGGTGTGCTGATCAGCAGCCTTTCGACCGTGATGCAGGCCATCGCGGTGCTCAGGGACGATTTCATCATGTTCTGCGCCGGTGGCATGGGGCTTGGCGTCGCCCTCGGAATTGCGAGCTATTATCGATATGCTGCCGCTGACGGGGTGCCGGTCGCACTCAGGCCAAAGGCGATCTCGCTTGTTCTTGCCGGCGGGCTTGCGGCGGCGCTGATGGGGCCTGAAATCGCCAAGCGCACGGTAGAACTGGTGCCGAACGCCCTTTATGCCGGATGTTTCTTCACCGCCGCCCTTGTGCAGCTTCTGTCGATTCCCATTCTCGCCGGCCTGAAGATCGAGACGCCTTCGCGCGAGACTGGCAGCGGGCGTCCGATCGGTGATTTCCTGCGCATGCCTGTCTATGTCGTGGGAGTTGTCTGCGGTGCTGTCGGCTATGCGCTGATGAGCTATCTTATGACCGCCACGCCTCTGCAGGTGGTGAATGTGGCGAAGCTTGGCACCTCGGCGAATGCCACCATCATCCAATGGCATGTGGTGGCGATGTTCCTGCCGTCATTTTTCACCGGCAGCCTGATCGGCCGGTTTGGTGCGTTTCGTATATTGTGGGCTGGGGTCGGGTTCTATCTGTGCAGTCTTGTGCTGGCGCTCGGCGCTGGCGGGTTCTGGGGATACTGGCTGGCGCTTGCAAGCGCTGGACTTGGCTGGAATGCGCTGTTTGTAGGAGGCACGTCGCTTGTCACGCGGGTAGCCGAACCTGTGGAGCGTGGCCGGGTGCAGGGATTCGCCGATCTGATGACGATGACAACAGTCGCCACGGCGTCTCTGCTGGCCGGGGCCATTCACAGCCAGCTTGGCTGGGAGACATTGACAATGGCGGCGCTGGCACCGCTGAGCATTGTCGCACTGGCAATAGGATGGCTTGCTGTGGCGGTCCGCAAAGGCGAGGCGCAGGCCTTTTGACCCGCTGGCTGCCCGGCGGCGCGCAAGGGCCCCCGGTCGCAATGGACGGGGCTGCTAGCCGCCTGTCACGCTCATATGGCGGCTGACCGCAGGGCCGGTATTGCGACGGTCAATGATGAAATCATGGCCTTTCGGCTTGCGGCCGATGGCTTCGGCGATGGCCTCGTCAAGCCCGCTGTCCCCGCCGTCGCGCAGGGCCTGGCGAAGATCGGCGTTGTCGTCCTGTCCAAGACACATGTAGAGCTGTCCGGTGCAAGTCACGCGAACGCGATTGCAGCTTTCACAGAAATTGTGGGTCAGCGGCGTTATGAAGCCAAGCTTCTGGCCTGTTTCCTCGACCTTGACGTAACGCGCCGGCCCGCCGGTGCGAAAAGGAATGTCGGTCAGCGTGAACCGCTTGGCAAGGTCGGCGCGCACGCGTGACAGCGGCAGATACTGATCAAGGCGGTTCTCGCTGCCGATATCACCCATCGGCATCACCTCGATGATGGTCATGTCAAACCCCTGGTCACCGCACCAGGCAAGCATGTCGCCAAGTTCGGCGTCATTGCTTCCCTTCAGCGCGACCGCGTTGATCTTGACGCCAAGCCCGGCGTTGCGCGCAGCTTCCAGCCCGGTCAGTACCTTTTCAAGATCGCCCCAGCGGGTGATGTCCTTGAATTTGTCCGGATCCAGCGTATCAAGCGAGATGTTGACCCGGCGAACGCCAGCGTCGAACAGATCCTCCGCCATGCGCCCAAGCTGACTGCCGTTGGTGGTGATTGTCAGCTCGTCCAGAAGCCCAGTTTTCACTTCCGCTCCGATATTGCGGATCAGCTGCATGATATTGCGGCGTACAAGCGGCTCGCCGCCGGTCAGACGGATCTTGCGAACGCCTGCCGCCATGAAGCGGCGACACAGAATCTCCAGCTCCTCAAGGGTCAGGAGATCCTTCTTGGGGAGAAAAGTCATCTCTTCGGCCATGCAGTAGACGCAGCGGAAATCACAGCGGTCAGTGACAGATACGCGAAGATAGTCGACGGTGCGACCATAGGGATCCACAAGCGGCGCTGGTCCGCTGTCGATCCTGGATTCCGTTAGCGGTGTCATGGTCGTACGGTGCTCCCCAAACCGTTAAGCGATGATGCTATGCATGGCGATAGGGATTTGGCAAGGAACGCTACGTCGCACCCCCGCCGCCTGCCCGCGCGCGTCGCGGCGACAAATACCGCATCACCCGTCCTTGGCTGCTTGTGGGCCGGGGTAGAGGTAAAAAAAAGGCCGTGAGAGGTCTCACGGCCGAGTTTAGGGAGGAAACGCACAACAGTCGCTGTGCACGCGGTATATGCGCCCCATTTCGCACCCCGTCAACCCCGGTAGGGTGTTTTTTGCGAAAAAATAACAACATTGCTGTCCTATTATGAAATTTAAAAGAAAAATCAATTAACTAATATGTCAAAATCTCTCCCAGACTGTGTCATATCCGGCAATGTGGGCAGGAGAGACAGAATATTGGTGGCGGTCAGACCGCTGGTCCGCAATTCGGCGATGGACTGAGACCGGCTGCGTTTTGCCAGCCTGTCGCCCGCCGCGTCACGAACCAGCTCATGATGGAAGTAAGCGGGGGCAGGAAGGCCAAGAAGAGCCTGCAAAAGCCTGTGCACATGCGTGCTGTGCTCCAGATCGGCGCCCCGTGTCACCAGCGTTACCTTGTCAATCGCGTCATCGATGACGACTGACAGGTGATAGGATGTGCCGATATCGCGGCGTGCAATGATGACATCGCCATGCTCTGTCATGTCGACAACCCGGTGCGTGACGGTCCGCAGGTCTGGCCAGCTGATGTCGCCGGCCAGCGACAGCGCTTCTTCGGTGCGAAGGCGCCAGGCCGGGGCCATGCCGGTTTCGGCGCGGCGCAGCTGTTCGTCTTCCGGCAGGACGTTGTCGGTATTGCGCGGCGCCTCCTGCGGGGCGGAAAGCACTGTGGAAAGCTCGCTGCGTGTCAGATAACACGCATAGACGAGATCCTTCTCGCGAAGTGTCTGAAGGGCATCCTCATAGGCTGCCAGACGATCACTCTGGAAGGTCGGCTCGCCAGTCCAGTCGAGCCCCAGAAACGTAAGATCGTCATAGATCCTTTCGGTATGTTCCGGACGGCATCTGGTGTGGTCGATGTCATCGATCCGCAGATGGTAGCCGCGACCAAGATGCGCGGCAACAAGCGCCGAATAGGCATGGCCAAGATGCAGCGCCCCTGTCGGGCTCGGGGCGAAACGGGTCTTCACTTGGTCTGCCACGATGCCGCGTCCTGTTGTCGAGGGCTGGTGCCGGAGTGCGCCCAGTTGGCGCGGTGTCCTCCGCAATATAGACCAGTCATGCCGCATCGGTGTAGCGTTTCATGTCACGTATACATGGCGTGTCATATTGCCGAGGACAGGAAATGATGAAACGTTTTGGTCAGCTTGACGGTCTGTTCACCGCGCCGGCACGCGGGGGCGAGGCCTCCAGCCTCATCGTCATCATGCATGGTTGGGGCGCTGATGCGCATGATCTTGCCGATCTTGCCTATCCGATGTCATTGCGCTTCCCGGGGGCGGCGTTCTTCGTGCCGAACGCGCCGGAACCCTGCTCGATGAACCCGATGGGGCGGCAATGGTTCGATCTTGCCGACAGTACCGCTGGACCCGATGCCGCCGGACGCCTTATGGAAGAGGCGGTCGAGGCCGCCGTCGAAGAACTCGGGCTGGACATGGCGGCGGTTGCCCTGACCGGTTTCTCGCAGGGCGGCATGATGAGCCTTCATTGCGGGCTTCGCCTGGCATCACGGCCGGCCGCGCTGGTCAGTTTTTCCGGCGCGCTGTTGTCCGCTGAGGATATGTCTGCCGAAGACGGCCGCCCGGCTGTGCTTCTCGTCCATGGCACCGAAGATCAGGTGGTGCCCTTCAGCATGATGCAGGCAGCTGCCACCGCGCTGACGGCGCATGATGTGGAGGTCCGCTGTGTTGAAAGGCCGGGGCTTGGCCATGGCATCGATCCGGACGGACTGACAAGCGCCATCGACTTCCTTGCAGACCACCTTCCCGGCTGATCATGTTTGACGGTCTGCCGATCCTGTCCTGGCAGATGTCACGATGCCGCAATATTTTGTTGGCACTGTGTCGCAGCACCCCAGATATGGTGCAGCCTTGTTTTTCTGGCTGGGCCATGTTTTGCTGGAGGCGGTTGATAATCAAGAAACGGGGAACCTGATGAACGCAGGCAGTTTTGCACCGGCACTTGTCCTCAACGCAGATTTCCGCCCGCTAAACTACTTTCCGCTTTCCCTATGGTCATGGCAGGACGCGGTCAAGGCCGTATGCCTCGACCGCGTCACCATCGTCTCGGAATATGAGCATTCGATCAGTTCGCCGTCGATGGAGATGAAGCTTCCATCGGTGATCGCGCTGAAGGAATATGTTCCGCAGGTGCGCAACCCGGCCTTCACCCGCTTCAACGTGTTCCTTCGCGACAGGTTCACCTGCCAGTATTGCGGCACAGCCCACGCCGCCGCCGATCTGACCTTCGACCATGTCGTGCCGCGCTCACGCGGCGGCCGAACGACCTGGCAGAACGTCGTCGCGGCCTGCAGCCCCTGTAATCTTCGCAAGGCCAACAAGCTTCCCGACCAGTGCGGGATGACGCCGCTGTCCAAACCGTCCGCGCCGAATATCTGGCAGCTGCAGGAGAATGGACGCGGTTTTCCGCCGAACTATCTGCATGAAAGCTGGCGCGACTATCTGTACTGGGATACCGAACTCCAGGCGAACTAGGCGCGTCCGGCGTTCAGCTCCCGAAGCGTGTCATACCCGCTCGGCGATGCGGATCGCCGTGCGGCATCCCTGCTGGATGACGGCCTTCAGCGCGGCATAGAACAGCGCTTCGCGGCCGCGGTGATCGACAGCGATGTCGCGGTGCTCGAGCTCGTCATCGCGGAATTTGGCGATGGTGCTGCGAAGCGGGGCCTCCTCGTCGCCAAGCCGGTCGGCCTGGTCGGCATAATGCTCGCCGATGACCTCTTCCACCGCGATGGTGCATGCCATGGCCGCCTTTGGTCCCATGGCGGCCGTCACCGCGCCAAGCGCGAAGCCGGCGGCCCCCCAGACCGGGTCGAGAAGCGAAGGCCGCACACGGCGTTCGTTCAGCAGCGCCTCGAACGCCTCCAGATGCTCGACTTCCTGTTCCATCATATGCTGGATCTGCGGGCCTGTCGCATGGTTGCGAAGTATCGCCAGCTGCCCGCGATATATCTGCTGCGCGGCGCGTTCGCCGGCATGGTCGACCCGAAGAAAGCGTTCAATGTCGCGCCGTCCGGCGCGTGGCCTGGAAAAATCCGTCATGTCTGTCTCGCTGCGCGTTCACCAAAGATGATGGAGAGCATTGCCACAGCCGAAATATCGAGGCTGAACAACATGTTCCACCCTGCCATCGACAGACCGAACAATGACCATGGCACGTCGTCGCACCGCACGACCGGTGTTGCCAGAAGCTGGTCCACCAGTTCGGCGGCCGAGCCCCCGGACGCAAGCCCGGCGGTGCATCCGGCCGGACCGTCCCACAGCTGCCATTCCACGCCGGCGTGATAGCCGGCGATGCCGGCGCTGGCGAACGCCGCCAGAAGCGTCAGCACCAGACCGGCGCGCGGCGTCATCACCAGAAGACCGGCAGCGGCAGCGCCGATCACCGCGACATGCGCCCAGCGTTGCCAGATGCACATCCGGCACGGCGCAAGCCCGCCCACATATTCAAACAGTAAAGCGCCGGCCAGCAGCGCCGCCGACATCGCCGCGCAGATCACCAGCCCGTGGCGCGGCGCCAGAATCACCGACAATTCCATGCGAAGTTGCGACGGCCGTGTCTCCGGCTTCAATGGACCAGCCATATCGCTCCTCCGATCATCAGAACAAGGGCGCTGAGAAGCGTCATCACGATACGCCCGTCACCATGGTGGCGGGCAATTCCGGCAATAATGAGGAAGCGAAGCCCGCGCCCGACAAGCGACGTGACAAGGAAGGGGACAAGACCGAAACCGGCGACGCCGGCGCTGACCGCGATCACCTTGTAGGGCAGCGGTGTGAAGGCGCCGATGAAGACAAGCAGCATGCCGAACTCGACAAAGCCGTCCTGCACCGCGGCGAATTTCTCCGGGGCGGCGATGACCGATGGCAGCATCGCGACGATTTCCTCGATGCCGATGCCGACGACTCCGCCAAGGATCCATCCGATGCCGCCGCCAAGGACCGAGGCAATCGTGCAGCCCACCGTCAGACGAAGCCATTGCGCCGGACGCGCCAGAACCGTCGCCACCAGCAGCGGATCGACAGGGATCGGGATGATGATCGATTCAAGAACCGCGAACAGCCACATCAGCCTCTCGGCGAGGGCGGTTCCCGCAATCCGCAGAACACGGTCATATTGCTCTCTGCAGTACTGCCACAGCCGGGTCATGAAGGCTCCGTCACATGCTGCCGGCAGACCGGCTGTTCATAGGGATGAAAGTAGTGGTGCGAGTGGGGGGACTCGAACCCCCAAGCCCTTGCGGGCGGCGGATTTTGAATCCGCTGCGTCTACCGGTTCCGCCACACTCGCGCCATGCTCTTTTCCTAGCCGACACCCCCGCGCGAGGCAAGCCTGCGCTCGACTTCGCGCACCAGTTTTTCCAGATGCGGGTCGCGGATATCATTGGCGTGCAGCGCTTTTACCGTGTCGAAAAGATAGTCGCGGCAGGGGCCGATGAAGCCTGTCGCGCCGGCGATTGTGTCCGCCTCCTCGGCGATCGACATCGGCTGCGCGTAATTCTCGCGCTCGGGACGCGCCACAAAGCCGATGGCCGGCTTTGTGCCATGCTCGGTATGAAGCGTCAGCCAGCTGGCGCGGTAGGCAAGCGTCACCATCTCGCGCCGCCAGAGAAGATCCAGCTCGGCAATCGCCACTTCGGGATTGAGCCTGAAGGCAATGCCCGGGCAGCAGCCGCCGCGATCAAGCGCCAGCACCAGTCCCGGGCAGTCCGGAGAGCCGCGCCCAAGCCGTGTCCACAGACAGAAGCGGCGGTGATGCCCATAGATCCTGGCCCGCGCGCGCTCGACATAATCCATGATCGGGTTGAACATCAGGCTGCCATAGCCGAACACCCAGATATCCGATGTGTCGGCATCGTCGGGAACCAGCGCCCGCCGGGACTCCAGAAGCTGCGCGTCGGTGGCAAGCTTGGTCTGGTCGTCATTCCGTTCCGCCACCAGACGCGCCAGCGATCCTGAACTCAGATTTTCCCGCGTCACAGGCAGGATCGGTTCATCCGCCATCAGCCCTCGCCGCTCCCGTCGCCAACCCCGTCGCCGGCTGGGCCGCCGCCAACATGGCGAACCACGCGCTGCGGGAAGGGGATGTCGATGCCGCGCGCATCGAGAACACCTTTCAGCCTGCGGTTGAGGTCCCAGTAAAGATCGAAGAAATCGTCATATTCCGCATAGGCGCGAAGCCGCACATTGATGGCGCTGTCGCCGTAGGAGACAACAAGAAACCGCGGCGCCGGATCGGCCAGGACGCGGCTGTCGCCGGCAAGCTCCATCATCGCCTCCTCGGCGGCGTCGAGGTCGGCGTCATAGCTGATGCCGATATCCAGATCCATGCGGCGTGTGCCATAGCGGGCATGGTTGATGATGTTGGAGGTCCAGATGGCCGAGTTGGGGACGCTGATGAAGACATTGTCGAAGGTGTCGATGGTGGTGGTGAACAGCCCGATCTCGCGCACCGAGCCTGACACGGAGGCGGCCTCCACCCAGTCGCCAACCTTGAAGGGCCGCAGGAACAGCAGCATAAGCCCGGCTGCGACGTTGGAAAGCGTACCCTGGAGCGCCAGGCCGATGGCAAGGCCTGCCGCGCCGAGGACAGCGATGATCGAGGTTGTCTCAACCCCGAAATTGCCAAGTGTCACGACCACGGTAAGGGTCAGGATGGCATATCTGACAAGCGCCGCCATGATCGGCGCAAGGGTGCGGTCGATCCGGGTGGATTTTCCGAGCCAGTCGCGCAGAAGGCTGCTGAAACGCCGCGACGCCCAGATCCCGATGATGATCGTCGCCAGCGCGGCAAGAAGGTTCAGTCCGTATTCCGTGGCAAGCGCCAGCGTCTGTTCGGTGATCACATCACCAAGTCCCATGCCGTTCGATATCGTGCTGATCGAGATCTCGTTCATCTGCGAACCTTGTTTATGCCAAACCTGCGTGTGGGCGGGTCAAGTCGTGATGCCCCTGCCGGACAGCCGGTCTTGCGCCGGCGGACTCTTCAGACAGGCCAACTATAGACCTCGTGTCGACCTCCGCCAACCTCTGCCACCCGCCCTGTGGCAATTTACCGGTTCGTATTGCCGGCCCCGATGCTGTCGGGTGGCATGTTTTCCGCACCTTGTCAGGCGTTCTGTCGTTGAAATTGCGGTCCTTTGCACGATATAGTGCCGCGCCATGACATCGAGCCAGAAAAACCACTGCGAGACCGTGACCTGGTCTGTCGGCGACGCGCCGCTTGCCGCCGGGTCCTGCGTTGCCGCCATCGGCAATTTCGACGGCGTGCATCGTGGCCATGCCACTGTCATTGCGGCGGCGATAGACGGAGCCCGCAAGAAGGGTGTCGCAGCGGCGGCCGTGACCTTCGATCCGCATCCGCGCGAGTTCTTTCGCCATGACGACGCGCCGTTCCATCTTGCCGACAGGGCGGAAAAGGACAGGCTTCTGGCCACGCTCGGCCTTGACCGCGTTATTCATGTCACTTTCGACGACAATCTTCGCTGTACCGATGCCGGCACCTTCGTGACTGATATCCTTCCGGCGCTTGGGGTGAGCGACCTGTTCGCCGGTTCGGACTTTGCGTTCGGCCGCGGCCGCGGCGGCGATCTCGATACCATCAACGCCATCGGCTCTGCCATAGGCATATCCGCCAGCGCGGTGCCGCTGATGAGCGACGCCAACAGCGCGGTGATATCCTCCAGCCGGATCCGCGCGGCCCTGCAGGCAGGCGAGGCCGAACAGGCCGCCGCCATGCTTGGACATGACTGGGCGGTGACCGGAATCGTCCAGCTTGGCGACCAGCGGGGCCGTACAATCGGCTTTCCGACAGCCAATATTCCGCTTGGCAACCTCCTGCATCCGGCATTCGGCGTCTATGCGGTGCAGATATTCGAGGATGATCCGAACGCAGGCTACACGATGCTTGGCAATGGCGTTGCCAATATCGGCGTGCGCCCAACGGTCGAGGATCGCGGGGTGCTCTGCGAGGCGCATCTGTTCGACCGGCAGCCCGACCTCTATGGCAAGAGGCTTGCTGTCTGCCTCAAATCCTTCATCCGCGCCGAGCGCAAATTCACCGGCATCGACGAGCTGACCTCGCAGATTGCCAAGGACGCGCGCGCGGCCCGCGAAATTCTGCCACCCCTTCGACAGACGGCCTGACCAGTGATGTCGGGGCCGCGCCGCGCCAGAATGGCGCCAGCAAAGCAAGAGAGCTTGTGATGAATTACAAAGAGACGGTGTTCCTGCCGCGTACCGAATTTCCGATGCGCGCCGGTCTTCCCAAGAAGGAGCCGGAAATCCTTGAAGGCTGGAAGAAGCTCGACCTCTATGCAAGGCTTCGCGAATCCCGCGCCGATGCCGAGCTGTTCGTGCTCCATGACGGACCGCCCTATGCCAATGGCCAGCTCCATATCGGCCACGCGCTGAACAAGATCCTCAAGGATGTGATCAACCGCTCGCAGTCGATGCTTGGCAAGAATGCCAACTATGTCCCCGGCTGGGACTGTCACGGCCTGCCGATCGAATGGAAGATCGAGGAGCAGTACCGCAAGAAGGGCCAGGACAAGGACGAGGTGCCGGTAGAGGAGTTCCGCAAGGAATGCCGCGATTTCGCCGCCCACTGGCTCGATGTCCAGTCCGAGGAGTTCCAGCGGCTTGGCGTTCTTGGCGACTGGCAGGATCCCTACACCACCATGGCCTATGACGCTGAGGCGACGATCGCCGGCGAGCTTGGCCGCATCCTGATGGATGGCAGCCTGTATCGCGGCGCCAAGCCGGTGATGTGGTCGCCTGTCGAAAAGACAGCGCTTGCCGAGGCCGAGATCGAGTACCAGGATCATACCTCGGTCACCATCTATGCGCGCTTCGCGGTGAAGACCCCCAGCCATCCGGCGCTGGAAGGGGCGAATATCGTCATTTGGACAACGACCCCCTGGACGATGCCTGGCAACCGCGCCATGGCATGTGGTGCCGATATCGATTATTCGGTGCTGCGTATCACCGGACTTGCCGAAGGCGCGCTGGCCAAGGATGGCGATGTGATCTGCCTGGCCACCGAGCTTGTCGAGGAGGTCACGTCGGCGATCGGCATCACCGGCACCGAGACGCTGGCGACGCTGAGCGGCCGGGACATCGCCGGCACTGTCTCCACCCATCCGATGCATGGCCATGGCTATGACCATGACGTGCCCATGCTTCTTGCCGATTATGTCACCACCGACCAGGGCACCGGCTTTGTCCATATCGCCCCCGGCCATGGTGTCGAGGATTATGAGCTTGCCCATCTCGAGCATGGTATTCCGCTTCCCGACACGGTGGCGGAGGATGGCAGGATCATGGACCATCTGCCGATCTTCGCCGGCATGCATGTTCTTCGCGACAATGCGAGGATCGCGGAGATCATGGCCGAGCATGGCGGCGTCATCGGCATCGGCAAGCTGGTGCATTCCTATCCGCATTCCTGGCGTTCGAAGGCGCCGCTGGTCTATCGCAACACCGCGCAATGGTTTGTCTCGATGGAATCACACGGTCTTCGCGACACGGCTGTCTCCGAGCTTGGCCGCACCGCTTTCTATCCGCCGGCCGGACAGCGCCGCCTGACCTCGATGATCGAACAGCGCCCCGACAGGTGCCTGTCGCGCCAACGCGCTTGGGGCGTGCCGATCACCGTCTTTGTCAACAAGGCCACCGGCGAGCCGCTTCGCGATCAGGCTGTGATCGACCGGGTCGTCGAGGCAATGCGCGAGGAGGGGGCTGACTGCTGGTTCTCGTCCGATGCCTCGCGCTTCCTCGGACCGGATTACAATCCTGACGAGTATGAGCGGGTGACCGATATTCTCGATGTCTGGTTTGACTCCGGATCGACCCATTCCTTCGTTCTGGAACAGCGCAAGGACCTGGTCAGCCCGGCCGATCTCTATCTCGAAGGCTCGGACCAGCATCGCGGCTGGTTCCATTCCTCGCTTCTGCAGTCCTGCGCCACGCGCGGACGCGCGCCCTACAAGGGGGTTCTGACGCATGGCTTCGTTCTTGATGAACAGGGCCGTAAAATGTCCAAATCGCTTGGCAATGTTGTCACCCCGCAAAAGGTGATGGACCAGAACGGCGCCGATATCCTGCGTCTGTGGGTGGTCAGCTCCGACTATTACAACGATCTGCGGATCGGGCCCGAGATCATCAAGCGGACCACCGACAACTACCGCCGGTTCCGCAACACGCTCCGCTATCTTCTTGGCGCGCTTGACGGGTTTTCCGATGCGGAGAAAGTCGATCATGCCGAGATGCCGGCGCTGGAGCGCTGGGTGCTGCACCGGCTGGCAGAAATCGATGGCCGCATCCGCGAGATGACAGAGAGCTACGATTTCCACGGAATCTTCACCGAGCTCCATACGCTGTGCAACAGTGACCTGTCGGCATTCTATTTCGAGATCCGCAAGGACAGGCTCTATTGCGACGCGGCTGATTCCGTCGAGCGCCGCGCCTGCCGCACGGTGATGAACGAGGTGTTTGAGAGGCTGACCGCCTGGCTTGCCCCCATTCTGGCCTTTACCGCGGAGGAGGCCTGGCAGTCGCGGGTCGCCGATATCGAGAATTCGGTTCATTTGCGAAGCTATGATCCGATTCCGGATGGCTGGCTTGATGCCGGTCTCGCGGCGCGCTGGGCCAGCATCCGGCAAGTCCGCCAGGTGGTGACGACAGCGCTGGAAGCGGCGCGCAATGACGGCGCGATCGGCGCTTCGCTGCAGGCCGCGCCAGTTGTGCATCTGGATGCGGCCGGCGCGGCCCTGTTCGAGGGTGAGGATGCGGCATCGTTGTTCATCACCTCCGATGCTGAGATCAGCACCGATGCTGCGCCAGAGGGCGCCTTCACCGTCGAGGGGATCGAGAATGTCGCGGTGGTCTTTGCCGCGGCACAGGGCGGGAAATGCGCGCGCTGCTGGAAAATCACACCGGAGGTGACCGTCGAGGGCGCCATCTGCAGACGCTGTGATGATGTGGTGAATGCAGCCGGGTGACGTGACAGGCCTGCTGGCCTCGCGCCGCCAGCCCCTGTTCCTGGCGCTTGCCGTTCTGGTGACGGACCTGGCAACGAAGCAGTTCATGCTTGGCTGGATCTTCGACCCGCCGCGGCGTGTGGCGGTGCTTCCCTTTCTCGATTTCGTGCCTGTCTGGAACCCCGGAATCAGCTTTGGGATGCTTGCGTCCGGCGGGGCTGTCGTAACGGCGATGCTTACCGGGCTTGCCTTCGCCGTTGCTGCCTGGATGCTGTGGAAGTCCCCCGGTTTCCGCGCAATGGAACGTCTTGGCGCTGGATTGATCGCCGGCGGGGCCGTCGGCAATGCCATCGACCGCATTCGCTTTGGCAAGGTGGTTGATTTTATCGATGTTTATGTTCAAACATGGCATTGGCCGGCGTTCAATATCGCCGATGCCGGCATAACCATAGGGGCGTTTCTGTGGATCGCCAGCCTCTTCCTCGAGCATGAGACCGAAACACGATGACACCGATATCCTCAAGTCGTTTCTCTCGCACCGCCGGTCCGGCGCTGATGCTGGCCTGTGCGCTGGCGATCAGCGGCTGCTCGGATTTTCGCAAGGCGATCGGTGACGAGAAATCATCTCCGGATGAATTCGAGGTGGTGGTGCGCCCGCCGCTGTCATTGCCGCCAGGGTTCAAATCCTCGTCATCCGAAATTGTCGGAGCCGTGCCAGCCGCGCTTGGGCAGTCGACAACAGATGCACGTTCGCTTGCGGCAAGTGAGCTCGGGTCGGGTGAGGGCGCAAGCCAGGCAAGCTATCAATCCCTGTTCGATTTCACATCCATTCCGGAAAATATCCGCGAGACCGTGGATGAAGAGACCTTCGGTATCCAGTTCGAACGCCGTCTCCCGCTCCAGATCCTGTTTGGTGGCATTCCAGATGTCGGCCCGGTCCTCGACCAGTTTGCCGAAGACCAGCGTCTGCGCAGGAACATGCGCGAGGGGCGGTTTCCCACAGACGGAGGCACGCCGGCCATGGACCCCCTGAGTGAAGAGCCGCTGACCATCGGCGAATGACGGCATGGCCGTAATCCGGCAACTTCCCGACAGGCTGATCGACCAGATTGCCGCCGGTGAGGTCGTCGAGCGGCCGGCAAGTGCGCTCAAGGAACTTGTCGAGAACGCGCTCGACGCCGGGTCCGGCACCATTTCCATATCCCTGTCGCGCGGCGGTGTGGATGCCATCATTGTCAGCGATGACGGGCATGGCATGTCGGCGGATGACCTGTCTCTTGCCGTTCGCCGCCATGCCACCTCCAAGCTTCCCGACGGGCGTCTTGATGATATCAGGTTTCTCGGGTTCCGCGGCGAGGCGCTTCCTTCAATCGGAGCGGTTTCACGACTGGACATCACCTCGCGTCAGGCGGATGCGGCACAAGGCTGGCAGATCACGGTCGATGCCGGCCATGTCGCGGCGGTGCAACCGGCGGCAATCGATCGTGGCACCCGCGTGGCGGTGCGCCAGCTGTTCAAGGCGGTGCCGGCACGGCTGAAATTCCTGAAAACGGAACGTACCGAGCAGGGCCGCTGTCTCGATATCGTGCGAAGGCTGGCGATGGCCTGGCCGCAGGTCGGCTTTTCGCTGGAAAATGACGGGCGCAGCCTTCTGGACCTGCCGGCATGCGCGGACGGGCAGGAGGGGCGCGCGCGCCGTCTGGCGGCGGTGATGGGGCGAAGCTTTGCCGAAGAGGCTGCCCGCATCGATGCCCGCCGTGATGATGTCTCTCTTCACGGGCTTGTCAGCCTGCCGACAATGAATCGTCCGACCCCGGCCAGCATCTATCTGTTCGTGAATGGCAGGCCGGTGCAGGACCGGTCGCTCATTGGTGCGGTGCGCGCCGGTTACGGCGATACGCTGCCACGCGGGCGCTATCCGATGGCGGCGCTGTTCCTGACTGTGCCTGTCGAATCGCTGGATGTGAATGTTCACCCGGCAAAGACCGAGGTGCGGTTCCGCGATGCCGCCGGGGTGCGCTCGCTTCTTGTCGGCGGGATCTCTTCACAGCTCATGGATGACGGGATCCGGACCACCAGCGAAGGCGCCGAGACAGCGTCGCGTCTGTTTGCCGGCAGCCGGCCCCCCGGCTTTTCCGCCCCGCCGGCGGCAGGCTATAAGGCCCCGCCGCCACATTGGCAGGCCCCGCTGAACCAGCCATCGGACGCATCGCAGCCCGGCATGATGCCCGATCTGCCGCCAGCGGCACCACCATCGGCAGACGCGCCTGCCGATGGGGCGGCGGTCGCCACGATGCTTGGCGCGGCGCGGACGCAGCTTCACAAGACCTATATCGTCGCCGAGACAGGAGACGGCATCACCATCATCGATCAGCACGCCGCGCATGAAAGGCTGGTGATGGAACGGATGAAGGCGGCGATGGAGGCGGGCGGCGTCGCCGTTCAGGCGCTGTTGCTTCCGGATGTGGTTGATCTTCCCGCCGACCAGCGCGAGGCGATCCTCGCCGAGACGGAAGTCCTGTCCAGCCTGGGGCTCGAAATAGAGGGGGTCGGCGACGGCAGCATCCTTGTTCGCGGCGTGCCGGCGCTTCTCGGGACACCGGATGCGGCGCGGCTTGTGCGCGATATCGCCGAGGAACTTGTCGAGCTTGGCGGCAGCCACGCGCTGGAGGACCGGATAACGCATGTGCTGGCGACCATCTCATGCCATGGCTCGGTGCGCGCAGGCCGCCAGCTGAATGACGCCGAAATGAACGCGCTTCTTCGCGAGATGGAGGCCACCCCCAATTCCGGCCAGTGCAATCATGGCCGGCCCACCTGGGTACGGCTGTCGCTGGCTGATGTGGAAAGGCTGTTCGGCCGGCGCTAGGCCTCGCGGCGCAGGAAATGCAGCCGCGCCCGGCCATAGGTCCGGTCATCAAGCTGTCGCAAACCGGCCCTGTCCACCGCATCCGCATCAAGACTCTCGCCGCGTTCGGTCTCGATCACCAGAAGCGCGTTGCCTGCCAGCGCGCCGATGGACATCAGCTGCGCCGCGGCCCGGAGGCCGCCTTCGGTGCCGTAGGGCGCATCCGCAAGCAGCAGCCCGGCCGGCATGCCGCGCCAGGCGGCAAGCGTCAGCGCATCGCCGGCAATCACCCGGCAGTCGGGACCACGCTTCAGACGCGCGATGTTGGCGCGCAATGTGGCCAGCGCCGCCTGATCGCGCTCGATGAAACTGGCGTGGGCAGCCCCGCGCGACAGCGCCTCCAGCCCCAGCGCTCCGGTGCCGGCGAAGGCGTCGATGACATGGATGCCCTCGACAACCTCGCCGAACCGTCCGCCGGCAAGGATGTTGAACAGCGATTCGCGCACCCGGTCTGCTGTCGGGCGGGTCTCAGCGCCCGCCGGTTTGGCCAGTCTTGTGCCGCGATGACGTCCGGCGATGATTCGCATGCGATGCTGCCTTTGATGATGATCTGTCAGGTGATGAGCCGTGGGATGATGTCGTGGCACCGCCGCGCTGCCTGCGCGGGGGACCGCCCTTCGATCTGCCCGCCGATCTGCCACTCGATTGGCTCTTTGGTCTGGCGGTGCCGGTCGGCGCTTCCTTCGGCGCAAGGCCAAGCTGGTCGGCAAGAATGCGTGGCTTGACCTGCTCCACCGCGCCATGCTCAAGGTCGCCGAGCTGGAACGGCCCGTAGGACACCCGGATCAGCCTGCTGACCTGATGGCCGAGATGTTCCATGATCCGCCGCACCTCGCGGTTCTTGCCCTCGCGGATGGCGATGCTGAGCCAGGCATTGCTGGCCATCTGGCGGTCGAGCCGCGCGTCGGTCTCGCCATAGCGGATGCCGTCGATGGTGATGCCGCCGGCAAGCGATGCCAGCGCTTCAGGATCGACATGCCCCTGCACCCGCACCCGGTATTTCCGCGACCAGCCGGTGCTGGGAAGCTCCAGATGGCGGGCCAGCCCGCCATCATTCGTCAGCAGCAGCAGCCCTTCGGAATCCATGTCCAGACGCCCTACCGACAGCACCCGCGGCAGGTTCGGCGGCAGATGGTCGAAGATGGTCTGGCGATCCTTTTCGTCACGCGCGCTCACAACCAGTCCGCGCGGCTTGTAATAGCGCCAC
>JBMHCH010000147.1:0-21676 GCA_049890015.1 Puniceispirillaceae bacterium (SeqCode)
TATTCCTGGCGAGATGTGGGCGGTGGTCACCACCGGCAACGGCGGCTATGACAAGCTTGACTATCGTCAGGTGCCGGTGCCCGTCCCCGGTAAGGGCGAGGTCCTTGTTCGTGTGCTCGCCGCCGGCATGAACAACACCGAGATCAACACCCGCCTCGGCTGGTACTCCTCCAGCGTGACCGACAGCACGGCCGAACTGTCGACACAGCAGCAGGCCAAAGCCGAACACAAGGGTGATGGCGGCTGGAACGAGGTGACGCCGTTTCCCATCATCCAGGGAACGGATTGTTGCGGCCGTGTTGTGGTGGCGGGGGATGCGGCAGGCGCGGCAAAGCTGGGATTGCGTGTTCTGGTCCGCGCCTGCAAGCGCCCACGCGGGTTCGGCTCGCTTGAGAATGTCTGGATGGCATCCGATTTCGACGGGGCCTTCGCGCAATATGTAAAGGTGCCGGCAAACGAGGTGTTCGCCGTCAGCTGCGACTGGAGCGACGCCGAGCTTGCGACCATTCCCTGCGCCTATGCCACCGCCGAGACCATGCTTCACCGCGCTGGGTGCCGCGTTGGCGACGAGGTTCTGGTGACAGGCGCCTCCGGCGGCGTTGGCTCGGCGGCCCTCCAGCTTGCGCGGCGGCGGGGGGCACGGGTGACGGCAGTGACATCGCGTGACAAGGCCGAGGCGGTGAGGGCGCTTGGCGCCGACCGGGTGGTGACGCGCGATCAGAATCTCGTCGCGGCGCTTGGTGCCGACAGCATCGACCTTGTTGTCGACAATGTCGCCGGCCCTGGGTTTCCGGCGATGCTGAAACTCCTGCGGCGCGGCGGGCGTTACACGTCGTCAGGCGCGATCGCCGGTCCGATCGTCGATCTCGACATGCGCGACATGTATCTGAAGGATATCTCGCTGATCGGAACGACCGCCTGGGACGAGCCGGTCTTTCCCGATCTGATCGGCTACATCGAGCGCGGGGAAATCAGGCCGCTTCTCGCC
Source organism: Puniceispirillaceae bacterium (SeqCode) (assembly GCA_049890015.1). Classification (GTDB taxonomy): domain Bacteria; phylum Pseudomonadota; class Alphaproteobacteria; order Puniceispirillales; family Puniceispirillaceae; genus UBA8309. Next base: position 989 of record JBMHCH010000147.1, read on the forward strand.
GCCACCTGGCCGCTGGCGGAGATTGCGGCGGCGCAGGAGGAATTCTCGAAAAAGGGTTTTGTCGGAAATTTCGTGCTGATCCCGCCTGCCGTCGAGATACCGGGCTAGCCGGCGATCGAAACGATCAGGGCAAAGATCAGCGAGGCGATCACGGTAATCCCGATATAGACCTCGATCAGTTTTTCCATCATTCGCAGTCGTGGCCTGAGCCCGGCAAATCGCGGCCCGGCAAAGCGTGGCCCGACAAGGAATTTGCGGCTCGTGATATAGAGAGCGAGCCCGACCATCGAGACATAGAACTCGGCAGTGCGAAGACCGGGATATTCGGGATACAGATACCGGTGCACGAGCAGCATGGCGCTGATCAGGAACGGGTAGCTGAATTGCCCGGCGCGGCTTTCGAATCCGAATCTCGGCGGTGCTTCACGCATCATTCATCCCTTGGGCGTCCCTCACATAGCCGTCCCTCACATAGCGACGGGGGGGCTAGCTTCCGGCCTGGCGGCAGGCCTGTCCAGCGGAATTTCCTCCTTTCTCCCACCGCTATGCCTGCGCTGGCGGGTCTCGGGCGCAGGCTGGTTCTAACATCGCGCCGCCTCGCGACGTTATTGCGGGTATGGAGGTGACACGCATGACGAATACACGTCCGGATCTCGACAAGCGCCCCAGGCGCGGTCATGAGGCCGATGAGGATACGCCGGCCGACGAGGCCTCGGGCGGTCAGGCCGACCTCTATGGCATGCTTGGTTACCGGCGCGAGGCGCAATCCTCGCTGACCACGCAGCAATGGCTGGCTGTCAGACAGATCGAACTGTGAATCTGATTTGAATCCCCTTTGAGTTTCTTTTCTCTGGTGGTAGGTGCTGGTGAACATCATCGCCGTCCGGAGACTGTTTCCATGTCCATACGCTTTGCCATCCTTGGTGCCGGCCGCATCGGTCAGGTTCATGCGCGCGCTGTCAGCGGCAATGACGACGCGGTGCTTGCCGCGATCTCCGATCCGGTCGAGTCGGCCGCCCGATCTGTTGCCGACCGCTACGGCGCCCAGATCCGCGGTGTGGACGCGATTGCGGCGGCTGACGATATCGACGCGGTGGTTCTGTGCACGCCGACAGACCTTCACGCGACGCAGATCGAACAGTTCGCGCGTGCCGGCAAGGCGGTCTTCTGCGAGAAGCCGGTCGATCTGGACTCGACGCGGGTGCGGTCCTGCCTGTCGGTGGTCGAGGAGACCGGCGCCACCCTGATGGTCGGCTTCAACCGCCGCTTTGATCCACATTTCATGGGGGTGAAGGCTGCCATTGTGGATGGATCCATCGGCACTCCGGAAATGGGCATCATCACCTCGCGCGATCCGGGCGCGCCGCCTGCGGACTACATCACGCGCTCCGGCGGCATCTTCAAGGATATGATGATCCATGATTTCGACATGGCGGTCTTCCTGATGGGAGACATGCCGGAAACCGTCATGGCGACCGGTTCCGTGCTTGTCGATCCAACGATCGCCGAGCTTGGCGATTTCGACAGCGCCAGCGCGGTGCTGCGCTGGGCTGACGGACGCCAGCTGTCGATCTCGAACTCGCGCCGCGCCACCTACGGCTATGACCAGCGGGTCGAGATGCATGGATCTGCCGGCATGGCGGCTGCCGAGAATGAGCATCCGGTGCGGATCGAGGTGGCGACAGCCAAGGGCTATACCCGCCCGCCGCTCCATGATTTTTTCATGACGCGCTACATCGCGGCTTACGCCAACGAGATCAACGCCTTCATCGCCGCGCTTGGTGGCGAGACAGGGGGCATTCCGACCGGGGTCGACGGGCTCAACGCGCTTTTGATCGCGGAGGCGGCGCTGGAATCGGCGAAAAGCGGACGGGCTGTCACCATCGCCCGCTAGAGGTGGTGGTCCGGGCAGGCGCCGGGCTCACTCCGGAACAGCCTCACTCCGGAACAGCCTCACTCCGGAACAGCCTCACTCCGGAACAGCGCCGATGACCTGCTGGTCGTAATCGATGATGGCGCCGGTGATGATTCCGGAATCTGGACTCAGAAGATAGCTGATCAGCGGCGCGATCTGGTCCGGCTTCGCCAGCTGGCCCATCGGTACGGCCGCCTCCGCCCTTTCCAGCCAGTCGTCCGGCGCGTCGTGGAATCTCTTCTGCACCACATCCTCGCCGGGCGTGTCCATCCATCCCGGGGCAATGCCGTTGCAGCGGATCAGGTTCGAGCGATAGGCGTTCGCCGTGTTTTTGGTCAAGGTGATCAATCCGCCCTTTGACGTTGAATAGGCGGACAGGAAGCTTTGCCCGACATGGGCCGATGTCGACAGGATGTTGACGATCGATCCTGGCGCGCCCTCCTTCAGCAGATGCCTGACCATCCCCTGCATGAGAAAGAACGGGCCGCGGATGTTGATCGCCATATGCGCGTCGAACAGTTCAGCGGAGGTGTCCACAAGCGATCCACGCGAGGTGTCCGCGGCGGAATTGACCAGCGCGTTGACCGTGCCATGATGCGCGATGGCGGCGGCCATGGCGGACTGGCAATCCTCGACCTTGCCGACGTCGCAGGAAATGAAAAGACAGTCCGCTCCCTTGTCGCGGAGATGCTGCGCCGCCGCCTCGCCGCGTTTCAGAGTGCGCCCGGTGATGGTCAGCCTGCGGCACCCCTGCCTGACCAGCTGTTCGGCAACGGCCATTCCAAGCCCCTGGGTGCCGCCTGAAATGAACGCGCTCGTGTTGTTGTGATCAACCATCATACGCACCTCTGCTTCACCAATCAGACATCGGCCCACTGGCCGGTCAGAGAGGATCTGTCGACCGCATCCATCACCCTCTCGATGATCAGGCCGTCCGAGAAGGATGGCCATGCCGGCTCGCCGCTCTCGATCGATGACAGCAGGTCATGAAGCTCGCAGATCTTCACATCCATATAGCCGAGGCTGTGGCCGCCATTCGGCAGAAAGGCGGCATAGGGCGGGTGCTGCGGTCCGGTCAGGATGGTGCGGAAGCCGTCTGTGGCCGGATCATCCTGGCGGGTGAAAAGCCGCAATTCATTCAGCCGTTCCTGTTCGAAAATGATGGTGCCCTTGGTGCCATGCACCTCCCAGCGCAAGCCGCATTTGTAACCCCATGTGACCCGGCTGGCGCCGATATGGCCGTGGACGCCATTCTCGAACTGTACCAGCGCCGCGACCATGTCGTCATTGTCGACAGTCTTGCGCGCCCCGGCGTTCTGCGGGTCGTCGCGTTCCTCATGGACGATGGCGATGTCGCCGACAACCCGCTTGATTGTTGATCCTGTCAGATAATGCGCCACGCTGATCACATGGCTCAGCACATCGCCATTGGCACCTGTGCCGGATTGGTCGCGTGACATGCGCCATGACCAGGGCCGCTCGCCATCGGCCTCGTTATCCACATCATAACGGCAAAAGAAAGCTGCAACGCGCCCGATAGCGCCTGACTCGATCAGGCGACGGGCATGGGTGACGGCCGGATTCTTGGTGTAGTTATAGCCGATGATGGTTTTCCCGGCGCTTGCCGCGGCAGCGGTTGTCATCGCCTCTGAATCGGCAAGGCTTGTCGACATCGGCTTTTCACACCAGACATGTTTGCCGGCAGCGAGCGCCGCGATGGAGATTTCCGCATGCGTGTCGTTGGGCGTGCAGACCGAGACCAGTTCGACAGCGGGGTCGTTCACAACCTCGCGCCAATTGGCGGAATAGCGGCTGAAACCAAGGTCGGTCGCGCGCTGCGAAGCGCGGTCAGGGCTGAGGTCGCAGACGATTTCCAGCCTTGGCCTGAGGCCGGTTCCGAATACCGATGCCGAGGCGCTGTAGGCAATCGAATGCGCCTTTCCCATGAAGCCGGTGCCGATGACGCCAACGCCGATTTCTTTCATGTCTATCTCCAGTTCCCCAAAATTCATGTGCGACGAGTTTCGTCGCGCATGGGGCCGCCAGGTGCAAGATGAAAATTACGGAAAGGGGCATTTTGAAATATTTTTTCCAAAATGCCCCTTTACAAGCCGGGCGTTCCATTTAGTGTTTCGACAGGGGGCAATCACGAACAATCCAATAGTCCCCATCAAAACCTTTTTTTGGAGGACACAATGAAGAAGCTGCTTCTTGCGCTGTCTGCTGCCGTGCTGTTTTCTGGCGCCGCTCAGGCAGAACGCTACGTAATGGTCACACATGGCGAGGGTAAAGACCCGTTCTGGCCTGTGGTTCAGAAGGGTGGCGAGGATGCCGCCCGTGCCGTTGGCGCTGAGTTCGAATACATCTTCAACCCGTCTGGCGACATGGGCGACATGGCGAAGTCGATCGCCGCTGCCGCCGCGACCCAGCCCGATGGCATGGTTGTCTCGCTTCCGGATCCGGACGCGCTTGGTCAGGCCATCAAGGACGCTGTTGCTGCTGGCATTCCTGTCATCACCATGAACTCCGGCCTTGAGTCGTCGAAGAGTGTTGGTGCTCTGATGCATGTTGGTCAGCCCGAGTTTCTGGCTGGTCAGGCCGCCGGCGCACGCGCCAAGGCCGAGGGTGCTACCAACGCCCTTTGCTTCATCCAGGAAGCCTACAACACCGCTCTGAACGACCGTTGTAACGGCTATGGCGAATCGGTTCCGACCAAGCTGGTTGACAGCTCGAACGATCCGGCCACCATCCCGACACGTGCCGCTGCTGGTCTGCAGGCCAACCCTGATGTGGATGCTGTCCTGTCGGTCGGCCCGCATGTCTGCGTTGGTGTGCAGCAGGCCATCGACGAGCTTGGCATGTCGGTTCACCACTCCTGCTTCGACCTCAGCCCGCCGGTCATGGACATGATCAACGCTGGCAAGGTTCAGTACACCATCGACCAGCAGCAGCGTCTGCAGGGCTACATGCCTATCATCACGCTGCACCTGCACAACACTGGTGCCGGCCTACTTCCGGGTGCGAACATCCCGTCGGGCCCCGGCTTTGTTGACAAGTCGAACGCATCGTCGGTTGCTGCCCTCGCTGGCGTCGACCGGTAATCACATCAAACAGGAAAGTGGGTAGCGTCCAGCTACCCACTTTTTTTGGATTTTCCTATGAACCAGGTTGCTACCACCCGCAAAGAGTCGGATCGCCTTGCGTCCAAGGGATGGCTGAAATCACTTCTGGCCCGGCCCGAAATCGGACCGATCGGCGTGATGCTGCTTCTTTTTGGAATGCTCGGATATTTTTCGATCCCGGCTGGTGAGTTTTCTCTTAATCCCTTTGCCGGAGAGGGTTTCAACGCTCTTGGCATCCGTAACAATCTGCGCGTGATTGCGCAGCTTGGCATCATTGCTCTCGGGGCCGGGTTGCTGATCATCGCTGGTGAATTCGACCTGTCGATCGGGTCAATGATCGGTTTCGCCGGCGCCTGCATGGCAATGGTGCTGCGATGGGGCTTTGCCATCGTCCTGCCATATCTGTCTTTTGAAGGCGGTATGCATATCGAATTCTTTACCCTGATATATATCGAGAATGTGTCGCCGATCGGGGCAATCCTGATCACGTTGTGTTTCACCCTGTTCTTCGGCTGGCTGCAGGGGTTCATCGTTGTTCGTTCGGGGCTTCCTTCCTTCATCGTGACGCTTGGCGGCCTGTTCTTCCTTCGCGGTCTGACCGAAGTGTCGCTTCGCGCCTTCAATCACCGTCCGGACCAGACAAAGGGCGCGACCACGGTGACCGAGCTTCCCGACATGAAGAACATCATCGACGTTCCCGGGCATGGCGAAATGGAACGCTCGGCGGCCAAGGCTCTTCCCGAGGCCGATCTCATGGCCATTCTCAAGGATGTGCCTGCCGACACTGTTGCCAGCATTACCGAGCGTCTGACCTACACCGCCCAGCGTGTCGCCGATGCCAAGACGCAGATCATGGCGGCAAAAGGGGTGAAGCCTCTTGAGCGGGCGCTGGAGAACGCCATTGAATCAGGCAATGACCAGATGGCGGACACAATCCGCAACAAGATCGAGACATTCCAGGTCACGCCTGTCGTGCCGAAGGAGATCACCGATATCGACGTTGCGCGCGCCTATATCGATTCCATCAGCTCGGCGCGGCCCATCGCGAATTTCTTCGGGGGAGACATCCTCGAGCCGATCTTCGATTTCCTGTATTTTCCGGTCGACTGGAACACCAACAATTTCGGCAACCAGTTCGCGCCCGGCCTCTATTCCTGCGTGATGATCTGGGTGATCCTGGCGCTGCTCTGCTACGTTGTTCTCAGCCGCACCCAGGCTGGCAACTGGATCTATTCGACAGGCGGCAACCTTCAGGCCGCCAAGGCGAACGGCGTGCCGACAGACCGGGTGAAGATATCACTCTTTGTCTTCTCGGCCTTCTGCGCGACGATCTTCGCGACATGTCAGGTGTTCGAGGTGAACACTGCCGACGCCGCCAAGGGCAACCTCAAGGAGCTCGAGGCCATCGCCGCCGCCGTCATCGGAGGAATCGTGATGACCGGCGGATTTGGAACGGTTGTCGGCATCATTGTCGGCGCCTTCATTTTCGGTCTCGCCAAGGAAGCGTTCTTCTACATCCCTGGTATCGACGGGTCCTTCTACCGCGTCTTCCTCGGGCTGGTGATCATCGCTTCGGCATTGCTCAACGAAAACATACGCAAGCGAATCATGGGTACGCTCTGACATGGCTGGCACCGCAACATCACCTCTCATCGAGACAAAGGGTCTGGTGAAGAAATTCGGCTCCTTTACCGCCCTGAATGGCGTGGATCTCACCGTCTATCCAGGCGAGGTCCATGCGCTTCTTGGCGACAACGGCGCCGGCAAATCGACCTTGATCAAGATCCTGTCCGGTGTCTTCAAGCCGACGGCCGGCGAGATTTTCGTCGAGGGCAAGCCGTCATCCTTCTCCTCTCCGCGCGATGCGACCGAGGCCGGGATCGGAACTGTCTATCAGGATCTTGCGCTGAATGCGCTTACCTCGGTGACACGAAATTTCTTCCTTGGCCGCGAGATCACCCATTTCGACAGCCCGTTCGGCCTTCTGAAGATGAAGGAGATGGACCGGATCGCCGTCGAGGAGATGGCCAAGATCGGGATCAATGTCGCCGATCCGAACCAGCCTGTCGGCACCATGTCCGGTGGCCAGCGGCAGACCCTTGCCATTGCCCGCGCGATCTATTTCGGCGCCAAGGTTCTGATCCTTGACGAGCCGACCTCGGCGCTTGGTCAGAAGCAGCAGATGGAAGTCCTGAAGACGATCCGGAAGGTTCAGTCGCTTGGCGATATCGCCATTATCCTGATCACCCACAACGAGATTCACGCGCGACTGATCGCGGACCGGTTCACCTTCCTCAGCCTTGGCGAGGTGATTGGCCGCGGCACGTCGAGCGATCTTGAGGGCGACGATATCAAGAGGTTGATGGCGGGTGGCGCGGAGATTGGCGACCTTGCCAAGGAGCTGGCCATCTAACCGACCTGCGGTGGAGTAGACTATGGACACGGCAGCGGTGACGACAAGGCCTGAAACGCTCGATCAGCTTGTCGAGCTGATCGAGCTTCAGCACGCTGCCATGCCAAAGCGCCTTCGCGAAATTGGCAGCTTCGCCCTGGGCCATCCCGAAGCCATCGCCCTGTCGACCTTGTCAGAGCTTGCGGCCGAGACGGATATCGCCACCTCCGCCTTCGTCCGGTTCGCGCAGACCCTCGGGTTTGACGGCTTCAGCCAGATGCAGGCGGTGTTCCGGCAACAGGTGCGAAGCAGCTGGCCACAATATGCCAGCCGGCTGTCCGAAATGGCGCAGGTGGACACCAGGGATCATTTCGAGGCGCTGTCCGTATCGGCTGTGGAATCGATCAACAGGCTGTCCAAGAGCATCTCCCCGGCAAGGCTTGAGGAGGCATGCGGGAAGCTGGCCGGGGCCGAGACGATCTGGCTGGCGGCAAGCGGGCGGGCCAAGCCTGTGAAGGTCTATATAGCCTATCTTCTCAACAAGCTTGGCATCAGGTCGCAGGAGCTTCGCGAGGCCCCTGCCGAAGCCATGCGTGAACTGGACCTGATCGGTCCGCGTGACGTTCTTTTTGTCGTGAGCTTCTCGCCCTATGGCGAACTGACGGCCAATCTCACCCGCAGGGCGCATGAGCAGGGGGTGTCGGTTGTCGGGATCACCGATACCACTGTCAGCCCAGTGTCGATTGGCACGACCCTGCTTGTCAGCGAAGAGAATCTGTTTGGCTTCCGGTCGCTCTGCGCGACCATGAACCTGGCGCAGTATCTCGCTATCGAGGCGGGCCTCAGGCGAAAAAAGGATGCGCGTGATGACTGAGCCGCATCTTGATGTGATCTGCATCGGCCGGTCGTCTGTCGATCTGTATGGCGGGCAGGTTGGCGGCAGGCTCGAGGATATGTCGAGCTTTTCCAAATATATCGGCGGCAGTCCCACCAATATCAGCATCGGCTGCGCGCGGCTCGGGTTGAAATCGGCGCTGATCACCCGTGTTGGCGACGAGCATATGGGCCGCTTTGTCCGTGAAACGCTGGAAGGTGAAGGTGTCGATACAAGCCATGTGATCACGGATTCCGAACGGCTGACAGCGCTGGTGGTTCTCGGCATTCGCGACAGCGCGCAGTTTCCGTTGATCTTCTACCGCGAGAACTGCGCCGATATGGCGATTTGCGACGATGACATCGATCCGGATTTCATCGCCTCGGCGCGCGCCGTCCTTGTCACCGGAACGCATTTCAGCACCGAACGGGTCGCCGGTGCCAGCTTCGCGGCGATGAAGCTTGCGCGGCAATTCGGGCGCAAGGTGGCCTTCGACATCGATTATCGCCCGAACCTGTGGGCGCTTGGCGGTCATGCCGATGGGGAAAGCCGTTTCGCCGAAAGCGCGCGTGTCACTGCGCATCTGCAAACCGTACTTCCACATTGCGACCTGATTGTCGGCACCGAGGAAGAATGGCATATCGCCGGCGGCACTACCGACACCATCGCCGCCTTGCAGGCGGCGCGCGCCATCACAGGCGCCACGCTTGTCTGCAAGCGCGGGCCGCTTGGATGCGTCGTGTTCGAGGGCGATATCGCGAACTGGGACAGCGGTGTCGCCTCGCCGGTGCGCGAGATCGAGGTGTTCAACGTTCTGGGAGCCGGCGACGGCTTCATGTCAGGCTTCCTGTCGGGATGGCTGCGGGGCGAGGCACCGGCCGACTGCGCGCTCTATGCGAACATCTGCGGGGCCCTGGCGGTCTCGCGCCATGGATGCGCGCCATCCTATCCCTCGCAGATCGAGCTTCGCCATATGATCGAGACGGGCAGCGAGGAATTTGCGCTTCGCAAGGATCGCCGTCTGGAGCAGATCCACTGGGCGACAACCCGCCGGCGGCGGCATGACAGGCTGCTGGCCTTCGCCTTTGACCACCGCAGCCAGTTCCTCGAGATGGCGCAGGCCAATGGACGGCCGGATTCCGACATAGACCATTTCAAAATGATTGCGCTGAGCGCCGTAACGCACTGCGCCAGGCGGCATGAAGGTGTCGGGCTGCTGGTCGATGACAGGCTTGGCCGGTCCGCGCTCCATGCAGCGTCCGACGAGGATATCTGGATCGGCCGCCCGATCGAGCAGTCAGGAGTGTTTCCGCTGGCCTTTGAGGAAGGTCCGGATCTGGGAAGCCGGCTTGCCGAATGGCCGGTCAATCACTGCGTCAAGGTGCTGGCGCCGATCCGCACGGATGACCCTGCCGATATGGTCGCGTATCACGAACGCCAGATTGTCCGGCTTGCCGATGCCTGCCGGCAGACCGGCCATGAGTTCCTGTTCGAGATCATTTCGGGCAACCGGGGCAAGCCTGCCGCGCCGGACCAGGTGCTGGCGCTGATGCGGCGCTATTACGAACTTGGTGTTGTGCCTGACTGGTGGAAGCTTGAGCCGGTCGATGATGCCGGCTTCTGGACGGCCGCCGGCGATGTCGCCCGCGCCAATGACCCGCATCTTCAAGGCATCATTGTTCTTGGCAAGGAAGTGCCGGATGCCGATCTGGCGCGGGTCCTGGCGCTGGCGCGGAGCGAGCCCCTTGTCCGCGGCTTTGCCATCGGCAGGACGATTTTCAGTGATTCCGCGAAGCAATGGTTTGCCGGCGGAATCACAGACGAGGTGGCCCGGGACATGATGGCCGCGGCATTCGAGAGGCTGATCGCTGCCTGGGACCGGGCAGCGACCTGACGCAGGCCCCCGAGGCAAAGAGGGAAGACAGGAGAGACAGATGGCAACCGTCCGTTTGACTATGGCACAGGCGCTGACCCGCTGGATGACAGCGCAGAGCATCGAGCAGATTGATGGCAGCATCGAGCCCGCCTTTGCAGGTGTCTGGGCGATCTTTGGCCATGGAAATGTCGCCGGCCTTGGTGAGGCCCTGTACGGCGTCCGCGACGAACTGCCGACCTTTCGTGGCCATAATGAACAGTCCATGGCGCATATCGCGATCGCCTACGCCAAGCAGAAACAGCGCCGCCGGATGATGGCCGTCACCACCTCGATCGGACCCGGGGCAACCAACCTTGCGACCGCCGCCGCGCTGGCGCATGTCAACAGGCTGCCGGTTCTGCTGCTTCCGGGAGATGTCTTTGCCACCCGCGCGCCTGACCCGGTGCTGCAGCAGGTGGAAAGCTTTGCCGACGGAACGGTGTCGGCGAATGACTGTCTGCGTCCCATCTCGCGCTATTTCGACCGTATCACCCGTCCCGAGCAGCTTCTTCAGGCACTTCCGAAAGCGATGTCGGTGCTCACCGATCCTGCCGATTGCGGGCCGGTCACGCTGGGGCTGTGCCAGGATGTGCAGGCCGAAGCCTGGGACTATCCGGAGAGCTTCTTCACCAGGCGGGTCTGGCATATGCGCCGGATCATACCTGATGAGGGGGAACTGGCCCGCGCTGTCAGCCAGCTGTCGCAGGCGAAACGTCCGCTGATCGTCGCTGGCGGCGGTGTCCGCTATTCCGGGGCGTCGGCGGCGCTTGCCGAATTCGCCGCGAAGGCCGGCATTCCGGTGGCCGCCACCCAGGCCGGCAAGTCCAGCCTTGTCGAAGCCCATGAGATGTATGTCGGCTCGCTGGGCGTGACCGGCGCATCGGCGGCGAACAATCTCGCGGCGAAAGCGGATGTAGTGCTGTCTGTCGGCAGCCGGCTGCAGGATTTCACCACCGGATCGAACAGCCTGATCCGGGGCCAGGTCATCGCGCTGAACGTTCAGCCACATGATCTGGTGAAGCATGGCGCGATGCCGCTGATGGCGGACGCGCTTCGCGGGATCGAGGCGCTTGCCGCGGGCATGTCGGGTTATGGCACGGACGAATCATACCGTGCCGAGACCGCGGCTGAATGGCAGGGCTGGATGGATGAGGTTGAGGCTGTCTGCCGCGCGCCGGCGGACCATAATGCGCTGCCGTCGGATTCCGAGGTCATCGGCGCGGTCAACCGGGCGTGTCCGCCAGATGCCATCGCGGTCGGTGCTGCCGGATCGATGCCCGGCGAGCTTCACAAGCTGTGGCAGACCGGAGCGGTCGATGGCTATCACATGGAATACGGCTTTTCATGCATGGGATACGAGGTCGCCGCCGGCATCGGCGTCGACATGGCGGCGCCGGATCGCCCGAATGTCGTGTTCGCCGGTGACGGGTCCTATCTGATGCTGAATGCCGAGCTGGCGACGGCTGTGATGATGGGGCGGTCAATGACGCTGATCATTACGGATAACCGTGGCTTCGGCTGCATCAACAGGTTGCAGGCCGGCACTGGCGGGGCTGCCTTCAACAATCTTTTTGCGGACTCCTACCATGATGTGCTGCCGGAAATCGATTTTGACGCGCATGCCGCCTCGATGGGCGCGCGGGCGCAGAAGGCTGGCTCCATCGCCGAGCTTGAAACGATGACGCGCGAGGCGGTGGCGCGCAAGGGCGTTGATGTGATCGTTATCGATACCGACCCGGGGCCGTCGACGGCCGCCGGCGGTACCTGGTGGGAGGTTGGCGTTCCCGAGGTTTCGGAACGCAAGGAGGTGGCGGCGGCCTATGAAGGCTGGCGCGAGGGCAAGCAGCGCCAGCTGGAAAGGGACGAATGACAATGTCGAAGCTTCTTGTCAGACCCAACCTGTCCGGTACCGGCGCCATCCACGACGTGACGCCGCAATCGGCTGGCTGGGGGCATGTCGGGTTCGGGCTGCATGATCTTGCGGCGGGCCACACACTGTCGGTCGAGGGACGCGATGAAGAGGTCTGTCTTGTACTGCTGTCCGGTGATGCCCGCATCATCGCCGGTGATCTGGACACAGGCATGCTGAACGGGCGCGACAGCGTCTTTGACAAGGTGGCCCCGCATGCCGTCTATGTGCCGATGCGCACCCCCTGGTCGGTGGAGGCAGGCCGCGATGCCGAGCTTGCCGTCTGCCGCGCGCCGGGGATTGAAGGGGCGCATCCGCCACGCCTGATCGGGGCCGATGACATGCCGCTGGAGACACGCGGCACCGGATCGAATGTGCGCCATGTATGCAATATCCTGCCGGAAACGGAACCTGCCGACAGCCTGCTTGTGGTCGAGGTGATCACACCGGCAGGCAACTGGTCATCCTATCCGCCGCACAAGCATGACACCGACAATCTGCCGGAGGAATCCTATCTCGAGGAGACCTATTACCACCGCGTGAACCCGCCACAGGGCTATGTCCTTCACCGGGTCTATGACGACAGCCGCGAACTGGACGAAACCATGGCCGCCGAAGACCGGACGGTGGTTCTGGTGCCGCGCGGCTACCACCCCGTCGGCGCGCCGCATGGCTATGAGAGCTATTATCTCAATGTCATGGCAGGGCCGAAGCGGGTCTGGAAATTCAAAAACGATCCGGCACATGAATGGATGCTGTCATGAACGAGATGTCTGTGAACTGGGACCAGCGTGCCGACGACGCCATCGAGGCATTGCTGAACGGGCCGGGATACTATCTGGCGGAGAGCGTGTTCACCGCCGAGCAGGTGGCCGAAGCCAACCGCATCATCAATGCCCATTCCGACGAGGCGCAGGCGGCGACCCACTTTCATGGGGAGCATGCCGACAAGATCCATCTTCAGCGGCGTGTCTGGAATCTTCTCAACAAAGGCCAGGTCTTTGTCGACATGGTGCAGCACCCGCTGGTGATGAAGGTGTTCGGGCCGATCCTGGGGCGCCAGTTCATTCTGGGCTCCTATGCCGCCAACCGGCTTCTTCCCGGCGCGCCGGGGCAGGAGCCGCATATCGACTATCCCTACTGGGACCTTCACGACACGGGCGAATTTCCGGCGGGTATCAATGCAGGCTTCCATATGAACTGCCAGTCGCTGATCAGCCTCCATGAATTCACCGCCGAAAACGGCGCGACCGCTGTCGTGCCGGGATCGCAGACCCGCGGCGCCTACCCGTCCGCCGAGGCGTTTGCCAGCGAGCATATCCAGCTGTCCTGCCCGCCCGGCAGCCTGCTGCTGTTTGTCGGGATGATCTGGCATTGCTCGATGCCGAACAACAGCAGCGGCGAGCGCACCTCGATCCTTGGCCAGTATCTTCCGAAATTCGTGAAGCCGATGGAGGCGCTGGACCGGTCGGTGGACGCCGAGGTCCGCGATGCGGCAACGCCGGAGCTTCGCCAGCTTCTCGGGGTCGATCTGCGCTATCCGGAGCTGCTTGAGGAAAGTGCCGCTGGCAACGCCGAAGGACGCAAGGCCTGACAGCCTTCTCGGCCGTCCGCATATACAACTGAAAGGTTCGTTCCCATGAAACTTCGCCTCGGGATGTCTCCCATTTCCTGGTCGAATGATGACCTGCCGCAGCTTGGCGGTGACACGCCGCTTGAGGTTTGCCTGTCAGAGACCCGCGAGGCCGGGTTTGTCGGCACCGAGACAGGCGGCAAGTTTCCCAAAGAGGCCGGCGCGCTGGCGTCGGTCCTTGCCGATCACGATCTGGCGCTGGTATCGGGCTGGTACAGCGGCACGCTGATCAACAATGATCTCGATTCCGAGCTGGAGCGGATCGCCGACCAGCTTGCGCTCTTCAAGGCGGTCGGAGCCTCGGTCATTGTCTATGGCGAGACTTATGAGACGGTTCAGAACCGGCAGGAACGCCCCTTGTCCAGCCGTCCGAGGCTTCATGATTTCGATGTCGCCGCCTATGGCCGAAGGCTGACCGCGCTTGCCGAGCATTGTGCCGGTGAGGGGGTGCCTCTGACCTTCCATCACCATATGGGAACAGCGGTGGAAACCGAGGCCGAGCTCGACGCGGTGATGAACGCCACCGGCGAGGCGGTGGGGCTTCTTCTAGACACTGGACATCTTGTCTTTGCCGGTGGTGACAACGCGGCCGTCATCGCCAGGCATGGCAAGAGGATCAACCATTTTCACACAAAGGATATCCGTGCTGACGTGCTTGCCGGCATCGACCGCGGTGCCGAAAGCTTCCTTGACTGTGTGTTGAAGGGGGTCTTCACCGTGCCCGGCGACGGCATGATCGACTATGACGATATAATGAAGAGGCTGTTCGATACCGGCTATGAAGGCTGGGTGATCATCGAGGCCGAGCAGGACCCGGCCAAGGCCAATCCGCTGGAGTATGCGAAGATGGGGTATGACAAGCTTCACCAGGCGCTCCATGATGCCGGATACAGCCTCGCCTGATGCTGGTTTCCGAGCGCATCGCAGACCGCCTCGCCGGACGCGCGGTCCTTGTGGTCGGACGCGCCGGCATGGACATCTATCCGGTGCCGGATGGCACCCGGATCGAGGACGCTGCCGAACTGGTCACCGATGTTGGCGGGTCGTCCGGCAATATCGCGGTGAGCATCGCCAAACAGGGATGCGGTGTGATGCTGATGGCAGCGCTGTCGCAGGATGGCGTCGGGCGGTTTGTCGACCGGTCGTTGACGCAGTATGGCGTAGATACCCGCTATTGCCTGCGCACCGAGGGGCTGGAGCGCACTTCGCTTGCCCTGGCGGAAAGCACCACGGACAGGCCGGATGTGGTGATCTACCGCAATGATGCCGCCGATCTTGCCATTACGGCGGATCTTGCCGATCAGGTTGATCTGGATGCCATAGGGGCCGTGATAATCACTGGAACGGCGCTGTCGCGCGAGCCGTCGCGCGGTGCCTGTGAACAACTTCTGGCGCGGGCGCGGGCCGAGGCATGCCCGGTGATTCTCGACCTGGATTACCGCGTGCAGGCCTGGCGTTCCACTGACGAGGCCCGCGATATCCTCATGTCGATGGCGCGCCGGGTGGACATGCCGGTCGGAAATGACGAGGAATTCGATCTCATCGCTGGTGGCGGCAAGGGCCGTGACATGGCGGTGGGGCTAGCCGGTGAGGGCGCGCTTGTCCTCTACAAGATGGGTGAGGGAGGATGTGATATTCTCGAAGCCGGGACATCGACGCATGTCGGGATTTTCCGGGTGACACCTCTGAAGCCGTTTGGCTCGGGCGACGCCTTTCTTGGAACCCTGACCGCCGCGCTTGCCGGCGGCGCGGATATCGAGGCGGCGGTGACCCGCGGCGCGGCGGCGGCAGCCATCGCCGTTTCGCGGCGGGGATGTGCCCGCGCGATGCCCGATGCCGGCGAGATCGACGCCCTTATGGCCACAACACCGATGACCACGACCGAGGCACCATCGGACTGAACGGAGACCGGACCATGCATATCGCCCCCTATGACAATGCGAACACCCCGATAGTCGATGCCGAAAACAGCACCGTGCCGCTGAACTATTTCAACATCGTCAAGCTGAAGAAGGGCGAGGCCTTCACCTATCAGGTGCCGGGATACGAGACCTGCATCGTGCCGGCCACCGGCACTGTCGATGTGGATGTTGAAGGAGTCGCCTTCTCCAGCCTTGGCAATCGCGGCGCGGATGTGTGGGACGGCGAGCCGGAGGGCGTTTATGTGCCGGTCGGCGCGACGGTGACGATTGTCTGCATGTCCGAAGAAACCGAGACCTTCATCGCCGGGGCGAAATATGACAAGGTCCTCGAGCCCTTCGATGTGCGCGAGCCCGACCTTGTGCAATATGGCTCCGACGACACCAAGACGCATCGCAAGATCAAGCATATCCTTGGCCAGAAGCAGCATGACAGGGTTGGCAGGCTGCTCGTCTCCGAGCTGTTCACCGTGGGGGCTGGCGGCTGGTCGGGCTTTCCGAGCCACAAGCATGACACCAACCGGCTGCCTGACGAGACACGGCATGACGAGACCTATAATTTCCGTTTCAAGCCGAACTGGGGGTCGGGACTTCAGATGCTGCAGCGCGAGGATGGGCAGCCCGGCGACGCCTATCACATCGTCGACGGATCGACCATCTGCATCGATAACGGCTACCACCCCTGCTGCGTGCTGCCGGGGTACGAGATGTATTATTTCACCATCCTCGGCGGGCTGACGCAGCGGTCGCTTGTGCAGTATTTCCAGCCGACCCATGCCTATCAGATCGAGACGATCCCGGGGATCAAGGACATGATCGCGAAGTTCAAATGACAGGATCCGCCCGATGAGTCTTGTCACCCTGTCAGAAGTGCTGACACCGGCGCTCAGACAAGGCTATGCGGTCGCCGGCCTGGTCACGCTCGGCTGGGAGGAGATGCGCGCCTATGTTGCTGCCGCCGAGGCCGAGAACGTGCCGGTGATCCTGCAGGCTGGCCCGGGATGCCGTGAGCACACGCCGCTTCCGGTCCTTGCGACGATGTTCCGCACTCTTGCCGAAGGTGCCTCGGTGCCGGTGGTGGCGCATCTCGATCACGGCTACAGCCTCGAGGAATGCCGCATCGCGCTCGACTGCGGCTTCACATCGCTGATGTATGACGGCTCCAGAAAGCCGCTGGCTCAGAATATGGACGAGACGGCCCGCATCGTTGAAATGGCGCATCAGGCCGGCATCTCCTGCGAAGGCGAGATCGGCTTTGTTGGTTATGATGGCGGGACTGAGTCAGCCGGCACAGACCCGGAGGAGGCCGCGCAATTCGCCCGCCAGACAGGCGTCGACGCCATGGCAATCTCGGTCGGCAATGTGCATCTGCAGACGCAGCGCGGCGAAGGGCTTGATGAAGGGCGTATCCGCGCCATTGAGGCGGTTACGGATGTGCCGCTGGTGATTCATGGCGGCTCGGGCGTGCCGGACGAACAGCGAACGCGCCTCGCCCGCACCTCCAACATCTGCAAATACAATATCGGCACCGAATTGCGCATGGCGTTCGGGGCCGCGCTTCGTGGGGCGGTAAATGCCGATCCTGCGCGTTTCGACCGCGTGCAGATTCTGAAAGACACGCATGATCCGGTAATGGCGGCGACGCGCCGGGTCCTGGCCAGTCTGAAGGCAGGCTAGGCCGCGCCGGCAAGCTCGTCCCGCAAGTCCAGAATGTCCTGCCAGGTCTTTTCCGGAATATTGATCACCCCGCCAGCAACCTCTCGGCAGCGCCTTTCGCGTTCCCCCGGAATTTCAACCCGGTCGAATCCCGGCGCTGGCGGACAGGAGCGGATGTCTGCAAGTACCTCCTCGGCGCGCGACTGAAGGCCGTGTCCCGATGTCATTCTGGTGCTGTCGATCATAATCAGCAGCCAGTTCGCCTCGGTGGCCACCGGCCCGATCAGCGCCTCGGCGATCAGCTCTGCCGCCAGCGCCATGGCATAGCCCTTCTGCCCAGCCGCCGGCAGAATTGCCCCGCCGTCGAAATAGCTCGCCGGGTCGGTTGACGGACGGCCATCGCGGTCGATCAGGCATCCGGCGGGAAGCCTTGCGCCGGCGCTCTCGGCGGCGTAGATCCATCCTCCGGCCACTGTCGAAGTGGCTAAATCCAGAATGAAGGGGCCGTGCGCGCCTCCGGGAAGACCGAGACACCACGGGTTTGTCGGCAGCTTTGCCTTGGCCCCGCCATGCGGTGCCACCTGGCGCCAGACCGCGCGGTTGCCGCCACCGATTAGGATCGAAAGCATGCCGGCATCGGCGGCAAGCTCGGCAAAGGCGCCATGCCGTCCGGTGTGCCCCAGATTGGTGATGCTTGTCACACAGATGCCGGTCTTGGCAGCCTGTTCGATGCTGGCATCAAAGGCCAGCTGCATCGCCGGAATGCCATGGCCGCCACCACCGTCAATACACAGGAACTGTCCGTCAGGCCGGCTGACCTGCGGGCGTCCGGTTGCTGTCATATAGCCGCTCCGGAACTGCCGCGCATATTGCAGGATGCGCATCACGCCATGCGACTCCACACCGCACAGGCTGGCATCCGCAAGATGGTCGGCGATCATGGTCGCGGCCGTGCCGCCACATCCAAGGCTCCCGAGAATGGCGGTCATCACCTCGACCGCCCGGGCCTCGCTCACCGCAAGGCGCTTGCCGTCAAATTCAAGCTTTGATGCCATCCGCACGCTCCTGCCAGACTGAAACCGCTTCAGCGTGGCCAGCCACGAGCGGCGCTGTCAACGCCGAAGATCAGGCGATCCGCTTGCGCTTCGGCCGGACGGTCAGCCCATCAAGGGGAGGGGATCACCTCAGGGCTGCCAGCCCCGGTCTTCATGAAAACCGCACGCCTTCGCTCTGCTGACAAGCCTGGATTGGTGATACTGGCACGCACCAGCGTTGCGCCAGTCTGGCGACCTAGCCGATCATCTCGTCCGAGCGGTCGTCGGTCTCGCCAAGCCGCTTCAGAACCGCCGGCCTGGTGCCTTCATAGACCTTGTCCAGATTGGCGGCGATTTTCGCGTTCTCGCGCTCGAACAGGCAGGCTCCGGTGCGGTCGGACGCGACGATGAACGGCCCCATCTTCTTCGCCCTGATCACCCACATGGCCTGCGCCAGCCCCAGCTCGTCCCGCCAGTGGACGGCCTCGACAGCCTCCACCCCGCGACCCAGCAGCGCGCCGGTGCCGTAGCCGACGGTCGACAGATAGACGGCGCCATTCGGCACGAAATAATCCTGATAATCCTTCGAGGACATGCCACCCTTGCCGATGATCAGACGCGCGCCGGTGCGCGCCATCCATTGCGGAAGCCATTTGGCAAAGCGGAAGGAGGCGGTGGCCGTCACCGCGCCGAGATCAAAGCTGCCATCCCCGCGGATATTTGCCGCCGGTGAGCAATGGAAGTTCGCCGCACTCATCTCCGGAAGGTCCAGCGGCAGGGGCGCACCCTCTTCCAGTGCGCGCATATAGACGCCCTCGCGGGCTGTATAGATCAGCCCGTCGAGATAGACGATGTCGCCAAGCTCCAGCGCGTCCAGATCGGCCTGGTCCGGCGTGGTGCTCAGGCGGATTTCACGTGGCCCGCTGGAAGGTCCCATTCGACCGTCTCCCGTCGCTGATAGGGGGTGAACCAGTCCGGATCGGTGCGATGCTCGACCCGGCCGTCGGCGTAAATCCGCGCCACCGCGCGTCGCGATGACAGGCAGAAGGCATGGACCGACATCTGCATGCCGCCCGTATGGCAGTAGCCGCCCTCGATATTGCAGTCGATGACCATGTTCTTGCCGACAAATCCCCTCGCCCCCATGCCGATGGAATTGCCAAGCTCTTTCAACTCGTCCTCAAGCGCGGCGATCTTCGGGTCGCTGTTGCGGTCGCCGACGGTACGAAGGCAGGCGGCGCGCTTGCCAAGGACCATGCAGCTGTCCTTCGCCCCGCCAAGGCCGATGCCGATGATGGCAGGCTGGCAGGCCAGTCCGCGCTTGCCGAAGGCCACGAGGCTGTCGAGATAGAACCGCTTGATCCCCTCAATCCCGTCCGAGGGAAACAGCATCCGGTAGTCGGTGCCGAACAGTCCGCCCTTGTGAACGGTGATCAGGTCGATCCATTCGCCGCCCGGCTCATAGCCATATTCGATTTCGGGAGCGCCGATCCCGACATTGTTGTCATGGTCCGTGCGCCATAGCGGATGCACCCGGTTCGGGCGAAGCGGCACATTCGCGGTGGCGTCGGCGGTGGCCCGGCGCAGCGCCGCCTCCAGCGCGATCGGTCCGCCTTCGATCACCGTCTCATTGCCCATCTTCACATACCAGCGCGGCGTGCCGGTATCCCCGCACATGGCCCTGCCATCCTCCTTTGCCGCGGTATAGTTCTCGAGCATGGCGTGCAGGACATAGGAGGACAGGTCGCCATCCTCGCTCTCGGCGGCTTTTTTCAGTCCGGTCAGATAATCCTCGGGAATCTCGATGGCGGCCTTTGCCATCAGGTCGTTGGCCGTGGATTCAATGACATTGATCGGGATCATCTCCGCCTCCCAGCAATTACGACACGCTATTCCGCCGCGACAAGCGTGTCTGGCTCACCCTCGGGAAGGATCGTCTCCCCCGGCTTCACAATGGTAAAGCGAACATCCTCGCGCGTCACCTTCACCGCATCGCCGTGAAGTCGGGCACGGGTGAAATAGGATGTCTCCAGCGCGCCCTGCTGCGGATGGTCCTCGCGGTAATGCGCCCCGCGCGAATTCTCCCGCGCCAGCCCGGCAAGGGTGATGACCCGCGAAATCTCGACAAGAGAGCGCATGTTCAGCCAGTCATGCCAGGTCAGGTTGAAGGCGAGACTGCCGCCGGCGATGCCGGTCTGCATCAGCTCGGCCTCGATATCGTCAAGCTTCGACAGCGCGCCGGTCATGCCGGCCTCGGTGCGGATCACCCCGACATTATCCCACGTCACATTCTGCAGCCTTGTGCGGAGCGCGTGTATA
>JBMHCH010000148.1:0-15672 GCA_049890015.1 Puniceispirillaceae bacterium (SeqCode)
GATGATGACGATGATGACCTTGGCGCCGCGCTTGCCGCCGACATCGTGTCTGAGGGTGTTTCTGGTCCCGCTGGCACTGACAGTGGGACAGGCGGCAGCGATGATGCGGCATCAAGTGGTGATTTTGCCGGTCTTGACATAGGCGCCGCCGATTTCGAAACGCCATCCGAGGGCGGTGATACAGCCGCGGCAGAGGATGAGGATCCGGTTGTGGACGGCGGTGCCATGACACCTGGCACCTTCAGCTAGTCCGGCCGAGCGCGTCATGGACGCTGTCCAAACGTCCCCCGACAATATTTCTCTTATCAACGGCCTGATGCAGCGTTTCGCCGCGTCCGGCGACGCCATCGAGGGCCTGCGCTGGGCATTGCCGCGGGTGTTGTCTGCGCTTGACGCGGAAGCGGGGTCGCTGTTCCTGCATCGTGCCGATGACGCCGTGCTTGAGTGCGTTGTCTGCCAGGGGCCGGTCGACATTACTGGTTTGCGCGTTCCGGAAACACAGGGGCTCGTTGGACGCGCCTTCACCGGGAACCGGTCGGAACTGGTGGCCGATGCTGCCAGAGACGGCGCGCATTTCGGGGCCGCGGACACTGCCAGCGGCTTTGTGACCCTGTCAACGGCGACCGCGCCTGTCTATCTCGGCGACCGTGGCTTTGGTGCGATCCAGGCGATCAATCGCCGGGGTGATGGCGGCGTCTGCAATTTTCGCGAAACCGACCTGTCCCTTCTTGAAACGCTGGCAGGATCTCTGGCGCTGGCGCTGGCGAATGTCGAGTTGACCCAGGCTGCAATCGACGACCGGCTTCTGCGTCGTGATCTGGACCAGGCGCGAGAGGCGCAGGCGGCTCTGATGCCGCCGCCTGACCCCCGCGGTGCGGCAGCTGGTTGCGTGTTGCCGGCGCGTCAGCTCTCAGGCGACTTCTTCGACCATGTCCGTGTCGGTGACCGGATGGCTTTCTGCCAGGGTGACGTGGCCGGCAAGGGTATCACGGCCGGGCTGCTTATGGCGCGAAGCATTGCCCTGTTCCGGCGTCTCGCAAGACAGGAGCTCGAGGTCGCCGAGATCGCGATGGCCATCAATGACGAGCTTCTTGATGTCCAGTCCGAACGGTTTGTCACCTTTGCGATAGGCTGGCTCGACCATGCGACCGGCATGGCGCGGGTGGTAAATTGCGGGCATGGGCCGATGATCGTGGTGCCGCATGGCGGCGGCAGCGTCGAACAATTCGAGGCCCAGACACAGCCTCTCGGCATCGCGCCCCTCGATGCTGCGTTGCTTGTGCCAACCGAACATGATCTGTCCGGGTCTTTTCTCTGTCTTGCTACCGACGGGATTACCGAGGCGGAGGCGGCCGGTCGCGAGCTTGGTCTTGGTGGCCTTGCAAGCCTGCTGTCCCGGATCAGGGCGGACCGCGCATCGGACTGTGTCGATGCGGTCATGCGGCTTTTTGATGCGGGAAAACTGACAACGCATGATGATGCCACACTTCTTGTCATCACCGGCGCTGGAGACGCGTCATGACGAGCTTTGCGCCGCAATCCATCACCTTTGCGCCTCTGGCCGAAAATCTGGCGCCAGCGCGGGACTTTCTGCGGCGCTACATCGCGGCCTCAGGATGGGGTGGCAGCGACCTTGATGTGGTGATCGCCATAGGCGAGGTCCTGCAGAATATTGTCAGGCACGGCTTCTCGGGAGGCAGCAAGAACGGGGTCGTTGACATGACCGCGGCACTCGAGGATGGAACTCTTTCTGTCATCATTGACGACAACGCCCCGTCCTCGATCCCTGCAGAATGGTCAAACAGCGGCCGGGAGAGCTATGAAGGGGGGCTTGGTCTGGGTATCATCGAGCGCATCGCCAGCGACGTGACATTCCAGCCGACCAGTACCGGAAACCGCGCAACGCTGTGCTTTGTGCCTGAATGATGCGGCGTGTGCCGACAGCGGACCTGAAGCTTATGAAATTGCCATCGCGCCATCAGCTCTCATCCCTTCCTGCAACTCCAGGATGGATTTCGAACGGCTGGCCGCGGACCATCTCCACCATGGAGCAGGTTGGGTTCAGCCGCCCGTTCCGCAGTTCCGACCTCATCAGACTGTGCCGCTGGGCGGGGCTTTGCGATGACAGGCGGCGGGGAGGCGGCATTGCAAAGGCCGCTCTCGGCAGGCTTGCTGGCATGGCGGCGCGCAACGGGCGAAGCAACCGCTACCACCATGCAGGGCATTTCGCCCATGTGATGATGGCGGCCGCAGTGCTCGCCTGCAGGGCCCGGCTTGACCGGGAAAGCCATGGTCTGCTGGTGCTGGCGGCGCTTGTTCACGATCTTGATCATCACGGGCGGCGCGGCAAACATCACCCGCATTATGCTCAGGAGCGCTGGTCGGCGCGCGTGGCCGCCCGCGTTCTGGCACGCCATGGGGCTGATGCCCGCCTGGGACGCCGTCTCGCCAGGTTGATCTGCGCGACGGCGATGACCGATGATCCCTTCCGGCATGCTATTCTTGCCAGTGATCCGGTGGCACGCCTTCTGACCGATGCCGACATATTCGCGTCACTGTTCTACAGGCGCGATGTGGCAATGCGGCTTACGAGGCACCTGAAGCTTGAGCAGGGAATTGGCGGGCAGACAGGGCAGATGCTCGACAGCTTTGTCGCCAGAATGGAACATGAAGGGCTTGCATCGCATGCCGGCCGCGAACTGCTGCGCGAAGTTGTTGCCTGGCGCCACCCACGGCGAACTGTGCTGACCGGAAAGGGATGGGCATGACATCTCCTACCTACTGTAAAGACTGCATCTATTGGGATATTACCCATGCCGGAACAACAACAAGGGCGCGCGAGGGGCGGTGCAGACGACATGCGCCGACACCCCGGGCGGAGGACATCAACCTTGATTTCGGAACGGTCTGGCCGGCAACCTTCGACGACGACTGGTGTGGCGAGGGGCGCCGTCCGGGAGATGTAAGTGAAGGCGAAATTGTCGAGACCATGATCTTGGCTCCGGCACCCCGCGCCTGACCGAACATGCCCCGGGTTAGCGGGCATTGCTACAAGCTGGCTTGAAGAAACATTTTGGCCAACATTGTTTTTTTGCAAAAAATAGTAAACGCGGCCTAATGTGTGTCGTTGAACGAAGCCGAGGGCTTCAGAGGTCTTAGTGGTGTTCGGGTGGTCCAGTCATGAATGATGGCAAGGCGATCTTTGTCGGAAACATCAAGGGCGGCGTAGGGAAATCAACCCTTGCTGTTTACCTGACCGATTATCTGCGTCGTCGCTACCAGCGCCGTCCGGTCATGCTTCTCGATACCGATCCTCAAGGTACGGCGTTCGAAATGATGCAGCCTCTCAGCCGTGCCGACGACATCAAATTCCTTCCTGTCGGCGACCGCTACGACGGCGTCAGCATGACAACGCTCGACGGTATGCTCCGTCGCATGCTTTCCCAGGACGAGGCAGTGACCATCGTCGATACAGGCGCCGGCAAACTCGGCAATGTCTGGCAGATGGCGATGCTGTGCAGCACTGTTCTCGTGCCGACCTCGATGTCATGGACGGATCTGCGGCCGACAATCGATTTCATCAAGGAGCTTGATGACCGCAAGGAAGATTATGGAGTCGTCAACCCGCATGTGGTTGTGGTCCCGAACCGGACGTCGCCCTCGCAGAAGAACTTTGGCCAGCTTGCCGAGGCTCTTGAGGAGGTGAACGCCATCATGGCGCCGCCGATTTCCGATCTGTCGGTCGCGCGCAACCATGGGCGGGAATTCCAGGGTATAAATGCCGTATCGGGAACGCGGTTCTGCGAGGAGATCGAGCGGCTTGGCGAGTTCATCATCGATTATGTGATCAGTGGTGAGCTCGACCGTATCTACCAGACTGCCTGATCCGGCGCGGCTGACCCACGGCCAGCGTGCTGGCCGGCATCCCCCGTAATTTCTCAGAGACCCGCGAGCCCTGCCTGTCAGGAGGGGCTGAGTGCCGACGCCACCCAGCTGTGGAAATGATGTGTCGGCGCGTCCATGACGGCGGAAAACTTGCCACCGTCATAGCCGATTGCATGGCGGCCCCGCTGCATTCCCTCGACTACATCCACATCTTCGGCAAAGACGGTGCGCCACATCTCGGTATTGGTGGCGCGCATCTCGGCAAACTCATCGCCGCGGACCGCCTCGTCGGCGTAATAGATTTCGACCTGCTCCTTGGTGCGTCCGGTACCGTCCGGAAGCAGCAGGATGGCGAAAGCGTGGTCATTGTGAACGCCAAGCAGAACATTCGGGAAGAAGGCAATATATTCGGCGCCTGAATCCCACTGTGCCGAAAGGCCCTCGAAATGCGGGAAACGCCGTCCGTCAGGGCTGATCTGCGGTTGATATACGGTGGTTCCCTGGCCGGCGAACCCTGCCGCATCGAGAATGTTGTAGTGGTCCTCAAGCCGTGAATAGCTGTTCAGGGCCGGGTGGACGAACGGAAGATGGTAGGCCTCGCAGTAGTTTTCGACAGCCAGCTTCCAGTTGCATTCCAGCGTGAAGGAGATCGATGAATCCGCGCCGGTGTGGACAAGCGGCTTTTCAAATTCCTGCCAGCGGTCAATCAGCCCTGCCGCCGCTGTGTCGAATGCCGGTGCCTCGCCGCCGATGTTCACAAAAATGATGTCACGCCACACATGCGCGCGGACCGATAACAGCGGCAGGTCGCAGTGGTTGACGCTGTCGTGGCTGTCGATCCCGGATCCGCCGACATGCGGCGTGCGACGAAGGTTGCCGTCAAGGTCATAGGCCCATGCATGATAGGGGCAGGTGATCGGGCCGCGAAGCTGCTGCGGCGCGTCAATCAGGATCATGCCGCGATGGCGGCAGACATTCTGAAACACATTGATCTCGCCGGCGGCGTTGCGCACCATCAGCAGCGGCATTCCAAGAAAATCGATCGGATGCACCATGCCGGGGCGCGGAATATCCTTGCCAAATCCGATGGCGGCCCAGCTGTCGCGAAACAAGGTGTTGCGTTCATGGCCAAACATGTCATCGCCGATATAACAGGCGTTGGGTAGGCCGTTGGCACTTTCGATGGGTGACATCACATTGCGCAAGTCGATCATCAGGGCTATCCCTTGCAGGTGTATTTCTGGCCGGACTTTTACACCCATTCGCCATCAACGCAAGCATGCATGATGGATGCATGCGCAAAGGGAGAAGTGACATGACCGAGGGCCGCGCCGCGCCGATCCATCTGCAGCTGGATGAGCGCTTCTATCGCCGCGTCGAGGCCGCGCGTTTTCCTGCACACCGTATTCGCTGGCGCAATGACATGGCGGCCGCCACAGTGGGGCTTGGCGGCCTAGATGATGACAGCTGGATAGATCATTTCGGCAAATTCACGCCGCTTGCCGGCAATATCGAAACCCCGCTCGCGCTCTGCTATCACGGCCATCAGTTCGGCCATTACAACCCTGATCTTGGCGATGGCCGGGGCTTTCTCTTCGCCCAGCTTCGCGCTGATGACGGCCGGGTGCTCGACCTGGGAACCAAGGGGTCGGGTCAGACACCCTTTTCACGAACAGCCGATGGCCGGCTGACGCTTAAGGGCGCGGTGCGAGAAATCCTCGCAACAGAATTTCTCGAAACCCTTGGCGTGAACACCTCGAGGACCCTTTCGGTGATCGAGACCGGCGAGGAACTTGAGCGGCATGACGAGCCATCGCCGACCCGCTCTGCGGTCATGGTGCGTCTGTCGCACGGTCATATCCGCATCGGCAGCTTCCAGCGGCTGCGCTATCTCGACGACGCCGAAGGCATCGAGATGCTGATGCGCCATACGGTGCGGCATCACTTTTCAGAACAGCTGGATGCCGATATGCCGACGAATGAGCTGGCGCCGCTGTTCCTGTCACATGTCGCGTTGCGGATCGCCGACACCGCAGGCAGCTGGCTTGCCGCCGGCTTTGTCCATGGCGTGCTGAATACCGATAATTTCAACGTCACAGGTGAAAGCTTCGATTACGGTCCCTGGCGGTTCCTGCCGAATTTCGACCCGCAATTCGTCGCCGCCTATTTCGACCATGCGGGCCGCTACGCCTATGGCCGCCAGGCCGAGGCAAGCCTGTGGGCAGTCTGCCGCCTTGCCGACTGCCTCACCTCCTTTGGCGGGACAGCGCCGCTTGAGGCGGCGCTGCAGGATTTCTACCCGAAGCTGGAGGACGCGCTTCAGCGGCAGCTTTGCTGGCGCCTTGGTATTTCCGCATCTCCGGAGCAGGGGCAGCAGCTTGTCAAGCATCTGTTCACGGCGGCGAAAACCTCACAGACCGACTATGCGCAGATCCTGCATGACTGGTATGGCGGCACCCGCCGCCGCGGCAGCTATGTCGGTCCCGCCTGGGAGGCCTTTGCCGAAAGCCTGGGGGGCGCGACTCCCTTGCCACAGGCGGCCCATGCCGCCTTCGACCGCGACAGGCCGGAGGATCTGCAGATCGAAACAGTAGAGGCCTTGTGGAAGCCGATCGCGGAGAGTGACGAGTGGGACCCCCTCTATGACAAGGTCGAATCGATCCGCCGCTGGGGCGCGATCCTGCGCGGCGAGCCGGATTGAGGGCCGGAGAGACAGCTAGATTGTCGGTGCCAGTGACCTGGTGAAAACATCCCGCATGACAAAGCTGCTTTCCATGCGAAGCACATGCGGAAGGGCCGACAGTCGTTCGGCGTGCAGCTTCCCGAAATCAGAGACATCGCGCGCAGCCACCCGCAGGATGTAGTCACTCTCGCCGGCAATCAGGAAGCAGGCGAGAACCTGTGGGATGTCGGCTGCGGCGGCCTCGAATTCTGCAAGCATGTCAGCAGATTGCCCTTCCAGACTTATCTGTACCAGGACCAGAACCTGATGGCCGAGCTTTTCCGCGTTCAGCTGTGCGTGATAGCCGTCGATCACCCCGGATTTTTCCAGCTGGGCGACACGCCGCAGGCAGGCGGATGGAGACAGCCCGACACTGTTGGCCAGATCTACATTGGAGATCCTGGCATTCGCCTGAAGGCATGCAAGAATGGCGCTGTCGATCCTGTCCATTGCGAGTATCTCCTTGTTGGAGTCATTCTGTCCGACCCGGGCGGCATAGCTTAATTCATGCTGAATGAGGAATTCAATGAAATTGCGCATCAATGGATAATATCAGCTGAAAAAGCTGAATTTATGGGTTTTCGAGGGCCATAAAGGCGAGAAATAGACCCTAATCCCGCATAATATGTCTCCAAATTCGGGCCGCGAATTCTGGACGGTATCGGCACGCGCCGGACCGCCGTCGCCAAGCCCGGGAGCGCCGTGAAAGTGGGAGAGCAAAATGCTTATTGGTGTGCCGAAGGAGATCAAGGTTCGCGAGTCGCGCGTTGGTCTGGTGCCGAATTCCGTGGCCGAGCTTGTCGGTCGTGGGCATCGGGTGATGGTGGAGACCGGGGCCGGGGCCGGCATCGGGGCCGATGATGCCGCCTATGCGGCTGCGGGCGCAGAGATTGCTGCCAGCGCGGGCGATGTATTCGCCGCTGCCGAGATGATCGTTAAGGTGAAGGAGCCGCAGCCGAATGAGTGGGTGCAACTGTCGGCTGACCAGATCCTGTTCACCTATCTTCATCTTGCCGCCGACATGGCGCAGACACGCGGGCTGATGGAGTCCGGCTGCACCGCGATCGCCTATGAGACGATTACGGATGACGCTGGCGGGTTGCCCCTGCTGGCGCCAATGAGCGAGGTCGCCGGTCGCCTTGCGGTGATCGAGGGAGCGTCCAACCTGAAGGCCAGCGCCGGCGGGCGTGGTCTGCTGATTTCCGGTGTGCCGGGCACGTCGCCGGCGGAAGTGGTTGTGATCGGCGGCGGTGTCGTCGGAACGAACGCCGCGAAGATGGCGATCGGGCTTGGTGCCCGCGTGACGGTCCTCGACAGGTCGGTGCCGCGTCTTCGCCAGCTTGACGACATCTTCGGCAACGCTGTCACCACCCGCTATTCGAGCCGTGCCATCGTCGAGGAAGTCTGCCGTGACGCCGATATGGTCATCGGGGCCGTTCTGATCCCTGGCGCAAGCGCGCCAAAGCTGATCTCGCGCGACTTCCTGTCGTCGATGAAGCCTGGCTCGGTTCTTGTCGATGTCGCCATCGACCAGGGCGGGTGCTTCGAGACCTCGCGCGCGACAACGCATGATGATCCGACCTATGTGGTGGACGGTGTCGTTCATTACTGCGTCGCCAATATGCCGGGCTCGGTGCCGCTGACCTCGTCGGAGGCATTGAACAACGCGACGCTCCCGCATGTCCTGGCGCTTGCCGAGCATGGTGTGGCGGCGCTTGACCGCGATCCGCATCTTGCCAATGGCCTGAATGTGCGCGGCGGCGAGGTGACATATGACGCGGTGCTTGCCGCGATGCAGGACGAAGCTGCCTGAGGCAGTCCCGTTATCCTCCGAGAAGCGGCCGGCAGGGACCTCCTTGCCGGCCGTTATTCTTTGGTGATTCCGCCGCCGGCGGAAGCTGTCGGCGCGGGGGCTGGAAACCGCGCTCAAAAAAAGGGTTGACCGGGGCCGGCCATTGGCAGATAACACGGCGCAGCTTGGCCGTTTCGGCCGGCTGGCGACCGCGAAACACACCGCTCGGACGGGTGCCGTGGTCACGCTGATGGGGCCATAGCTCAGCTGGGAGAGCGCCTGCTTTGCAAGCAGGAGGTCGTCGGTTCGATCCCGTCTGGCTCCACCATACCCTTGCCCATACATGCCTTGAGAGAACAGCCGTCTGGGCCTGCGCCCCCGCGGCCGGTTTTGTCGTGGCTGCGCCAAGGCCCCTGCCTCTTTGTGTCTGGAGCGCGCCATTATCCGGGATGCTGAGGCGGCGGCGGCAGGTCTATCTCGGCTCGACGGTGCGTTTGGCACAGATTTTGCGCCGGACACCCGCTGTTTTGTCTGTTCTGGATTGGCACTGTGGTCAAAGAAAACCGTTATCTCATTTGCCTTGGGCTGCCTAAATTCGGGACGACTTTCCTGCAACGGTTGCTGGATCTCCACCCTGAAATCTCCTGTCCGTCTGAGATCAATCTTACCCACACGATAGACCGCGTTGTTCAGCTGCTTCATGATTTCGATACCGACACCGAGATGATGGACCGGCGCACTGGCGGCCAGGGCACGACGCCTGTCTTCGATAAGGTGTTCCCGCGCCTCATTCATGTGGCTTTGAGCAGCATTGTGGATGCCCGGGCAAAGGGAGCAGCGGTGATCGGCGTCAGCGATAATTCTCTTCTGAGGCGGCACCAGCACAACCTGGACCGGCTTGAAATATTGCATGCTGTGTTCGACGGTCCAAAATATCTGGCGCTGGTTCGCAACCCTCTGGACAGCGCCATGTCGGCCATTCGCCACAATAAACGGCTTGCCGAGGCGGAAGCGGACGACGCGCATCTGGAGGTCATAAGCAAAGCTGGCGGGGAGAAAGCCTTCGCAAAATTATATGCAAGGCACTTTGCCGAATACGTCCTGAACATAGACAGGCTGATCAGTGAGGGAAAGGACGTGCTGACCGTGCGGTACGAAGATCTGGTCACGGACAAGACAGCGACCACCAATCAAATTCTGAGGTGGCTGGGTGTCGGCCATGACGCTGAGGTCGTTGCTCATCTCGTTGAAAACAGCTCCATAGACCGGATGAGGAAGCTGTCCAGCCAGCCTTCCTTCTTTGGTGCTGGCAGCGTGAATTTTGCCGGCGCGTGGGCTGACGAGACCCTGCTGGAAGAGATCGGGGCCATTGCCGGTCAGGCCCTTGCAAGGTGCCGCTACAATCTCGGCAGGGGCTGAGCGCGGGTCTGCGCTGCCCTGAGAGAAGACGGGTCCCGGTGCGATCCTGTCCGCCGCCGCCATCCGCCTTCCCGGTTTTTCCGGCTGGAAATCAGCCGCGGTTTCAGCCACGCTTGCAGCAGCGTCGCAGGATGCGGCATGCGCGGACCCGGGGCACATATGCAGGCAATGATTCTGAAGGTTTGGATCCTGAAATCTTGTGAATTCTACGCGCGGCAGATCCACCTGATCGCGGTGGCGCTGAGCGCTGTCTTCGCCCTGGTCCTTGCCGTCAAGGGGGATGCGGGGACCGTCTCCTTCGACCTCTACGTCCTGTTCTATGGCGGCCTTTGCGGCTATGCGCTCGCCGGGTGCCTGATGGTGCCGGTCTTCATCTTCCTCAAGCTTGCCGGTGTCGAGCAGCGCCCGTCCGAGGCAGCCACGGCGATGGAAGCCCTCTTGTTCAGGCGGCGCAAACGAAAGGGTGGACAGGACAGATGACAATGACAGCGAAGACCAGCCCCAATTTTCTGGTGATCCAGGCCGACCAGATGGCCGCCAGCGCCCTGTCGGCCTATGGCAATCCCTTCACGCGGACGCCGCATATCGATGCGCTAGGCGCGGCGGGAACGGTGTTTCGGAACAGCTACTGCGCCTTTCCGCTGTGCGGGCCGTCGCGCGCCTCGATGATGACGGGCAAGCTGCCGTCACAGATCAGGGCCTATGACAATGCGGCGGAGCTCTCGTCGGAAATCCCGACCTTCGCGCATTACCTTCGCGCGCGCGGCTACCAGACGAGCCTCAGCGGCAAGATGCATTTTGTCGGTGCCGACCAGCTGCACGGCTTCGAGAGGCGCCTGACCTCGGACATCTATCCCGGTGATTTCTACTGGACCGAGAATCTGGCGACGCGGACCGCGAAGACCAGGTCCGACGGGCGGGCCGTCACCCAGTCGGGGCTGTGCAGGCGCACCGTGCAGCTTGACTATGACGAGCTTGCCATGGCCAATGCCGAGCAGCATCTCTACGACCTGGCGCGGTCCGCCGACGAGCGCCCGTTCCTGTCGGTGGTCTCGCTGACGCATCCGCATGACCCCTATTACTGCACGAAGCGATACTGGGACCTCTATGAGGGGGTCGATATCCCGCCGCCGGCGGTGCCGGCCTTGCCCATCGACCGGCAGGACCCGCTGACCCGCTATATCATGCTGCGGCACGAGCTTGACGAGGGCTTTGACGAGGAGACCGTCACCCGCGCGCGCCGCGCCTATTACGGGGCGGTGTCCTATATCGATCACCAGGTCGGCAGGCTGGCGACGCTTCTGGAGGAGCTGTCCCTGCGGGACAATACCGTGATCATCTTCACCTCCGACCATGGCGAGTTCCTTGGCGAGCGCGGGCTGTGGTTCAAACGGCATTTCTACGAGCCGGCGGCGGCGGTGCCGCTGATCATTTCCGCCCCCGGCGGTCCAAGGGGGCAGATAGTGTCCGAAAATGTGTCGCTGATGGATCTGCTGCCGACGATGCTCGACATGGCCGGGGATCACGATCTTGCCGATCTTCGCGAGCCGAGCGACGGGCGCAGCCTGACCGGGCTGATGAGCGGCGGCAGCCGCGACAGCGTCGCCTATGCGGAGATCATGAGCGACGGGCTGCCGGCCCCGATCTTCATGGTGAAGCGCGACAGCTGGAAGCTCATCCATGGCCCAGCCTATCCTGCCGAGCTCTATGATCTCGACGCGGACCCGCATGAGGAAACCAACCTTGCCGGCGCGCCGCAGGCACAGGACATGCTGCGCCGGCTTCTTGCCGAGGCGGAGGCGAAATGGGACGCCGGCGCCATCCAGGCGGATATCGATCTCAGCATCGCCCGCCGTCTTCTGGTGCGCGCGGCGCATCAGGCCGGCCAGCCGCCGGAATGGGACTATGTCACGCCCTCCGGCGAGGAGGGCCGCTGGTGCCGGGCCAGCAGCGACTATAATGAATGGTCCTTCAGGATGATCTGAGGGGGAAGCCGGCGGCGTGCGTGGAACGCGCATCACAGGCTGCTACCGCGCCATCCGCACAGGCGCCTTGCGTGGCGGCGGGATATCCTCTACAACCCGCCCATCCGTTGCCGCGCACGCGAAGGGCTGGCGGGTGACAGGCTGAACAGCAGGCAGGGGATCGCCGGTTAGATCCCGTCCGGCTCGGTAGTTCCATTCAGCACAGACATTGATTTGGCGGGCGAGAACCGATCGCCGCCCTTTTATCGCGGGCTGCAGCCATTCTGCACCCGGGAAGGACATCCGTGACCACCCAGACCCCATCGCCTGAGACGCAGGACGATCCTGCGACTGCGACCGCACCGGACAGCCACGATGCGTCACTTCCCGGCGACCCGTTCTTCGAGCTCGGCCTGGCGCCAAGCATCGTCGATGACATCGCCGCGCAGGGCCTGACAACGCCGACGCCGATCCAGACCGACGCCATTCCGGCCATTCTCGCCGGCAAGGACCTGATCGGCTTGGCGCAGACCGGCACCGGCAAGACGGCGGCCTATCTGCTGCCGCTTCTCCACCGGCTTCTGGAAAAGCGCAAGGCGAAGGATGTGCGGCGCACCAGCGTGCTGATCCTGGCGCCGACGCGCGAGCTTGCCTACCAGATTTCCGATAGCATCAAGGCCTTCTCGGGAAGCTTCAGGCTGCGCTACCTGACCATCTGCGGCGGCGAGCGGTATGACTTCCAGATCAAGGCCCTCAACAAGGGCGTCGATATCATCGTCGCCACGCCGGGCCGGTTCGAGGACCTGCAGGCGCGCGGCAAGATCAAGCTCGACGATATCGAGCATTTCGTCCTCGACGAGGGCGACCAGATGATCGATCTCGGTTTCTATCCGGCGATCAAGCGGATTTTCGAGACGCTTCCCGAGGCCTGCCAGACGGTGTTCTTCTCGGCCACCATGCCGGAGGAGATGAAGGCGCTGGCCGAGACCTTTCTGACCGATGCCGTGACCATCAGGGTGGCGCGCGCCGGCGAGACCGTGGATGCCATCAAACAGACGGCCATTCTGGTCAAGGGCGCCGACAAGCGCGATATCCTGCTTCGCGAGATCCAGACCCTCGAGGGAGGCCAGGTGCTTGTCTTCGCGCGCACAAGGCTTCGTACCGAGGAGCTGGCGGACTGGCTTGGCAAGCAGGGGCTGAACGCCGACATGCTTCATGGCGACATGCGTCAGGCGATCCGCCTGAAGGTGCTTCGCAAATTCAAGCGGGGCGAGCTTCAGGTGCTTGTCGCCACCGATGTCGCCGCGCGCGGCATCGATGTCTCCGGGCTTGGCATGGTGATCAATTTCGACCTTCCCGATATGGTGGAGGCCTATGTGCATCGCATCGGGCGGACCGGGCGCGCCGGCCAGGTCGGGGCGGCGCTGTCGATCTGCTCTGTCGCCGATCAGGAAAAGCTGGCGGCCGTGCTGTCCAAGGTCGGGCAGCGCATGACCATCATCGACAGCGACGGCAACGAGGTCACGGAGTTCCGCCCGGAAAAATCATCGTCAAAGGGCCGTGGCCGCGGCCGCCCGCCACGTCATGCCCGCAAGGGGGCGGGGGAACGCTCCGGAGGGCGGCCCGGGGGACGACCCGGGGGACGACCCGGAGGACGGCCGGGCGCGCCGCGCGGCAAGAGGGAAGACCGGGATGACCGCCCCGATCGTCCGCATCGCGCAAAGACAAAGACATGGTCCGACCGGCCGGGCGCGCCAAACGACGATACCAGGCAGGACCGCCCGAAGCGCAGCAAGGCGTCTCCGTCCAAACCTGGCAAGCCAGCGAAATTCGGCAAGCCGCACAAGTCCGGCAAGCCTCACAAGTCCGGCACGCCGGCCGCATCTGACAGACCCGAGAAGCACGGGGAGTCCAAGCCGCGCGCAAAGACCGTGACGCAGGACCGGTCGCCTCAGAAACCGTCATCGCAGGAGCGCCTTACCCTGCGGCCCGGCAAGGGCGGAGAACGATCCGGTGCCAAGCCGGGGCGGGCACCCAAGGGGAAATTCGGCAGAAAGCCGGATGGAAGGTCCAATGGCAAGCCGGGCGGAAAATTTGCAGGCAAGCAAGGCGGAAAGCCGCGGGGCGCATCGCAATCCGCGCGCCCGAACGGCGGTCATGGCCGGCTGAAGCGCAAGCCGCAAGCCTGACGGCTACAGCCCTGTCAGCCTGCAGACGACCTGCTTTGTGAACAGCGAGGCGCCCAGAACCTCGTAGGTGACGCCGCGCTGCCTGCAGAATTCCTCCAGAGCGCGGAACTCGTCCTGTTCCCAGTTCCTGTTCACGATGAATTCGTCAAAGACAAGGATGGTGCGGTCATCGATCACCCCGCTGGCCTCGGTCAGGGCGGTGATGGTCGAGGAATAGAGGTCGGCATCAAAATTGATCAGCCCCGCCATGGAGCGTCGCGAGGCGAAGAATATCGGAAGCGTGTCCCTGAACTCTCCGGCGATGAATTCTCCGCCGAGAATGTTCGGCACCTTGCCGAAGCTGGTATAGCTTCCGCGCGGCAGGCCGTGCCAGTCCTCCGGCAGGCCATCAAAGGTGTCGAAACCGAAGCCCTGGGGAAAATGGTCTATCAGGTAGCGGAAGGAATCCCCCATCCAGACACCGAATTCATAGAAGGACCGGTCCTTTTCGGCATGGGAAATCGCCATGTTGAACATCGCCCAGCGATTGAAGTGTATGCGAGGCAGCTCGGGACGCGCCAGGATCCAGTTGACCGAGCGAATCAGCGGATCGTTGCCGAAGCCGTCCGCAACCAGCGAGTCGAGATGGCTTCTGTCTCCTTCGAAGGCGTGAAGACCGGCAAGAGTGAAGATTGCCAGCTGGTTGCCCGGATCCTTGCTGAGGCAGATTTCGAGGATGGCGCGGGCGGTCGCGATATCGTCGGCCAGCGCGTGGAGGTTCCAGTAGGCGAGCGGGTCTTCCGGCGCGATCTCGACAGCCTTCAGGAAATGCGTCTTCGCCTCGTCGAGCCGCGCCTTGTCGTTCATGAGATTGCCGAAATTGATCAGGGCCGGGACGAAGTCCGGGGCGGATGCAAGAAGGGTGCGGAACACCTCCTCGGCCCTGTCCAGCAGGCCGAGATCCTTGAGCGCGAGGGCGAGATTGTTCTGCATTGCCGGCATGTTTGCCGCCTTGAACTCGCGATGCCTGTCCTTCGGCATGGTCCGCAGAAACTGGCGGCAATATCTGGCGGCCTCGACATGGTTCCCAAGATTGGAATGCGCATTGCCAAGCGCGAAGGTCAGGAACAGTGATTCCGGATGATCGGTCAGCAGATCGTCGCAGACGGCAACGACGGCAGCAAACTCATCGCGTTCCAGAAGCCGCTGGATCATGCCGATATAATGGCTGCCAAGATCGCTGTCGCCGCCATTGCCGGCTGGCGTGGCGTCCATCAGGGGCGCGGCAAGGTCGCTGTCAAAGCTGGCGCCTGGCGCCACTGTCGAGCAGGACAGCGACGCTGACAGGTCCGATGTGTGGGTATGCTCGTAATGCTGCATGCGGGTCTCCTGTGCGCACCTAAACGACGCGATGCCGGGAGTTTTAGGAAGGCAGGCCGGATCGCCGGCCAGCCGGATCGATCAGATGCCAAAGGATGACCTTGACCGCATTGGTTGCGGATGGGATTTTATGAAGGCGGATGTGGCGCGCGGCCGAGGTTCTTCGAGGTGGTAGGCCTTTGAAGAATCGCCGGCCGCCAGGATGACAGGTTTAACGAATGGTGCAGCCCTTCCAGAAACATATCGATTCCATACAGGGCCCGGTGCCGGCGGGGCGGGGCCGCGGGGGGGGCGGGCGGGGGGGGGTGGGGGCGGGGGCGTGCCGGGCCCGGCCCCCCCGCC
>JBMHCH010000149.1:0-19772 GCA_049890015.1 Puniceispirillaceae bacterium (SeqCode)
GCCAGCCGACGGATCAATGTGTCGAGTTTGGCATCCACGAGCGCGCGCGCCTCAGAACGGAAGCGACATGCCGGGCGGCAACGGCAGACCGCCGGTGATGTCCTTCATTTTTGCCGTCTTGGCGGTGTCGGCCTCGGCGCGGGCGTTGTTCGCAGCCAGCCGGATCATGTCCTCCAGCATCCCGATATCCTCGGGATCGACGGCTGCCGGGTCGATCTTCACCGCCCGCATCTCGCCCTTTCCGGTGACGGTGACGCTGACAGCGCCGCCCCCGACGGCAGCGGAAAACTCGGTATCGGCCATTTCCTGCTGGAGCGCCTCCATGCGCGCCTGCATGTCCTGAACCTTTTTCATCATGCCGGCCATGTTACGCATCATGGGTGGGATCCTCATCTGGCTGTTCGGCTGGTTTCACGGATTCGATTTCGGCCCCCGGAAAGACATCGAATATCGATTTTATCAGGGGTGTTCCCGCAAGCGCGTCGCGCTGTTGCCGGCGCGCGTCCTGGCGTTCCTCGGCGACGGTCTTGCCGCCGGCGCCGTCGGCAAGGCTGACCATCCAGCGGGTCCCTGTCCAGCGGGTGAGCTGACGGGCGATATCGCCGGGAAGGCTGTCCGGCGCGCCGTCGGTCAGGCTGATTTCAAGAAGACCGGTCTGCACCTTGACAGGCCGCACATGGTTGCGGATCAGCGCGGCGAGAAGAAGATCATCCTGCGCTTCGGCAAGGGCGGCGATGTCATGCACGGATTGCGGCTGCGCCGGCTCTGCCTGCGGGACTGTCTGCGGGGCTGTCTGCGGGGCTGTCTGGGGGGCTGCCTGGGGGGCTGATGCCTGCGGCGATGCGATGGCCGTTTCCGCCTGTCCACCCGCCATCATCGTCGGCGGCGTCTGGATGTCTGTGGCAGGCGGCTCGCCCCTGTCCGTCACTGCTGTGGCGGTTGCTGCCGGCGCCGATTGCGTTGTGGCTGCCATGTCTGGCGAAGGCGAAGGGGCGCCTGCCTGTGACGGGCTGTCAGGCGTGTTGCCGGCAAGTTTCCGGACAATCTCTCCTGGTGTCGGCATGCTGGCAAGATGCGCCAGCCGGATCACCAGCATCTCGGCTGCCGCGCCGGGCTGCGGGGCGGCGGTGACCTCGCCATGGCCTTTCAGAAGCATCTGCCAGGCGCGGCCAAGTCGGGAGATCCCCTGTTCGGCAAGCGCGGCCACCGGCGCTTTTTCGGCTTCGAGAAGCTCATCAGCCGTTCCGCCGGCCGCCATCAGGCTGGCGCGGTGCACCAGATCGAGAAGATCGGCCATGACCATTTCCGGCTCGGCGCCATTCGCCATGGCCGCGGCAAGCGCGGCAAGGCCGCCAGCGGCGTCACCGCCCATCGCGCAGGTCAGGATGGCAATCGAGTCGCGCCGCCCCGGACGCCCCAGCATCTCGGCAATGCCGTCTGCTGTCAGGCTGTCCGCTGTCATCGCTGCCGCCTGGTCCAGAAGGGACAGCGCGTCGCGGACCGACCCTTCTGCGGCGCGGGCGATGGCGGTGATCGCCTCGGCCTCGGCGGCGATGGATTCCCTGTCGCAGATGGACCCCAGATGCGCGGCGAGCGCGTCTGCCGGCACCCGCCTCAGATCAAACCTCTGGCATCGTGACAGGATGGTGACTGGCACCTTGCGGATCTCGGTGGTGGCGAAGATGAATTTCACATTGTCGGGCGGCTCTTCCAGTGTCTTCAGAAGCGCGTTGAAGGCGCTCTTCGACATCATGTGAACCTCGTCGATGATATAGATCTTGAAGCGCGCCGACACCGGGCGGTAGCCAACCCCCTCGATGATCTCGCGCGCGTCATCGACACCTGTATGCGAGGCGGCGTCAATTTCCAGAACATCGACATGACGGCCGGCGGCGATCGCCTGGCAGGGCTCGCAGACGCCGCAGGGCTCCAGCGTCGCCTCGCCCTTGCCGTCCGCGCCGATGCAGTTCAGCCCGCGGGCCAGAAGGCGGGCTGTCGAGGTCTTGCCGACACCGCGGACCCCGGTCAGCACGAAGGCATGCGCAAGCCGCCCGAGCGACAGCGCATTGCCAAGGGTGCGCACCAGCGCTTCCTGGCCGATCAGTTCGGAAAAGCGGTCTGGCCGGTACTTGCGCGCCAGCACGCGATAGCCGTTGGGATTGGTCTCGCTCATGATGTCTGAAAGCTAGCGCAGCGCGGCCGGATTTGCCACCGGTAACTCGACGACGGCGGGGTTCCAAAGGGAATGAGAAGGGGCATCAGGAAGCGACAGCAGCGGAAGACTGGACGACCCGTGCGAAGCCGACCCTGGCTGCTTCCTCTCGGACCTGACCGGATAGACCGGCAGCGCGTCCGCCCAGCCTCCCTGCCCCCTATATGGAGCAAAGAGACAGACCGGACAAGTCCCTTATGGCAGGTGGTCGCTTATGGCAGCCGGTGCTCAGTCGCGGATCTCGCTTGCCGGGTAGGTGCCGAGGATGGTGACCTCGCCGTCCTGGCAGTAGAAGCGCAGCTCGTCCATCGCCAGCTGCATCTCGGGAGCGTCGATATGGCCCTCGACATCCACATAGAACTGCGCGTTATGGGCGGTTCCCGGGCGGATATAGCTTTCAAGCTTGGTCAGGTTGACCCCGTTCGTGGCGAAGCCGCCAAGCGCCTTGTACAGCGCCGCCGGCACGCTGCGCACCCGGAACACCATGGTGGTCAGCATCCGCTCGCCATTGACCGGCGGGGTCACGTCGGTGCGCGACATCACCAGGAATCGGGTTGTGTTGTGCTCGGCATCCTCGGCCGAGGCCACCAGGATATCCAGGCCGTAGATCTCCGCCGCCAGCGCCGAGGCGATCGCCCCGACGGACTTGTCGCCGCGCGCCGCGACATCCTTGGCGGCGCCGGCTGTGTCGGGATGGACCATCGGCCTCAGCCCGAGGCCGCGAAGCCGTTCGCGGCACTGCGCCAGACCCTGCGCATGGCTGTGGACCTCGACCAGATCGTCAAGGCTTGCCCCGCGCGGCGCCAGAAGCTGGTGGTTCACCGGCTGGAAATGCTCGCCATTGATGAACAGGCCGGATTCGGGAAGAAGATGATGGATGTCGGCGACGCGCCCGGCGATGGAATTTTCCACCGGCACCATCGCCAGCGCGGCCCGGCCTTCCTGAACGGCCAGGATCATGTCCTCGAACGAAGAGCAGGGAAGGACCTCCATCTCCGGCTTTACCGCCTGGCACGCCATGTGGGAATAGGCGCCAAGAACACCCTGGAAGGCGATGATGTTGCTGCTGTCGGTCATCAAAGTCGGGTCCGTTGCGAGA
Source organism: Puniceispirillaceae bacterium (SeqCode) (assembly GCA_049890015.1). Lineage (GTDB taxonomy): Bacteria > Pseudomonadota > Alphaproteobacteria > Puniceispirillales > Puniceispirillaceae > UBA8309. Next base: position 3,312 of record JBMHCH010000149.1, read on the forward strand.
AGGTCGTTTACCGTTCACATGTTACGGCGCGCGAGTATCGGGGCGCACCCGCATTGTGTCAATGATGCGGGTCCCGCCTAGGAAAGCCTGCGGCGGGCAGCGGCAAGATCGGCCTCGGTGTCAACACCGGCCGGCGCCGATTCGATGGCGGCGACAGCGATCTTCATGCCGGCCTCAAGAGCGCGAAGCTGCTCCAGCTTTTCCGCCGTCTCCAGCGGTGATGGCGGCAGTGCAACAAACCTGGCAAGCGCCGCGCGTTGCCAACCATAGACGCCGATATGGTGAAACAGCGGGGCGTCGCCATGCGGTATCACGGCGCGGCTGAAATAGAGTGCCCGGCCAAGATTGCGGCCCTCCTGCCAGCTGACAACGGCCTTCACCACCTGGCTGCGCGCCGCTTCCTCGGCGCTGGCCGGCGTGACAAGCGTCGACAGCTCCGCCCCGCCATCACGCACGGCCTGCAGCAGGGTAACCGCGATGTCCGGATCCATTTCGGGGAGATCGCCCTGAAGATTGAGGATAACGTCAAACCTGCCGTCAGGGTCGATTCGCGACACCGCCTCGAACGTCCGGTCGGATCCGGAGGGATGGTCATCGCGTGTCATCACCGCCTGGCCCCCGGCCTCGCGGATGGCGGCGGCGATCTCCTCATGGTCGGTGGCCACCCAGACAGGCGCTATGCCGGCTGCCATGGCGCGCTCCCAGACATGCCGGATCATCGGCTTGCCGCCGATGTCGGCAAGCGGTTTGCCGGGAAGCCGGCTGGCGGCCATCCGGGCCGGGATGATGATCACAGGTGACGGTGCAGAGCTCATAATGCGGCAATTCATCACACAATCGGTCATTTGCCTAGGCAAAAGCCACAAATAGGCTGAGGGAGGTCTTGAGCGCTGTCGTCAATTTCGCTAAGAGAAGGGCGTCGAGCGCAACGGCTGACCGGCCGTCGATCGCACAGGGTGAGGGGGAGCTCCCGCAAGGGAGATGCATCGCATGGATGAACTTGGTCTGAATAAGCTGTTTGCCGGTATCCTGATGGCGGGTCTTCTGCTGATGGCCGGCATCAAACTGGCTGATGTGCTGGTGCCGCATAGCGAGCTCGAGCAGAACGCCTATGTCATCGAGGTTCCAGAAGGCGGCATCGCAACAGCCGCGGCGCCTGCCGACAAGGGCCCGGAGCCGATCCTGGCGCTTCTGGCCGGGGCTGACGCCATCGCCGGCGAAAAGCTGGCGAAGAAATGCACCGCCTGCCACGTCTTTGACGCCGGCGGCGCCAACAAGGTCGGGCCGGCGCTGTGGAACATCGTGAACGCCGAAAAGGGTGCTGTTGACGGCTTCTCCTACTCGGCTGCCCTGTCGGAGTTCGGCGGTGCCTGGGACTATGTCGCGCTGAACGCCTTTCTTGCCAAGCCGAAGGCCTATATCTCCGGCACCAAGATGAATTTCGCCGGTCTGAAGAAGCCGGCCGACCGCGCCAACATGATTGCCTATCTCCGCCAGCAGGCTGACAGCCAGGCGGCACTGCCGACGGCCGAAGAGATCGCTGCCGAGGCAGGAAGCTGAGGCGGGTGAGCAGTCGCAGCCAAGCCAGAACACACAGCCAGCTCGACAATGTCGCGCTGGCTGATTTTCTTCATACCCTTCCCGACATCAGCCGGCCCATCGTGTCCGAATGGTTCCGCAGCGGACATGGTGTCGAGTGGAAACCGGATGAATCGCCGGTGACCATCGCCGACAAGACAGTGGAGCTGGCGCTTCGCGAGGCGATCGCGGCGCGGTTTCCGGATGATGACATCCTTGGCGAGGAGCATGACGACAGGCGCGGCAGCAGCGGCTATGCCTGGGTGATCGACCCCATCGACGGCACCCGCGCCTTCATCTGCGGGCGTCCGGTCTTCGGCACGCTGATCGGGCTGGTGCGGGATGATGTGCCGATCGCCGGTTTCATCGATATGCCGATGCTGGATGAATGCTATGTCGCGGTGGGCGGCGGCGCGACGCTGAACCGCGCGCCCATCCGCACCAGCCGGGTCACCGAACTGGCGAAGGCGCGGATCGCCACCACCGCGCCGGAGGCGCTTCGTGCCGACAGCCTTGCCGCCTTCAACAGGCTGGCCGGCGTTGCCGCGACAAGCACCTATGGCGGCGACTGCCACAATTACGCGCTTCTCGCGGCCGGCCATATCGACCTTGTTCTGGAGGACGGGCTGGCGACGCATGACATCATGGGGGTGGTCGAGGTGATCCGCGCCGCCGGCGGCATTGTCACGGACAAGACCGGCGCCGCTGTCTCGATGGCCGGCACATCAAGCCTTCTTGCCGCCGCCACGCCGGAGCTTCACGCCGCCGCGCTGGAGATGGCCGGATGATCAGGATCGGGTTCTACGGCAGCGCAAGCGACATCCCGGACTGGCAGCAGTCTCTTGCCGGGCGGCTTCCGGATTTCGAGATTGTCGAGCTGATGAGCAAGGCGGGTATCGACAGCGACGTGGCGCTTGTCTGGGCGCCGCCGCGCGACGCCTTTTCCCGCTGCACGAAGCTTCGCGGCATCATCATGCAGGGCCAGGGTGTCGATCACATGATGCGCGATGAAACCGTGCCGCGCGACATTCCGCTGGTGCGGCTCGTCGATCCCGACATGGCCAATGCTCTGAGCCACTGGGCGATCCTGAACGCGCTGGATTTCTGGCGGGACGGTGCGGTCTATCGCGGGCAGCAGTCAGGGCGTGTCTGGAAACAGGTGCCGCAACGCGCCGCCACCGGCGCGAAGGTCGGCATTCTTGGCGTCGGCGCGATCGGCACGGTGATCGCCCGCCGCTTCGCCGCGCTGGGTTTCGAGGTTCGCGGCTATGCCCGCACGATGAAGCAGATCGAGGGTGTCGAGGTGTTTGCCGGGCCGGAACAGCTTGCCGATTTCGCCAGCGGGCTGGACATCGTCGTCTCGGTGCTGCCGCTGACGCCGGAGACCACCGGCATGATGAATGCCGGGTTTTTCGCGCAGCTTGCCGAAGGGGCGTTCGTGATCAATGGCGGGCGCGGCCCGCAGGTGCATGACGAGGACCTTCTGGAGGCCCTGGAATCGGGCCGGATCGGCGGGGCTGCGCTGGATGTCTTCGCGGTGGAGCCGTTGCCGCAGGACCATCCCTACTGGACGCATCCAAAGGTGCGTGTCTGGCCGCATGTGGCGGCGCAGACAAACGCCACCTCCGACGCCGACCAGGTGGCTGGCGCCATCCTCGCGATGGTAGAGGGGCGCGCCCCGGCGAACCGGGTCGACTGGTCGCGCGGATACTGATCCGGCGGGATCGCGCCTTCAGCTCAGGGTTTCGCCAGACCCTCGATATAGCCGAACAGGGCGCGAAGCCCCATCGCCTCGCCGCCCTTTGGCCGGCCTGGACGCCCACCCAGATTCCACGCCATGACATCGATATGCGCCCAGTTGGTCTGTTTGCCGGCGAAACGCCGCAGGAACAGCGCCGCGGTGATCGCCCCGCCATATCCCGACGCGCCGGTGCTGGACAGGGCCACATGTCCGCCATCGAGATGCCGCTCATAGGGCTCGAACAGCGGCAGCCGCCAGAGCGGGTCATCAGCATCGGCGGCGGCGGCGAGGATCTCATCCGCCGTGTTGTCACGGGTGCAGAACAGGGCCGGAAGCTCGGTGCCGAGCGCCACCCTCGCCGCCCCGGTCAGCGTGGCGAAATCGATCATGAAATCCGGCTCCTCCTCGCAGGCGAGGGTGATGGCGTCGGCCAGGACAAGCCGGCCCTCGGCATCGGTGTTGCCGACCTCGACCGGGATGCCGGCGCGGGTGTCGATAACGTCGAGCGGCCGCATCGACCGCGCGGAAACCGCGTTTTCCGCGGCCGGAACAAGAACGCGAAGCCGGATCGGCATTCCCGCCGTCATCAGCGCCGCCGCCAGGCCAAGCACAGTGGCGGCCCCGCCCATATCCTTCTTCATCAGCTCCATCGCCTTTGACGGCTTCAGGTCGAGACCGCCGGAGTCGAAGGTGATTCCCTTGCCGATCAGGGTGATGGCAGGTCCGCTGTCGCCCCATCGCATGTCGATCAGCCGCGGCGCGGTCTCGGCGGCGCGCCCGACCGTGTTGATCGCCGGAAATCCCGTTTCCAGCGCCTCCCCGGAGGTCACCTCGATGGCCGCGCCGAACCGCTCTGCCAGATCGCGCGCCGACGCCTCAAGCCCGGCCGGGGTCATATGGTTGGGCGGTGCATTGATCAGGTCACGGCAGAAGGCGGTGCCGGTGGCAAGGCCGCAGAGGCGCTGACGCGCCGCAGGGCCCAGACCGGATGGAATCACCAGCTGGCGCAGCGCGTCGTCCGCCTCCTCGGCGCCGCGATAGGCGGTGAAGCGGTATTGCGACAGCGCCCAGCCAAGGCAGACAGCCTCCAGCGGCATGGACCTCGCATCATCGTCAATCCGCCACCGGCCCGCCGGAAGGGCCGCCGCCAGCCGCGCGGCGTCCCACAAGGATGCGTCCTCGTTGAAAATGCCGATGGCATCGGCGCTGTCCGCATCACCGGCAAGAAGGATGGCGCGCCCCGACCTGGCGGCAAAGCTGTTCGCCTCGACGATCGCACGGGCCGCCGGCGAGGCCGACTTCAGCCAGTCATCGAAGCTGTCGGCCGTCATCAGGCGCAGGGCGCGCGCCGGCGCATCATCGCTGACAAGCCCGAGGCGGGCGGGGTCGGAAAGGGAAAAGCTGCTCATCATCTCTGCCTGTTCTTCATTCCGTAGGGTTTTCAATCCGTCTGTTTTTCGATCTGCATGTCTATGGTCCGGGGGCGGGTGCCTCCGGCGCTGCCATGGCGTAGACATGCTTCATACGCACCAGAAGCGTCACGCCGCGAAGTCCGAGATATATCGTAAAGGCTGCCAGAAGGCCATTCAGCCCGTAGCCGCCAAGGATCGCGACAAGGATGAAGAAGCCGGCTGCCGCCAGGATCATGGCGTTGCGCATCTCGCGGCTTCGCGTCGCCCCGACGAAGATGCCGTCCATCTGGAAGGCCAGAAACGCCACCGGCGCCAGCAGCGCCACCCAGTGCCAGTAGGCAAGGGTCATCGCCGCAAGGTCGGGCTGCGAGGTCAGCAGCGCGATGATCCGGTTGCCACACAGCCATACCGCAAGGCTGATCACAACGGCGCTGATGCCGCACAGGATATTGGTGCGGCGCACCACAAGCGCCAGCATCTTCGGGTTGCGGCGCCCGATGGCCTCGCCAACCAGGGCCTCGGCAGCATGCGCGTAGCCGTCGAGACCGAAGGAGATCAGCCCGAACATCACCAGCACAAGCTGCACCGACGCCAGTTCCAGATCACCAAGCCCGGCGGCATTGTTCAGCAGAACGGCCTCGCTCAGCAGCAGCAGCAGGGTGCGCACCATGATATCGCCGCCGATGACAAAGAAACGGCCAAAGGCGGCAGGATCCATCCAGGCAGGCCGACGCATGAAAACGCGTCCTGCGATGCCGGTCAGAAGATCGCGCCACTGCCAGCGGACCAGCGCCAGCGTGCCGGCAAAGCCGATCCACTGCGCCGCCACCGAGGCCCAGGCCACCCCCTCGATCGCCATTCCGAGGCCGAGGACGAAATAGACATTGAGGCAGAGGTTGGCGGCATTGACGAAAATGATCTGCACCATCACAAGCCGCATGTTCTGTCGGCCGAAAAGGCAGCCCAGAAGCACCATGTTGGCAAGCGCCGCCGGCACCGCCAGAAGCCTGATCTCGACATAGGCTCTCATCAGCTCCCTGACGGCCTCGCTGGCGCTGAACAGGGTGCCGGTGAGGGCGATGACAAGCGGCGTGGCAATGACGAAGCCGAACCCGATCGACAGGGCGACGATCAGGCCGCGGATCATATGGTTCTCGATCTCGTGATCGGCGCCGCGCCCATGCGCCTGCGCCACCAGCCCGGTGGTGCACATGCGCACGAATCCGAAGCCGAAATAGATGAAGTTGAAGACCAGCGTCCCCAGCGCCACGCCGCCGACGAAGCTTGCATCCTCGAGCCGTCCCATCATCGCCGTGTCGGCGGCCCCCACCAGCGGAAAGGTGATGTTGGCAAGGAAGACTGGCCAGGAAATCGACCAGATGTGACGCCAGCTTGTCTGCTGCTGCCAGGGCTGGCCTGGCTGCCCGGCGGGGGCGGTGCTCATGGCATGTCGGTCGCGCTATGGATCATAGGTGCGCAAAATAGGTGAGCCTGCGCCCCTTGCCTACAGAAAATATGGCCGCAGACAGAAGCGCGGCCTGCCGAAGGCCCGTCACCCTATGGAAAAGGACCGCGAAAAATGGTTTAACCGACAGGCCGTCGCCTGGAAGGCAGGGGAGCGGCCATCCAGAGGATAGTCCGTGACCGCTGCATTCAAAAAGTCGGCCCTGTTGATGGTTCTGGCGCTTCTTGCCGCGGCTGTGCTGATCGGCCATCAGACCGTGCCGCCGATGGATCGCGACGAATCACGTTTCGCGCAGGCAAGCCGCCAGATGGTGGAGAGCGGGGATCTGGTCACCATTCGCTTCCAGGACGAGCTGCGCGCGAAAAAGCCGGCCGGAATCTACTGGCTTCAGGCCAGCGCGGCGGCCCTCTTCGGGACGGATGACATCGCTTCCTACCGCCTGCCGAGCCTGCTGGCGATGCTGCTGACGGTGTATGGCACCTTCCGGATCGCGCGAGCGCTGTACAAGCCGCCGCGGGCCGTCCTTGCCGCGGCCGCCTGTGGCGGGGCAATGCTGGTCTTCGCCGAGGCGCATCTGGCAAAGACCGATTCCGTGCTGACGCTGCTCTGTCTGATCCAGCAGTTCGGCCTTATGCGAATCTACCAAGCCTGGCAGCATGGCAGGCGGCTGTCCTACAACTCCTACCTGTTCGTGTGGCTGCCGATGGCGGCGGCGGTGCTGGTAAAGGGACCGGTGGCGCCCCTGCTGGCGGTGACAACGGTTGCCGCGCTGTGCCTCTGGCACCGCCAGACAGGATGGCTTCGCATGCTTCGCGCCGGGCGCGGAGCGCTGCTGCTGGCCGGCATCACCCTTCCCTGGGCGATCATGGTGACGCTGGCGACGGACGGAGCCTTTCTCGATATCGCCTTCCGCGGCGACTTTGTCGCCAAGGTGCAGTCGGCGCAGGAATCGCATGGCGCGCCGATCGGCACCTACCTGATGCTGGCGCCGCTGCTTGTCTGGCCGGCAAGCCTGCTTCTGCCGCGGGCGGCGGCGCAGATGCCGGTTCTGCTGGAACATGTCGAAAGCCGCTTTCTGCTGGCGTGGGTGGTGCCCTTCTGGGTGCTGATCGAATGCGTGCCGACAAAGCTGCCGCATTATCCGATGCCGGTGCTGCCGGCAGTGGCGGTGCTGCTGGTCTGCGCTGTCGACGCGCCGCTTGCCGGCATGACGAGGGGCGGCATGCGCGCGGTGGCGCGCCGCTGGCTGGCGCTGGCCGGGGATTACGCGATGCTGGCGGCCGGACCGCTGCTGGCGGCGGCGGTGATCTGGGCGGCGCTGACCTATGGCGGGGCGACCGGCGGGCGGGCCTTCGCCTTTGCCATTCTGGCGGCCCTGATGACCGGCCTCGCGCTGTGGCAGGGCATCCTGTGGCACCGCCAGGGCGGCATCATGCCGGTGGCGCGGGTGCTGGCGGCCGGGCTTGCCTTTCATCTGATTGTGATTGCCGGGCTGATCCCGTCATTGTCGCGGGTTCATGTGGCGCGCGCCATCGATGCGGCGATCATCCAGGATGGCGGCTATCCGCCGGCAATCGCCGCGGCCGGGTTTCACGAGCCCTCCCTTGTTTTCCATCTCGGGCGTGACCTGCTTCTGGTTGACGGCGGCGAGGCGGCGCTGTTCCTTGCCGAGGCGGCGGACGGCCTTGCCATCATCGAAAGGGATCAGCGGCCGGCATTCCTCGCGATGGCGGATCGTGTCGGGCTGCGCCTGGCACCGCCGCGCCAGATCGAGGGATTCAACATGTCGAAAGGCCGCGATGTGCTAATCTTCATGTATCGTGCCGACGGATTTGACCCGGGCGGCGTCAACGGCTAAAGAGACGCAAGTGCCACCATACCTTTCGGGTTCATCTTCATGACCAAGACCAAGGCCAAGGGGTCCGCCGGATCGCAGATCGAGATGTCGGTTCTCGTTCCGGTGATGAACGAGGCTGGCAATATCAGGCCGCTGATCGACGAGATTGCCGCCGCGCTGGCCGGCCGGCGTTTCGAGATCATCTATGTTGATGACGCCAGCACTGATGACAGCCCGGCCGAACTTGCCGACAGCGCCGCCGCCGTGGCCGAGCTGCGCGTTCTGCGCCATGAAAGCCGGGCCGGACAGAGCGCCGCCATCCGCTCGGCGCTTCTGAAGGCGCGCGGCACCCTGATCGCCGTTCTCGACGGGGATGGCCAGAATGTGCCGTCCGACCTTCCGGTTCTGGAGGCGGCGCTCCTGCAGCAGGTGCCGCAGGGAAGCGGCAGGGTCGGCATGGCCGCCGGCATCCGCGCGAAACGCCAGGACAGCGCGCTGCGGCTTCTGGCATCGCGCGCGGCGCGCTGGATCCGGCGAACGCTTCTTGCCGACACGCATCCCGACAGCGGCTGCGGCATCAAGGTTCTGCACCGCTCGCTGTTCCTCGAACTTCCCTTCTTCAACCACATGCACAGGTTCATGCCGAGCCTGGTGCGGCGTCACGGCGGCGAGGTGGTGGGTGTGCCCGTCGCCCACAGGGCGCGCGTCCGCGGCATGTCGAAATACAGGATTCTCGACAGGCTGATCGTCGGCATCAGTGATATTTTCGGGGTGATCTGGCTTCTGCGCCGCGCCCCGCGCCAGGGCAGTGTCACCGAAATCACAATCGCCGCATCCGGTCAGGAGACCAGCAGATGATCGCTCTTCTTTCGGCCCAGATCGAAGCTGGCGCGCGCGCCGTCGCCACCGTGCTGGTGAGGCTTCTTCCCTTCCTTCCTGACAGTCTGGTGACCAATCCCGAGCAGATCATGATCATTGTCGGTTTTGCCGGTCAGGGATTGTTCGCGATGCGGTTCATCCTGCAGTGGCTGTCATCGGAGAAGCAGGCGAAGTCGGTGATCCCGATCGCCTTCTGGTATTTTTCCATCGGCGGCGGCGCGGTGCTTCTTCTCTACGCCGTCTGGCGCCAGGATCCGGTGATCATCTGCGGCCAGGGGCTTGGCCTGTTCATCTATCTGCGGAATCTCTATTTCATCCGCCGCGACAGGTCGCGGATGGCAGGCAACGCCGCCGGCTAGAGCGCCGTCTCGCCCATCTCCATCAGGATGGTCCATTGGTCGGCGCTGACCGGGGTGACCGACAGGCGCGACTGGCGCACCAGCGCCATCTCGGAAAGACGTTCATCGGCCTTGATCTCGGCAAGCGTCACCGGCCGCGCCATGGTCTTCACCGCCTTCACCGTGACCATGCCGAAGCGGCCGCTGGCGTCGGTCGGGTCCGGGTGGTAGAGCTCGATCACCTCGACAATGCCGACGATCTGCTTCTCGTTGACCGAGTGATAGAAGAAGGCGAGGTCGCCGATCTCCATGGCCTTCATGTTGTTCGAGGCCTGGTAATTGCGCACGCCGTCCCAGCCTTCGCCGACATCGCCTTTCGCCAGCTGGTCGTCCCATGACCAGGTCGAGGGTTCGGATTTCATCAGCCAGTAGTTCATTCTATCCCGCCTTTCCTTGCATTCATCAGCGTATAGGGACAATGCCCTGCCGATGCAACATCTATTCGCTCCCGGCGCGCCGCGCCAGAAGATCGGCCACCACCCCGGCAAGCGGGGCACCGCTGTTCACCACCCTGTCGACACCATTGGTGATCGGCAGGTCGACACCAAGACTGCGACCGCGCGCGGCCAGCGCCGCCACGGTGTGACGCCCCTCGGCAAGCCGTTCATCCGGACTTTCGCCGCGGCCAAGAGCCAGCCCGTAGGCCATGTTGCGCGAATGCGGCCCGGCACAGCTCAGCGCCAGATCGCCGGCGCCCGACAATCCATAGATGGTGTCCGCCGCGCCGCCCGCAGCGGCGGCGAAGCGCGCCATCTCGGCAAGACCGCGGGTGATGATGGCGGCACGCGCATTGTCGCCGAGGCCAAGGCCGATGGCGCATCCGGCAGCGATCGCGATCACATTCTTCATGGCCCCGCCAATCGCGACACCAAGGGCGTCTTGGCTGGCATAGACGCGAAGATGACTCCCCGAAAACCCGTCCTGAACCGCGCTGACGGCCGCGCTGTCGGCACAGGCGGCTGTTACCGCGGCGGGAAGCCCGGACATCACCTCGTCGGCAAAGCTCGGGCCTGACAGGATCACCGCCGGCAGTCCGGGAACAAGGCTGGTGGCAAGCTCCGGCATCAGCATCGCGCCGTTCTCCGTCATCGCCATTCCCTTGGCGCAGAGCACCAGGGCCTCGGCCGACGGGGCGTGGCGGGCGACCTGCGCCAGCGCGCCAGCAGTGGCGGCGACAGGCACCACCAGGAACACTATGCCGGCATCGCCAAGGATGGCAGCATCGGTGGTGGCCCTGATGGGCGCGACAGGCGGCAGGTCGGGAAGCTGGCGGCAGCGGCCGGCAGAAAGCCATCCGACGCTGTCCTCGTCGCGGACAAGAACGGTGACCTCGGTGCCGCCGGCGGCAAGCGCTGTTGCCAGGGCGCTTCCCCAGCTTCCGCCGCCAATGACAACAGCGGCGCGGCTCATGCCCGCACCCCGCGGCCAGGCGGCGGCGCGGCATCGGGATCGAGAGGCCAGCGCGGGCGCGGCGCGAAATCAAGGTCATCTGGGCCGGCTCCATCCTGACTGGCGGCGCGTTCGATCGCGGCCCAGGCGATCATCGCCGCATTGTCGGTGCACAGCCATGCTGGCGGCACCACGATGCCGAAGCCGGCATTCCCGGCCTCTTCGGCGAGGCGGTGGAAAATCGCCTTGTTGGCGGAGACACCGCCGGCGATGACGAGCGTCGCCGCGCCATGCGCTTGCGCAAAACGCGTCATGGCGCGGCGTGTCCGGTCGGCGAGACAGTCGGCGATGGCGGCCTGCAGCGCCGCGGCAAGGTCGTGGATGCCGCTGTTCATCTCATCAGGCCCGTCATCACCCCGGCCATCACCCCGGCCATCACCAAGCGCGGCGAACCGGGTCGCCACCGCCGTCTTAAGCCCGGAGAAGGAGAAATGACAATGGTCGGCCCCTTTGAGCGGGCGCGGCAGTGGAATGCGGCGCGGATCGCCGCTGGCGGCGGCGCGCTCGATGGCCGGCCCGCCGGGATAGCCAAGACCCATGATCTTCGCGCTCTTGTCGAAGGCCTCGCCGGCAGCGTCATCCATGGTCGTGCCGTAGCGCTCATACGCCCCCGGCCCATGAACGGCGAGAAGCTGCGTGTGCCCGCCCGACACCAGCAGCAGCAAATAGGGAAACGCCACCGGCGCGACAAGCCGCGGGCTGAGCGCATGGCCCTCGAGATGGTTGACGGCGTAATAGGGAAGGCTTCGCGCGGCGGCGATGGCCTTTGCCGTGACCGTGCCGACCACCACCCCGCCGATCAGCCCCGGCCCGCCGGTCGCGGCCACCGCGTCGATGTCACCGATATCAACACCGGCGGTGCGCAGGGCCGCCGTGACAACCTTGTCGACAGCGTCGAGATGCGCGCGCGCCGCGATCTCGGGAACCACTCCGCCATGCGCGGCGTGAACCTCCATCTGCGAGGCGATCTCGCTGGACAGCACGGTGCCGTCATTCCGCACAATGGCGGCGGCTGTTTCATCGCAGCTGCTCTCGATGCCGAGGATCAGGAACGTGTCTTTCATCTGGTGCGGTCATGTCCGGTTTGCAGGTTTGCGGATCATAGGCCATCAACAGCGGTATGATAAGGCCCAGAGGCGAGGGAGTCTGGCCAGGGTGGGCGGGAATCCGTCCGTTCCTGACGTCTTTTTTGCTTTGCAAGCGGCATGGCCGGGCTTTAGAACCGCAGCTATGACGGATCACGGTGAGATCTTTGCCGCCAGCCCGCTGGTGCTGGCAAGCCGCGCTTCGGCGCTGGCCATGGCGCAGGCTGAAATCGTTCAGGACAGGCTGCGCCCCCTGCCAAGCGATATCCTGTCGCTGACCACGCGCGGCGACAGGATTCTCGACAGATCGCTTGCCGATGCCGGCGGCAAGGGGCTGTTCGTCAAGGAGCTGGAGCGCCGGCTGCTGAGCGGCGATTGCGACGCCGCCGTGCATTCGATGAAGGATATGGAAACAACCTTCGCCGACGGCACCGTGATTGCCGCGGTGCTGCCGCGCGAGGACAGGCGTGACGCGCTTGTTGGCGGTTTCGACTCGCTTGACGCGCTTCCTGACGGGGCTGTTGTCGGCACCGCCTCGGTGCGGCGAAAGGCGATCCTTCTTCATCGCCGGCCCGATCTTCGGATCGAGCTGCTTCGCGGCAATGTGAATACGCGTCTGGCGGCGCTTGCCGAGGGGCGCTACGACGCCATCATCCTGGCGATGGCCGGGTTGCGGCGCCTGCAGCTCGATGTGCCCCATGTGCCGATTGACCAGGCGGTGATGCCGTCGGCGGCGGCGCAGGGTGCTCTTGCCATCCAGACATGCGAGGCCGGCACGGCGCGGCGCGATGCTGTGATTGCGGCCTGTGCCGCGCTGAACTGTCCGCATGCCGCCGCAGAGGTGAGCGCCGAACGGGCGCTTCTTGCGCATCTTGACGGGTCCTGCCACACGCCGATCGCGGCCAGCGCGGCGCATGCCGCTGGTGGCGGGCTGACCCTTGACGCGATGATCCTGAGCCCTGACGGAAGCGCGGCCCATCGGGCCGGCATTTCCGGCCCTGCCGCGGAATCCGAAAGGCTTGGCCGCGAGCTTGGCGAGCAGCTTCTTCTCGAGGCTGGCGGCCGTGACTTTCTCGCCTGAGCCCGGCGCCGACGACCTTGGGAGGGACGCGATGACCACCATCATCCTGACCGTCAGACCGGAACCTGACTGCCATCTTGATGTCGCCGCGCTGGCCCGGCGCGGCGCGCCCGCGATGGCGGCACCGCTGATGACCCCTGTCTACGCATGCGCCTCCCCTCTCGCGGATGCGGATTCCTATGGCGGCGTGATCTTCACCAGCCGCCATGCCGTCACCGGCATGGAGCAGGCCGGCGGCGGCGAGATCGACCCGTCATGGCATGGGCTTCCGGTCTTCGCTGTCGGACGGTCGACCGGGCGCGCGGCAGCGGCGGCCGGATTTGGCGACATCACCATCGGGTCGGGCGGCGGGGCCGGGCTTGTGCCGCTGATCACCGGCAGGGCCGGCGGCCTGCAAGGCCCGCTTCTGTGGCCGGCCGCTGCCGAGCGAAGCTATGACATGGCGGCGGCGCTGGCGTCGCAGGTCGCAGTCCAGATGAAAATCGTCTACCGCATGGAACCGCTGCGCGGTCTTCCGCGTCCCGCCATGGCGGCGGTTAAAAAGGGCGATGTGCTGGCGGTCATCCTGATGTCGGCGCGCTCGGCGCGTCTGTTCCGCGAGACGCTCGAGGCCTCCGGCCGGGACGCCGCGCCGCGGCAGATGGCGGTGATCGCCGGAAGCCAGGCCATTGCCGATGCCGCTGGCGGCGGGTGGCGCCGGGTCTATGTTGCCAGGCGGCCGTCTCGCGCGCGGCTTTTAGCCATCGCGGCTTTGCTCTATGATCGGCGTGACAGCCTTGCATGAGGCGCATCGCGCGCTGGCCGAAAAGGGCCAATGAAAGAATGACTGACCGCAAGACCCCTGCCGAAGACCCAGAGATCATCGAAGGCGTTGCCGTCGAGAAACAGGATTCTGCGACCGGATCGGACACGACCGGATCGGGTGCCCGCTCCCGCCGTCAGTCCGCACGCAAGAAGACAGGCGGAACACCAGACCGGAAGGCAGGATCCAAGGATCAGGCGCAGCAGAAGACAGGTGAAGACCCGCGCCGCGCCGGCGGCGGCATGGCGCTTTTCGGCCTCCTGGCGGCGACAGCGATTCTCGTGGCTGCCGGCGGTGTGCTGTTCCAGGAATGGCGTGCTGCCGCGCGGCAGGATGTTCTCGCAACCGAAATGGGGCAGCTTGCCGCCAGGGTCGAGATGGCAGAGGCCGGTGCCGGCGACGCGCGGGATGAGGCGGCGCGCCTTGCCGGCGATCTTGCCGCAAGGCTGACGGCACTTGAATCAGCGCTTCCGGACAATCCGGGAGTGGCGCTTGGTGATCTTGCCGATGCGCAAGTTGATCTTGCCGCGGCGCAGGCTGATCTTGCCGCGGCGCAGGGCGATCTGGCGACGCGTCTTGCGAGGCTGGAATCGGCACCTGCCGCGCGCCGTGATGCGGCTGCCAGCCCGGATCTGACGCTGGCGCTGTCGGGTCTGACGGTGGCCAGCGCGATGCTTGCCGACAGTCTTGCCGGGGCGGATGCCGGGCGCTGGCTGCCGGTGCTTGACGACCTTGGCGCCGCTGGCCTGCCGCTTGACGGGCTTGCATCGCTCCGCGCGGCCCTGTCACCCGCGCCGCCGTCCGCGTCACGGGTTCTTGCCGCGGCTTCCGATCTTGTTCCGATGCTGCGGGAGACGGCGCGTGACCAGGCCGGGGGCTGGTGGACCTCGACCACGGACATGCTTGCCGGGTTTGTCACGCTGCGGCGCCGGGATCAGGCGGGTGCAGAGCCCGGTCCTGACGCCGTCTCGCCGCTTGCCAGCTTTGAGGACGCTGTCGCGCGCCGGCAGATCCGCACCGCGTTCGAGGCAAGCGCCGCGCTTGTCGACCTGTTGCCCGAGCGTGAAGCAGATATCGCCGCCTGGCGCGCGGCCGCCGAAAGACGTCTGGCGGCGGATGAGGCGCTTGCCGCATTCAGCGCCGAAATGGCGGCGTTTCTGGCCGGGCTTGGTGATGGCGGAAGGGCAAGGTGATGTTCGCGCGGTTGATTGGCCTTCTGGTCCTTGTTCTTCTTGCCGCTGGCCTGGCAAGCTGGCTTGGTGCGCAGCCCGGCATGCTGTCACTTGAATGGCTTGGCTGGCAGCTGGAAATGCGCACCAGTCTGGCGGTGGCGATCCTTGTGGTGCTGGCTCTTCTGCTGCTGTTTGTCGACAGGCTTCTTCGCGGGCTGATGCAGCTGCCAGCCTTGCTTGGGCGGAATCTGGCGCAACGCCGCACCGATTCCGGGCATCGGGCGCTGGCTCTGGGACTGATGGCGGTCTCCGCCGGCGAGCCTGAAGAGGCGCGAAGGCAGGCGGCGCGCGCGCAGCGGCTGCTGGCGGCACCCCATCTGACCGATCTTCTGTCGGCGCAGGCGGCGCATCTGTCCGGTGATCACCAGGCGGCCGACCGCTATTTCACCTCGCTGACACGCGATGCCGACACAGCCTTTCTTGGCCATATCGGCCTTGCCAGGCTGGCGCTGGAAAAGGATCAGCCCGATACGGCGCTGACAGCGGCGCGAACGGCGCTGGAGCTGAGGCCGAAATCGGCGCTTGCCGCCCGCCAGGTATTGGTTCTCGAGGCCGAGCGCGGCAACTGGGGCGCGGCGCTTCCCGCGCTTGCCGTTGTCATGGCGTCAGGTGGTCAGGACAGCGGCGAGGACATCATCCTGTCACATCAGAAGGCGGCGCTTTCCTATCTTGAAGCCGCCGGCGCGCCTGACGGACCGCGTGATGCAGCGGCGCTTCGCCGGATGACCGCCAGCCTGCAGGCGGCGCTTTCCGCCTGGCCGGAATTCTGGCCGGCAGCGCTGCGCCTCGCCGATCTTCATGTCGAGGCAGGCAGCGCGAAGAAGGCTGTGAAGCCGCTCGAGGCGGCGTTCCGCGCCATGCCGCATGATGGTGTGGCGGCGCGGCTGGCGGCATTGTGGGGTGTGAATGAAGGCAGCACGGTCGCACGGCTCATGAAGCTGATTCCAAAGGAAGGGCGGCTTGCCGATGAAGGGCGGCGGGTGGTCGCCGAGGTGGCGCTGGATCACGGGCTGGTCGGTGAGGCGCGCCGTCTTCTGGAAGACATTGATCCCGGTGGGCGCGATGCGGCTGCCTGGCGGCTGGCGGCGCGGCTGGCCACGGTGGACGAGGATGGCGCCGCCGAGACGGCGGCGCTGCGCAAGGCTGGCGAGGCGCCGCGTCCGCGCCGCTGGCAATGCACAAGCTGCCAGCTGCTTCATGAAAGCTGGCAGAGCCATTGTGGCGGATGCGCCGGATTCGCCACGCTCGACTGGCGGCAGCCGGATGGTGTGACGCCACTGATCAGCAACGCCGCCCCGGACCGTCAGCAGGCCGAACGAGGCTGATTGAACCCTGCGATGAATGCAGGTATAAGCGCAGCAAATGCCCGCTTAGTTAAATGGTATAACAGGTCATTCGTAATGATTAGTTGGGGGTTCGATTCCCTCAGCGGGCACCATAAGTTCCGTGGTTCGTGGTTCAAGTTCCTGATTTTCAAGCATTTTGATGTTTGACGTCAGGAA
>JBMHCH010000150.1:0-39214 GCA_049890015.1 Puniceispirillaceae bacterium (SeqCode)
CCATTCGGCGCGCGCCTTGAACAGGATGTCGGCGCGCGGCCAGGGCATGCGGTCGAAGATGATCAGCCGCAGCGCCTCGCCCGGCACATCGATGCCGTCGCGCACCGCGTCGGTGCCAAGAAGGCAGGAATGCGGCTCCTCGCGGAAAATCTGCAGCAGCGTCTGCAGATTCATCCTGTCGACATGCTGCGCATAGAGCGGCAGCCCTTCTGCCTCCAGCCGGCGCACCAGCTCGGGATGCGCGGCGCGCAACCGCCGGATGGCGGTGAACAGGCCAAGCCCGCCGCCGCCGGCTGCCGCCATCAGCGACGCCATCGCCGCCGCGGTAGCCTGCGGGCGTTCCCGCTCCAGATCATTCACCACCAGAATGCGGGTCTGCCGCGGATAGTCGAAGGGCGAATCGAAGGCGGCCCGCATCGAGGGATGTTCCAGATGCGTCGCGCCGGTCATGGTCAGCGCCGATGCCCAGCCGGCGGCCGGCGCCGGCGGCTTGTCCTCCGGCGCGCCATCCTTTGCCCTGTCGGGCTTTGGTGGCGGCATGTCGCGAAGGGTGGCCGAGGTGACAGCAACGCCATGCGCCGGCTCCAGCACCGTCTGCGCGAAGGGGATGGTCGGGTCGAGCCAGTGGCGCGCCACCCCGACATCGCGGTCGCTGCCGTCGATGCGGTCGATCTGCATCCAGTCGACAAAGCCGTCCGAGGGGCCTGACAGCGCCCCTTCCAGCAACCCCTGCCAGCCCGACACCGGGCCGGATGCGCGAAGCTCAAGCCCGCGGATGGCCCCTTCCAGCCGCGCCCGCTCCGGCGTCTCCAGCTCCTCTGCCTTGTCATCAAGGATCGATTTCAGCCGCGCCGCCAGCTTGCGAAGCGGGCCGCCAAGCTCGGCAAGCGCGGCGCGAAGCGGATCTGCCACCGCCACCAGCTCCGGCGGGGCGGGGTGAAAATGCGCCTGCAGGTCATAGGGGCTGGTGGCATCCTCGACGCGGGCATAGAGCGCCTGGCGAAGCGCCATGAAAAAGGCTTCCGCCGGCCCGACGGGCGCGGCATTGCTGATCCGTTTCTGCCATCCCTGGCCGGGAAGCTCGCGCGCCGCCTCAAGCGCCGCGTCGAGATCGGCAAGCGCTGCCGGATCATCGGCCAGCAGCTCGCCAAGACGGCGCTTCAACCCGCGCGCCCGCCCGCCGCGCCCATCCTCGGCGCCGCGGATCCAGGTCCGCAACTCGGCCGATTCCTGGGCGCTGAGATAGACCGAAAAGGCGCTGTCGGCGGCATCGAACAGATGATGCCCCTCATCGAACACATAGCGCGTCGGGCGCCGTCTGTCGGTCTCGGCCTCGACCGGCGGCGCATAGGCGGCGTTGATCATCACCAGCGCGTGATTGCTGATCACGATGTCGGCCCGCCGGGCGCGGCGCATCGATTTCTCGACAAAGCAGCGGTTGTAATGGGCGCAGGCGCTGTGGATGCATTCGCCGCGCCGGTCGGCAAGCCCGATCGTCTGGGCTCGTCCGACAAGGTCGGACAGCCAGGCGGGGAAGGTCGGTCCGGTCAGGTCGCCGTCATTGGTCGCGCCGGCCCAGCGCGCCATCAGCCCCAGCGCGGTGCCGCGCCGCGGCGCGCCGCCAAGCTGCGCCAGCGCCTCTTCAAGATTGAGAAGGCAGAGATAGTTTTCCCGCCCCTTGCGGATCACCACCTTGCGCTCCCAGCTGGCGGTGTCGGGATAGAGGCGGGTGCGCTCCGAGGCGATCTGGTGCTGCAGGGTGCGGGTGAAGGTGGAAATCCAGACAGGCGCGCCATTCGCCTCTGCCCACAGCGTCGCCGGGGCCAGATAGCCGAGCGTCTTGCCGGTGCCGGTGCCGGCCTCGGCAAGCACCATGGCCGGTGCGGGTCCGGCTTCCGGCGTGTCGAACCCGGCCGCCAGCGCGGCAGCGTAGTCCGACTGGCTTTCGCGGATTTCCGCCCCGCCGCCAAGCATCTGGCCAAGCCGTTCGCGGGCCGAATCAGGGCGGATCGGGGTGGTGCCGGGCGGGGCCGCGGCGGTGAAGTCGGTATATTCGGCAAGCCGCGTCCAGACGGCCGCCAGACGCCCGTCGGGCGGGGCCAGCGGCGGCATGGGAAGCCCCAGATGCGCCAGCAGGATCGGTCCCCAGCTCCAGCCGGAGGCCGCCATCATCGTGGCGATGGCCCCGGCCTCGCGCTGCGCCGCCGGCGCGGCGGCGGCAAGCTCGTCAAGCAGCGCGAAGGCGGCGCGCGGCAGCAGCGCCGCCATATCCTCGCCGCCGGCCGGAAGCGGCAGCGCCAGCTGCGTTGCCAGCCCGCGCGGCGTCGGCAGGCAGAACCGCGCCGGCCGTACGAAGGCGTAGAGCTCCATGATGTCGAGACAGGCCTCGATCTCAGTGCCAGCACGCGCCTCCGTCCAGCGGCGGTGGCAGATCAGCGGCACATGCCGGGCCAGCCTCGCGGCCGCGGTCGGTCGGTCGATATGGTCAATCTCGCCTGCCTCGGAAATCCAGATTAGCCTGGTGCCAGCCGGGTAGAAGACCGGCGCGCTGTGCAGCTCGGGAACGGTCATCCCCGAGGGGCTTGCCGGCGGCGTACGGCTGTCGGAAGGCGGGCGTTGCATGGGTCTGATATAGCGTCAATCAGAGGGGGGGACCAGCGCGCTTTTTGCCCCGCCGCGCTGCCTGTGGCCGACCAGTGGTGTCGGGCGGCAAGCGTCTTGCCTGTGTCCCGCTTTTCCGGCATAGATGGCGCCATTGCGGGCATCTGCCCGCCGGAATGTGGAAGCCAGACAGGACCCGACCATGACCCACCCCATTGCGCATCTGAAGGACGTCGCCAGCGACGCCAAGGCCTGGCCCTTTGCCGAGGCGCGCGATCTGGTCAAACGTCTTGACGGCAAGGGCCATGATGGCGAGGTGCTGTTCGAGACAGGCTATGGCCCGTCCGGCCTGCCGCATATCGGCACCTTCGGCGAGGTGGTGCGCACCAGCATGGTGCGCCACGCCTTCGAGGTCATGACCGGCGCCAAGACGCGGCTTGTCTGTTTCTCCGATGACATGGACGGGCTTCGCAAGGTGCCTGACAATGTTCCGAATGGCGAGGCGATGCAGGCCGATCTGGGGCTGCCGCTGACCGCTGTCCGCGACCCGTTCGGCACGCACCCGTCCTTCGGCGCGCACAATAATGCCCGCCTTCAGGCCTTTCTTGATTCCTTCGGCTTCGACTATGAATTCGTCAGCTCGACCGACTGCTACCGGTCCGGCAGGTTCGATGACGGGTTGCGAACGGTGCTGGCGCGCTATGACGCTGTCATGGACATCATGCTGCCGACGCTTGGCGAGGAGCGCCGTGCCACCTACAGCCCGTTCTTTCCGGTCTGCCCGGATACCGGCCGGGTGCTGCAGGCCAGGGTCATCGCCACCCATCCGGACCGCGATGCCATCACCTACCAGCATCCCGAGACAGGCGCCGAGATCGAGAGTTCGGTTCTTGGCGGTGCCTGCAAGCTGCAATGGAAGGCGGACTGGGCGATGCGCTGGTTCGTTCTTGGCGTCGATTACGAGATGGCCGGAAAGGACCTGATCGATTCGGTGCGGCAGTCCTCGAAGATCACGCAGGCGATGGGCGGCACGCCGCCGATCGGCATCTCCTACGAGCTGTTCCTTGATGCCGCCGGCGAGAAGATCTCGAAGTCGAAGGGCAACGGCCTCAGCGTCGAGGAATGGCTTCGCTATGGCAGCCCGGAATCGCTGGCGCTGTTCATGTATGCGCAGCCGCGCCGCGCCAAGAGGCTGCATTTCGAGGTGATCCCGAAGACCGTCGATGAATATTACCAGCATCGCGCCAAGATCGCCGAACAGGATGATGCGGCGCAGCTGGAAAATCCGGCCTGGCACATTCATGCCGGTGTTCCCGATGAAGGCGGCCTGCCGGTCAGCTACACGCTGCTGCTGAACCTTGCCTCTGTCTGTCTTGCCGAGACGCCGGAAGTGGTCTGGAGCTATGTCAGCGACTATGTGCCCGGGGTGAGCGCCGCGACGCATCCGGAACTCGACCGGATGATCGGCTATGCGGTGAATTACTATCAGGATATGGTGCGTCCGCATAAAACCTACCGCGCAGCCACAGCTGATGAAGCCACGCACATCACAGCGCCGATCGCCGCCATCGAGGCGTTGCCGGCAGATGCCGATGCCGAGGCCATCCAGTCGGCGGTCTATGCCACCGGCAAGGCGGCCGGATACGAGAATCTGCGCGCATGGTTCCAGTGCCTCTATGAGGTGTGTCTTGGCCAGTCGGAAGGCCCGCGCATGGGATCCTTCTTCGCGCTCTATGGCAGATCACAGTCGATTGCGCTGATGCAGGACGCGCTTGCCGGCAAGCTTGCCTCGTCCGGGGGCGGGGCTTGATCTGGCGCCTGGCGTCGGGCATGGCGCGCCTGCTGCCGCCGGAGGCGGCGCACCGGGCCGCTGTCCGCACCCTGTCGCTTGGTATCGCGCCATCGCCGTCCCTGCCGTCGCTGCCGGTCAGCCTGGCCGGGCTGACCTTCCGCAATCCGCTGGGGCTCGCCGCCGGCTTCGACAAGGATGCCGCCTGCCCCGACGGGGCGCTGAAGCTGGGTTTTGGCCATGTCGAGCTCGGCACGATCACGCCGAACCCGCAGCCGGGCAACCCGCGTCCGCGCGTCTTTCGCCTGCCGCAGGACAAGGCTGTGATCAACCGCTACGGCTTCAACAGCCGCGGCATGGCGGCCGCGGAGGCCCGGCTCGAGGCCCGGCTGGACGCTCGGCGTGAGGCCCGGCGTGAGGCCCGGCGTGAGGTTGGGGCCGGCGCATCTCCGCGTCACGCCGGCATTATCGGGATCAATGTCGGCGCCAACAAGACAAGCACCGCGCCGACAGATGATTACCGCAACGCCGTGGCGCGGCTGGCGCGGTTTGCCGATTACATCACGCTGAACATTTCATCGCCGAACACGCCGGGGCTTCGCGACCTTCAGGCTGGCGACAATCTGCGCCGGACAATCATCGCCGGGCGCGAAGGAATGGCCGCTGCAGGCACCGACCTGCCGCTGTTCGTCAAGCTTGCCCCCGACCTTGAAGAAGGGGACATCGAGACAATCTGTGCCACCGCCGTGGACGAGGGTATTGACGGACTGATTGCCACAAACACCACGATCAGCCGTCCGCCCACGCTTGGCTCATCCTGTGCCGGCGAGACAGGCGGACTGTCCGGCGCGCCGCTGTTCGAGATGTCGACGCATGTTCTTGCCGGCATCTCGCGCAACCTTCCGGGTGACGGTCCGGCGCTGATCGGGGCTGGCGGCGTCGCGACCGGCTGGCAGGCCTATGCGAAGATCCTGGTCGGGGCCAGCCTTGTCCAGCTCTATACCGCGCTGGCGCTTGACGGACCAGAGCTTCCCGGCCGTGTCATTGCGCAGCTGGCCAGACTGTTGCGCGCCGACGGGCATGCCAGCATAGAGGCGGCGCGTGGCACGATCCCCGATGCCGGAGCGGCTATCCGGCATGCGCTTCATCTTGCGCAAACCGCCTGAGAACCAGAGGCAGCAGCTGCGCCGGGGGCCCTGCCTGGTGCGGGGCATGAAACGATCCGTCCATGCGACGTGCCTGCAGGTCGGGATCGACGAAGGGCGGGCCGCTGATCTTCTCGCGAAGCCGGAAATAGATCAGCACCACAATCCGCGCCGATGACGCCATGCTTGAATGCTGGCGAAGATTGTCGATATGGGCGCAGAATTCATCGAGCGAGACAGCTTCATCGACAAGCATGTTGTCGATGCTTTCCCAGTAATAGGCCTCGAGGACGATGGTGGTGCGACGTCCCCCGAGACGGACATTGCGCTTCAGGCGGCGGCCTGTAGAGGCAGGGTTGGGTCGTGGCGCGCCGCCGCGTCGGCGCTGGCGAGGCTGGGAGTCGCGTCCTTGGGTCATGGGTTCACTGCCTTCCAGTTGCTTTTCAGGTCAGGTGATGCATCAGGAAATCATTGCCGTCTGACAACAAGGATAATCCGAAAGGTTTAATATTCCGCTAAGCCGGACAGGGAATTCCTGCCGCCGGACCCTGCCCGATTCAGACTTGACCTCATCATGGTGCTGGCCTATACCCACGCATCGTTATTCACTGCGGCACAGAGGCCGCCGCCGACGCTGTCCAGAGGGTGCAAGCGCCGCGCGAGATGTTCGAAGAGATGGGAGCCAGTCCAATGGCCAAACGCTGTCAGATCACAGGCAAGACGGTGATGTCCGGCAACAATGTCAGCCACGCCAACAACAAGACCCGCCGCCGGTTCCTTCCGAACCTGCAGCATGCCACCATGCACAGCGAGGCGCTTGGCCGCCGCGTCAGCCTGCGCCTGTCGACCAGCGCCATGCGCACGATCGAGAAGCATGGCGGTCTCGACGCGTTCCTGATGCAGGCCCGCAACGCCGAGCTTGCCGACGAGGCGCGCCAGCTGAAGCGCGAGATCAAGGCAGCCCAGGCCAGCGCCGGCTGATCCAGCCCGGGTTCCGGAATAGAAAAAGGCCCCGCTTCGGCGGGGCTGTTTCGTTACGGGGCGCGATCAGGCGCCCGCAGCTTTTCAACAGCAGATTCGCCAGGTCAGGCGACGCGGCCGAACCTGCGGTTGGCGTCCTCGTCGAACAGGTCTGTCAGCTGGCCGACAACGGCGCCGCCAAGCTGGTCGACATCAGTGATGGTCACCGCCCGGCGGTAATAGCGGGTCACATCATGGCCGATGCCGATGGCCAGAAGCTCGACCGGCGAGCGCCCCTCGATATAGGTGATCACCTCTCGAAGGTGCTTTTCCAGATAGCTGCCGCTGTTCACCGA
The DNA here is from genome assembly GCA_049890015.1 of Puniceispirillaceae bacterium (SeqCode). Classification (GTDB taxonomy): domain Bacteria; phylum Pseudomonadota; class Alphaproteobacteria; order Puniceispirillales; family Puniceispirillaceae; genus UBA8309. Next base: position 6,852 of record JBMHCH010000150.1, read on the forward strand.
CAATGTCGAATCATCGACCGGCGCGCCGTCCGAGATCACCAGCAGGATGCGGCGGTCCTCGGTCCGTGCCAGAAGCCGCTCATGCGCCCATAGCAGCGCCTCGCCATCGATGTTTTCCTTCAGGATGCCTTCACGCAGCATCAGGCCGAGCGACTTGCGCGCCCGCCGCCACGGCGCGTCAGCTCCCTTGTAGATGATGTGGCGCAGATCGTTCAGCCGTCCGGGCGCCGCCGGCTTGCCGGCCTGCTGCCAGACCTCGCGCGACTGCCCACCCTTCCAGGCGCGTGTGGTAAAGCCCAGGATCTCGACCTTCACACCGCAGCGTTCCAGCGTGCGGGCTAGGATGTCGGCGGTGACGGCGGCGATGGTGATCGGCCTGCCGCGCATGGATCCGGAATTGTCCAGAAGCAGCGTGACAACGGTGTCGCGGAACTTGGTGTCCTGTTCCATCTTGTAGGAGAGCGGGCTGAGGGGCTGCGTCACCACGCGGTGGAGCTTGCCGGCATCCAGAATGCCTTCCTCCAGATCGAAGTCCCAGGACCGGTTCTGGTGCGCCATCAGCTTGCGCTGCAGCCTGTTGGCAAGCTTGCCGACAACACTGGCGACATTCTCCATATGCCGGTCAAGCATGAGCCGCAGCCGGTCGAGCTCCTCAGGATCGCACAGATCGGCGGCGGCGACGATTTCGTCGAAGCGTGTCTCGAACACCCGGTAGGCGTCCTTCGCCTGGCCGCGATCCTGATTGTGGCCCTGCATGTCGGAATGCGGGGATTCCCCGTCCGACATGCCGTCCTCGGCGCCGTCGGCATCAACCATCTCGCCATCGTCGCTGGCCCCGCCATCGCCGGAATCCTCCATCGACTGGCTTTCATCACCCTCCGACTGGTCCTCGCCGGCGGCGGACTGCTCGCCGCCATCCTCATTCTGCTGCTCGCCGCTGTCATCCGCCTGGTCGCTGTCATCCTCGGACTCATCCTGATCAGCGGCGGAATCGCCAAGGTCGGTTTCCAACGCGCCGATCAGGCGGCGCGAAATCTCGGCAAAGCGTGCCTGATCCTCAAGCGAGTCGCCAAGCTCCTCGAACAGCTCGCCAGCGCGGCTTTTCACCCAGGGGCGCCACAGATCCATGACCATCGACAGGTTGGCCGGCGGCGGCGCGCCGGTCAGTTCCTCGCGCAGCATGAGCCTCACAACCTCGGCGATGCCGGCTTCGTCAGCCTGCCCGGGAGCATCGATCTGGCGGCCTTCATAACGCTGATTCAGGGCCGCTTCGAGATTGACGCCGACACCTTTCATCTCGCGCGATCCAATGGCCTCGACGCGGGCACGCTCGGCGGATTCGAAAATGGCCCGCGCCCCGTCAAGCGACGGGCACAGCTTGCGATGCGTTGTTTCGTCGTGATGCGCCAGCCAGAGGGCCGCCCCGTCGGCGGCGCCGCGAAGGCTTGCCCGTTGCTGTGCCGTGGCGCGCGGCGGCAGCGCCGGAAGGCGCACATCCGTCTTGCCGACATGGCTGTCGGTGCCGGCATAGCTGACCTGATGCTCGACCCCGCCGGCAAGCGCGCGCATCGCCGCCGCGGTCGATTTCAGGAACTGCTGGTTCGAATCACCATTCGACATGGGAATGCCCTAGCTGGCGGTGGCCTGACGGACCGGCGCCTCGGGAAGGTCGATGCCGAAACAGCGCTGGTAATATTCCGCCACCGTCGGGCGTTCCACCTCGTCGCATTTGTTGAGGAAGCTGAGGCGGAAGGCGGTGGTCATGTCGCCGAAGATCATGCTGTTCTCGGCCCAGGTGATCACCGTGCGCGGCGACATCACCGTCGACAGGTCGCCCGACATGAAGCCCTTGCGGGTCAGGTCCGCCATGCGCACCATGCCGGCGACGGCCTCGCGACCTTCGGCGGTGTCGTAATGCGCCAGTTTCGCCGTGACGATGCCGACCTCGTCCTCCTGCGGCAGGTAGTTCAGCGTCGAGACGATCGACCAGCGGTCCATCTGGCCCTGGTTGATCTGCTGCGTGCCGTGGTAAAGGCCGGTGGTGTCGCCGAGGCCAACCGTGTTGGCGGTGGCGAACAGCCGGAAGCTGGGATCGGGATGGATCACCCGGTTGGTGTCGAGAAGGGTAAGCTTGCCGTCGACCTCGAGAACGCGCTGGATGACGAACATCACATCGGCGCGGCCAGCATCATATTCGTCGAAGACGATGGCCACCGGATTCTGCAGCGCCCAGGGAAGGATGCCCTCGCGGAATTCGGTCACCTGCTTGCCGTCGCGCAAAACGATGGCGTCCTTGCCGATCAGATCGATGCGGCTGATATGGCTGTCGAGATTGACCCGGATGCAGGGCCAGTTGAGGCGCGCCGCGACCTGTTCGATATGGGTCGATTTGCCGGTGCCGTGATAGCCCTGGATCATCACCCGCCTGTTGTGGCCGAATCCGGCCAGTATCGCCAGCGTGGTGTCATGGTCGAACTGGTAGGCCTCGTCGATGGCCGGCACATATTCCGAGCCCTGGGAGAAGGCGGGGACTGTCATGTCGACATCAAGGCCGAATACGCTCCTCACATCGATCGTGGTGTCGGGCGCCGGCAGCGGATGTGCGGTCATCTTGGTCATTGTCTGGTCGTTAGGCATGAATTCTGTTCTCCGAGAGCAGCCGCACCTACGGCATGAAATCAGGAAATGGTAGGTGTGGCGGTGCTTTGCAATGATTTGCGGATCAAATCATAGGCCAAGTTGATCTCTTTTAGACGTTCCTCGGCCCCGGCGTCACCCCCATTAATGTCGGGATGATGTTCCTTGGCGAGCTGCTTGTACCGCGCCTTCACCGCGTCAAGGTCGGGCACAGGCTCCATGCGCAGCGTCTTCCAGGCGCGGCGCTCCTCGGGGCTGAGCTGGCGCTGCTGCGCCGTGCCATTGGCCCGCGATTCGAAATCAAACAGGCCGGTATGATCCTCGAACATCTCCTCGGCGGGCGTGCCGGTGGCGAATTTCCAGCTGGGGCGCTCCCAGGTTGTCGCCCGCCGGATTTCCGCCTCCAGCGCCGCCCCCTGAAGCCCCTCATAATAGTTCCAGGACTTGTTGTAGGCGCGCACATGCTCAAGGCAGAACCAGATATAGTCGCGGAGCGCGTCGCGCGAGCGGGGCGCGGGATAATGCGCCTCCGCGGTGCATCCCTCTGCTTCGCACAGGCGGGTCCGGCCGGCGCGGTCCTCGCCGTCGGGCTCCGACAGATCCGGCCTGTGCCCGGGGATCTTTGCCTCTGGTCTGGAGGGGCGTCTCATAATATGGTCCATCATAGTGGCCTGCGATGCGCAGGCAATCAAAACCCCGGGGCAAAACCCCGGACACAACCCCCGAGGCGGAGATAGCACATGACCATGGCCGACGCCATAGCAACAAAGCTCACAGACGCGCTTTCACCAAGCCGTATAGAGGTGCTGGATGTCAGCTACAAGCATGCCGGTCATGCCGGCTGGCGCGAGGGGGGAGAGACGCATTTCGAGGTGACGATGACGGCCGATGCCTTTGCCGGCAAGAGCCGCGTCGAATGTCACCGCATGGTCAATCACATCCTTGCCGCCGAACTGGCCGGCAGCGTCCACGCCCTGCAGCTGAAGCTGTCCTCCTGACAGCGGGCTGGCTCCGGCCCCTAGTCGTCAACCGCATAGGCGACGCAGCTGTTCGCCATTACGTTGGCACGCTCGGCGCTGCGGGCTTTCGCTGTTTCCATGCCGGTCGCGGCAACTGTCTGGCGGCGCTGTCGCGCCTCTTCGCCATAGCGGGTCTGGAAGGCGATGGTGCCGATCACCCCCATTAATTCGGTGATATGGGTGCAGCCATGCCGCCCGCCGATCGCCGCTGCCACCCGCCGCCGCCATCCCGGACCGATGGTCAGTCCGACAAGGTCCGCAAACACGTCATTCGCCGTCGGGCAGATGGCATAGGGGCCGGCGATGGTCAGCGCCTCGGCGGCGTGGACCTTCATGTCGCGGTCAACCGTCACCCGCACCTTCATGTGATGAACATACTGGTCCGGGGTGACGTCGCCGCGGAATTCGGTGGGAAACGGATAGGACTTGTTGTCTGTCATTTCCGCCTCGATGTCGAACAGCCCGTCCTCGCGGACAAAGCCGTCGCAGCGGACGCGACGGTTGTGGACTTCCTCGCGCGGGACCGGCGGGCTCAGCTCGGTCGGATGGTCCGCGCCGTAGGGGGTGGCTGGCTTATCCATGTTTCGTGCTCCAGAGTCGCAGGCTTGTCACCTTGTTTCCCTCGCGTTTCAGGATTCTGAAACGGATGTCGTGAAAGCGGAATTCCTGGCCGGGGCGGGGAATGGTGCGGCTTTCGAACAGTACCAGACCGGCGATGGTCGCCGCGTCCCCGTCGGGAAGCTGCCAGCTGAGCGCGCGGTTCAGGTCGCGGATGGTGACGCTGCCATCGACAATCCATGATCCGTCAGCCTGGGCTGTCAGCCCGGCAAGGTCGATGTCATGCTCGTCATCGATGTCGCCGACGATCTCCTCGAGGATATCCTCCAGAGTGACAATGCCCTGAAGGTCGCCATATTCGTCGACGACAACGGCAAAATGCTCCCGCCGCGTGCGGAAGGCTTGGAGCTGGTCGAACAGCAATGTCGTCTCCGGCACGAAATAGGGATCGCTGGCGATGTCCTGGACAAGCGCGCGCCCGGTGGTGGCGCGCGGGCCATCATCCTCGTCAAGCAGCGGGGTGCGGCCGACGGCGCGAAGCAGGTCCTTGACATGAAGAACGCCGATGATGTTGTCGGGATTGCCGGAATAGACAGGATGGCGGGTATGCGGTGACGACAGAACCTCGCGCAGAAGCGAGTCCAGATCATCATCGGCATTGACCATCTTCACGCCGGCGCGGTGCGTCATGATCTCCTCGACGGTGATTTCGTTCAGGTCGAGGACCGAGGACAGCATCGCCTGTGTCTCGCGGTCATCAGCATCGCCGTCGGCGCCATGAAGCTCGATCATGCCGCGAAGCTCCTCCTCGCGGTCGGAGTCATCGGCGCGGCGCTTTCCGATCAGGCTGTTCGCCAGGATGCTGAGCGCCAGCGACAGCGGCTTGAGAACCAGAACCACGACGCGCACCGGCGGGGCGATCATCAGCGCGTATTTGTCGGAATGGGTCAGCGCGTAGGTTTTCGGCATGACCTCGGCGAAGACGACAAGCACGACCGTCATGGTGATCGTCGCCCAGAGAACGCCGGCGTCATCAAGGATCGAGATGAAGACCGACGTCGCCAGTGCCGAGGCGATCACATTCACGGCGTTGTTGCCGATCAGGATCGAGCCGATCAGCCCCTCGCGGTCATCGCGTAGCCGCTCGACAAGACGCGCGCGCCTGTTGCCCTTGCCGGCAAGCTGGCGCATGCGGGCATCCGACGCCGCGGTCAGCGCGGTCTCGGCGCTGGAAAAGAAGGCCGAGGCAAGAATCAGCAGGAGGATCACCAGCACAAGGGTGAGGAGATCGCCGCTCATCGGCTGGCATCCAGGATGGTGTGAAGCGTGCCCTCCGCCACATCGTCGCTGACGAAGCTGTCTCCGATGCCGCGCGGCACGACGAATCTCAGCCTGCCGCGTCGTGCCTTCTTGTCACGCCGCATGATCTCGATAAGGTCCTCATTGTCTGCCTTTGCCGCCGGGCTGGCGGCAAGCCGCGTGACGAGGCCGTTTTGCGCAAGATGCGCATGAACGCGACCGCGATCCTGACCGGTGCACAGCTGCATCGCTGTTCCCAGATCATAGGCGAGCGCCATGACGGTGCCGACCGCCTCGCCATGCAGGAGCGTGCCGTCATAGCCGCATACCGCCTCGAGAGCATGGGCGAAGGTGTGGCCGAGATTGAGAAGCGCGCGCTGACCTGCCTCGCGCTCGTCCGCCTCGACGATCCGCGCCTTCGCCCGGCATGACGTGACAACGGCATGTGACAGCGCCGCATCCGATCGCGTCAGCACATCCCTGCCGTTTGCCTCCAGCCATTCAAAGAAGCCGGCATCGCCAAGCAGCCCGTATTTGACCACCTCGGCATAGCCGGCGCGAAGCTCGCGGTCGGCAAGCGTGTCGAGGCTCGCCATATCCGCAAGAACCGCGCGAGGCTGGTGAAAGGCGCCAATCAGGTTCTTGCCGGCGGCGGCGTTGACACCTGTCTTGCCGCCTACCGAGCTGTCGACCTGCGCCAGAAGCGTTGTCGGCACCTGGATGAAATCGACCCCGCGAAGAAGGCTTGCCGCGGCGAATCCGGCCAGATCGCCGATCACCCCGCCGCCAAGCGCGAGGATCAAAACATCGCGGTCCACGCCAAGCGCCAGAATATCCTCGATAAGCGTGGCCAGAACCGGCATCGACTTGCTGGCCTCGCCGGAGGGGACGGTCAGGCTGTCAACGCGGCGGCAGACGCGCCCGCAGGCAGCCTCCAGCGCGGGAAGATGAAGCGGCGCGACGACGGCATCGCTGATGATCACGGCGTGCCTGTCCGCCAGCATGTCGCCAAGAATATCGTCGGCACGTCCGATCAGGCCGCGACCGACATGGATGTCATAGGTGCGGGTCCCGAGACCGACGGTCAGGGTGGAATCCTTCTGCATAATGCTATGGCCTATGTGACCGCCAGATGCGTGTCAAGGGCGCGAAGCACCGCGTTGGTCGCGGCGGGCGCCGACAGATCGTCTGTTGTGACCGTGATATGCGCCTTGCCGTAGTCGCCAGCACGGGATTCGGCAAGCTCGCGAAGGGTGTGGAGAGGATCATCGCCATGAAGCAGCGGACGGCTGCCTACAGAGCCGATGCGCGAGAGCAGGGTCTGCGGATCGGCACGAAGCCAGACGACGATGCTGCGCGCGCACAGCAGCCTGGCTGTCGCCTCGGCGCAGATCGCACCGCCACCCGTTGACAGGATCATCGGCCCCGCTGTCAGCGCCTTGCGGATCGCGGCCTCCTCCATGTCGCGGAACTTGGCCTCTCCGGCGATCTCGAAGATTTCGGCAATGCTGATGCCGGCGGCGGCCTCGACAAGAGAGTCACTGTCTGCAAAAGGCAGGTCGAGCGCGCGCGCCAGTCGGCGACCGACAAGCGATTTGCCGCTTCCCATCATGCCGACCAGCGTGACCGGTCGGTTCAGCCGCTGTTTCATCTGTGCTGTCTGCCGCACTGTCCTTCTTCCCTCAGCCGTGGCGCGCCATCCTGCCCGACATGCGCAACTCCCGCAACCGCGGCGGTGTCTGCCAGCAAGGAAGCCCGGGCCACTTGCCCTAATACAGACATATTCTTGCCATAGAGCAGGGTATATCTGACCCTGTAAGGATCACGGCGGCGCTGCCAGGCGGCCCGCTGCCACGGCCGAATGGCGGAGCGAAGATGAATCGTATTGGTATCGTTTTGGTTGTTGTTGCCGGCCTTGTGGCCGCTGGTTTGATCGCGCTGTCGGCATGGCAGATCCCGGCGCCGACGGTCGTCGTGAACAAGGTCATCCCTGATGAAAAACTCCCGAAATAGGCTGTATCACCAGATCACTGCCATGCTTGCCGGTCTTGCCATGGGGCTGACCGCGCTGGGGACGGTCCCCGGCATCGCGCAGGAGGTGGAGAGGGCCGGTCCTGTCGACCTGCTGGCAACCATTTCCGACGGCAACGCTGCCGACAACCGCAGCGGCGACGCGCCCGGCGCGCGTGCCCCCATCATCAGCTCTATCGATGACGCCATCGAGGCCATTGCCGACAATGCCGACCGAGGTGACAGTGACGCCGCCGCGGCGCCTGCCCCGTCGGCCCCGCTGACCCAGGGCGTGAGCGAAACCGTTGCCGAAGCTGCGCCCGAAGCCGAAGCTGTGCCCGGGGATGATGGCGCGACCGCCAGTGTAAGCCTTACAAGAGGGCCTGTTATCACCAGCTTCGGCGTCGCGGATATCGGAGTGGACCCGCAGTTCGCGGTTGAGGCCGCGGTTGATGCCGCGGTTGACGAGGGGCTGACAACCACCATCTGGCGCGGCACGCCGGTCGACCGCGCCACCATTCTTCTCGACAGCGCGTCGGTGGTGGGTGCCTCGCCGTCGCTGTCTGCGCTTGCGCATCGTGTCGTCGCGCATCGCGCGGTGCCGCCAGCGGGGGCTGCCGATGCTGCCGAATCACTTGTCAATGCGCGGCTTTCCTGGCTGGCCTCCGCTGGTCGTTCCAGGGTGCTGGAAAATCTTGTCGGACAGCTGCCGAATGATCCGCCATGGCTGGACTGGAAGCAGTGGCATGTCGAGACACAGCTGATGTCGCGGCGCGATGACGAGGCCTGCCGTACAGTGATGTATCAGGTCAGCCGGACATTCGAGCCGTTCTGGCACAAGGCAAAGGTGATTTGCAGCGCCGCCAGGGGCGATGCCGCCGGTGCGCAGTTTGCCGCTGATATTCTGCAGGCGATGGGCGTGGATGACGCAGCGTTCTCGGCGCTGGTGGACACGCTTCTCAGCGGCGGCGCGCCGGAGGATCTTGATCCGGCCCTGCTCGAGCCGCTTCACATCGTGCTGATGGACGCGGCGCATGTGGATATCGACACCGATGGTCTGGCGGCTCTGTCCGACGGATCAGTCCAGACCGCCGTGGGGCTGCGCTATCTTAATCCGGAGGCCCGCCTTGTCTCCACCTGGCGGGCGCTCGCACGCGGGCTCATCGACCATGACAAGGCCGCCAAGCTGTGGCGCAGTGTGAAGATCACGCCTGATGCTGCCGACCTTGCCCTGGCCCGTCATCGCAGCCAGCCATCGGCGCTGACCCGGGCGCTCGCCTGGCGCGCTCTGGATGCCGAGAAGTCGCCCCGCCGGCTTGCCTTTGCGGCGGCGATGATGGATGCGGATATTGCCAGCGGCGCCGGGCTGATCATGGCGCCGCTCTATGCCGAATTGGTGCGGGAGGCAGCCGGTTTTGACGGTGCGGCGGACATGCTGGCGGCTGACAGGCAGCTTGCTGGCAAACTCGGCATGCTGATGACGATAGGCGAGGCTGGCGACCTGCCGGAGGCGCTGGCGACGTCACAGGCTCGTGCCGCCCGCGCGCTTCTCGATGCCGCCGCGGGGACGGCGGAAAATGATCTGGCGGCGCTTGGCAAGCTTGAGATGTGGCATCTTCTGCCGCTTGTCGAGGCCCGGGCAAAGACATCGCCGGACCGGCCTTCGCGCGACTGGATCGGCCTTGCCATGCCGACGCGAATTGAGCCGGCATCCTATCTGTCGGTGTCGCCTCTGATGCTTCTCGCGCTTGAGCAGGCCGCCTCGTCCGGCCGTGTGGCCGAGGCCGTTCTCATGGCCCACCGGATTGTCGGCACGCTTGATCTCGCCGCGCTGCATCCTGCCGACGTCTCGCGGATCGCGGCTGCGCTGTCTGCCGCTGGCCAGAAAACCGCCGCCAGCACCCTTGCCGCAGAGGTGGCAGCGTCGCATCTGATGGCAGCCATGCAGGCTGTCGAGATCACGCTTCCCGAACGGTCCGACCTCATGGGCGCAGGCGCTGATACCGCCGCGATGGACACATCCCCGCAGGCAGGTGCCGACGTCGATGCCGGTGAGGCTGACGAGGCAGGAGAGACAGGTGACACCGGCGAGGCGGGCGACACCGGCGAGACGGGCGAACCGTCCGAGGAACCAGCGCCGGCTGCGGATGACGGTGCTGCCGGTTCCTCCGCTGCGCAACAGGATGCCAATGACGACAGCTGACAAACCCATCCCCGGGCTGGTAACGGAATTCCTGCAGGCCATGGCCGCCGATCGCGGCCTTTCCCGCAACAGCCTTGCCGCCTATCGCCGCGATCTTCTGGCCTGTCATGACGGCTTTGGCGGCGATGGCAGCGCATTGGCGCGCTGCACGCCAGAGGATCTGCGGCAGATGCTGTCGCGATGGCGTGACGCGGGGCTGGCACCGCGGTCAGTGGCGCGCCGGCTGAGCGCCCTTCGCCAGATGATGGGCTGGCTTGTAGAGGAAGGTCTCCGCACCGACAATCCATGCCGCTGGATCGACAATCCGAAGCAGCCGCAACCGCTTCCCAAAAGCCTGTCGGAACCCGAAGTCACCAGCCTGATTACAGCCGCCCGCAACCTGCCGCGCGCTGGCGATGCCAGCCGCATGACAGCGATGCTCGAGCTTCTCTACGCCACAGGCCTTCGTGTGTCGGAGCTTGTGTCCCTTCCCGTCGACCAGTTCCGCCGCGACCTTGAAACCATCATCGTGACCGGCAAGGGGGGCAAGGAGCGGCTCGTCGCCCTTGGCGCGCCGGCGCGTATCGCCATCGCGGAATGGATGGCGGTACGTGACAGCGTCGCCGCACATGTGGCCTCACCCTTTCTGTTTCCGCATGGCGAAAGTCACATGACACGCCAGCAATTCGCCGCGGCGCTGAAGCGTCTGGCGCCGGCCGCCGGAATCGATCCGCGGCGCGTCAGCCCGCATGTGGTGCGGCACAGCTTCGCCACCCATATGCTGAACCGGGGGGCCGACCTTCGCGGTCTTCAGACGCTTCTCGGCCATGCCGACATTTCGACCACACAGATCTACACCAAGACCCGTCCGGACAGGCTTGCCGGGCGGGTCGCGGCGGCGCATCCGCTTGCACCCGGGAATCAGGGCGACTAGACTGCGACCGACGGCGGGTGCCGCGGCGTAGAAACATCATTTGCTGCAACCAGGATAGATTGGCTGTCATGCGACATTTTCTGGATTTTGAAAAACCGATTGCCGCCCTCGAGGGCAAGGTCGAAGAGCTCCGCCATATGAGCTCCGACGGAAGCATCAATATCGCCGACGAGATCGGCAAGCTGCAGACGCGGATCGAGCGCGAGCTGAAGACCACCTATGAGAAGCTGGGACCCTGGGAGAAGGTGCAGGTAGCCAGGCATCCCGAACGCCCGCGGGTGAGCAGCATCATTTCCCAGCTCTTCGATGATTTCACGCCGCTTGCCGGCGATCGCAACTATGCCGAGGATTACGCCGTGATCGGCGGCATGGCGCGCTTCCGCGGCCAGGCGGTCATGGTCATGGGAACCGAGAAGGGAAGCACGACCGAAGAGCGGATCAAGCGCAATTTCGGCATGGCGCGCCCGGAAGGATATCGCAAGGCGGCCCGCCTGATGGAGCTTGCCGGAAGGTTTGGTCTGCCGGTGCTGAGCTTTGTCGACACCGCTGGCGCCTATCCCGGCCGCGGTGCCGAGGAACGTGGCCAGGCCGAGGCCATCGCCACCGCCATCCGCGCCTGTCTTCGCCTGCCGACCCCGATGGTCGCCAGCATCATCGGCGAGGGCGGGTCAGGCGGAGCCATCGCACTTGCCACCGGCAACCGCGTGGTGATGTTCGAGCATGCCATCTATTCGGTGATCTCGCCCGAGGGATGCGCCTCGATCCTGTGGCGCAGCAGCGATCATGCCAAGGAGGCGGCAGAGGCGCTTCGCATCACCTCGTCGCATATGAAGGAACTTGGCGTGATCGACGCCATTGTGACGGAACCTCTTGGCGGGGCGCATCGCGACCAGCAGGCAGCCATCGCCGATCTGGGCGATGCCTGTTTCAAGCAGCTTCAGGATCTTCAGTCCATGGACCGGGACGCCCTTGTCGAGGACCGCGCGCAGAAATATCTCGCCATGGGCGAGGCTGCCGCCTAGACCTGCTGGCTGAAATCGGGATTGGTCGTCAGCGACGGAATCGCGTCGCGCGACTTCGTCACCAAGGACCGGTCAAGCGTCGCCAGAGCGATGCCGTCATTCGCGCCGGCCAGCGGATTCTCGTCATCCGTCGGCGCCTCCGCCAGCACCTTGCCCCATGGCGAGATGATCAGCGCATGGCCATAGGTGCGGCGGCCATCGGCATGCATGCCGCATTGCGCTGCCGCGACGATGAAGCATCCGGTCTCGATGGCGCGGGCACGAAGCAGCACATGCCAGTGCGCCCGGCCGCTGGGATAGGTGAAGGCCGCCGGCACCATGATCATGTCTGCCCCGGCAAGGCCAAGCTGGCGGTAGAGGTGCGGAAAGCGCAGATCGTAACAGATGCTCAGCCCCATCTGCCAGCCGGCGGCCTCGGCCATGACCATGCGGTCACCGGCGGCGAAATGGTCTGACTCGCGGTAGCGCTTGCCGTCGCCGACATTCGCATCGAACATGTGGATCTTGTCATATTGCGCGCGCACCGCGCCATCGGCCCCGATCATCACGGCGCGGTTGACCAGCCGCCCGTCTGCGCGCCGCAGGAACATCGAGCCGACGTGAAGATCGATACCGTGGCCGGCGGCGCAGGCGCGAAGGGCGTCAAGGGTGGGGCTTCCAGCCTCGTCCTCAGCCTCGTCCTCCAGCGCCCTGCGGCTTGCCGCAAGGAAGGTCGCCGCCTCGGGAAGGCTGACAATTCCGGCCCCGCTTGCGGCCGCTTCGGCAATCATCGGCATCAGAACCGGCAGTGTTTCGCGCGACGTGCCAGCGGCACAATATTGCAGCGCGGCGACGGTTGTCTGGCCTGTCTCCGTCATGCCGCCAGCAGCCCGTCCAGATGACCGGCATTCTCCAGCGCGTAAAGCTCGCGGCACCCGCCGATATGCTCGCCATCGATGAAGATCTGCGGCACTGAATTGCTGCCGCCGGCGCGCGAACGCATCTTGGCGCGAAGATCGGAACTCAGCGAGACATCGATCTGGTCATAATCCACATTCTTGCTGTCGAGAAGGCGCAGCGCGCGCATGCAATAGCCGCACATCATGCCTGTATAGATTTCGACCTTCGCCATGTCGGACCAGCTCCTCTTCCGTCCCGCCTTATATCCGCCCTGCCGGGGTGGAAATCAAGCCTCGCGCGGGCGAACGACCCGCGCCAGAACCAGCGCCGACACATCCCCGCCTCCAGCCCTCGACAAGCATCGTGCCGCCTCGAACAGGGTGGCGCCGGTGGTCATCACATCATCAATCAACAGCACCCTGCGTCCGGCGAGCCCGGCGCGCGCCGCCTCCGGCACGGCGAAGGCCCCGACCAGATTGCGGCGGCGCTGGGTACGGCTGAGCCCGCCCTGGCTTGCCGTCGGACGCCGGCGGACAAGCAGATGCGGGGCATAGTGGCCGATTCCGGTGGTGTGGCACAGGCGGCGCGCCAGCTCGGCCGACTGGTTGTAGCGTCTGCGGAAGAAGCGGCGGCTGTGAAGCGGCACCGGCAGCACCATCGTGTCGGCGTCCGCAAGGGCGATGAAATCGCGGGCGAGAAGCGCCGCAAGAAAGGGCGCGAGCTGCAGCGCATCGCCATGCTTGAAGGCAAGGATCAGCTTCCTCGAGCTGTCATTGTAACGCAGTCCGGCGCGGATTGTCGCCAGCGGCGGCGGATCGGCGAAGCAGCCGGCGCAGATCGGGTCTGACAGGGTATGGCCAAGCGGCAGCCCGCATCTGCGGCAGATGGGGGCGGCAATGGGGGCCAGCCCGTTCCAGCAGCTTGCGCACAGCCCGGTGGCCTCGGCAAAGCGTTGGCACATCACGCATTGATGCGGCACCGCCATATTCGCCAGCTTCGCGCCGGCCCGGTAGAGCTGTCCCATCATACCGCCAGCCTAGCCGGACGGGGTAAATGCGGCGTTAACGCCTTCTCGCGGCAAGTGTTTTTGCTTGCGGTTTGCCTGTCCGGCGGCGACAGTGCGGCGCATGAGCGATGCCCCGGCCATTCCCCGACTGTTCGACCAGACAGCGCAGCGCCGCCACCGCGAGCGCGCCGCGGCAGGTTACGCCGGTTTCGACTTCCTGAAGCGCGAGGCGGCGGCGCGGATTGCCGACAGGCTCGAGCTGATGCGCCGGGACTTTCCGCTATGCCTTGATGTCGGCTGCCATGACGGCAGCCTGACCCGCGATATCCGCGCCACAGGCAAGATCGGGACGGTGATCCAGGCCGACCCGGCAGCCGGTTTCGCCGCGCGCGCCGCGGCGTGCGGGCCGGCGGTGGTGACAGCCCATGACAGTCTGCCTTTTGCCCCGGCCTGTTTCGATGCGGTGTTTTCCTGCCTGACGCTGCACTGGGTCGATGACCTTCCCGGGGTGATGGCGCAGATCCGGCGGCTTCTGAAACCTGACGGGCTGTGCCTTGTCAATCTGCTTGGCGGATCAACCCTGACCGAGCTTCGCGCCGTGCTTCTCGAGGCCGAACAGGAGCTGTCGGGCGGCGCCGGGCCGCGCACCGCGCCGATGGCGGACATCCGCGATGTCGGGGCGCTTCTCGGGCGGGCCGGGCTGGCGCTTCCCGTGGCCGACGCCGACCGGCTGACCATCACCTATCCCGACATGTTCCGGCTGATGGCCGATCTTCGCGGCATGGGGGAACAGAACGCGCTTCTCGGGCGGCGCAAGGCCCCGACATCGCGCCGGCTGTTTCTTCGTGCCGCGGAAATCTATCATGACCGGTTCGCCGTCCCCGACGGCCGCATCCCCGCCAGTTTCGAGATCATCACCCTGACCGGCTGGGCCCCGCATGAAAGCCAGCAGCAGCCGCTTCGCCCGGGAAGCGCGGCGCACCGGCTCGCCGACAGCCTGGGGGCCACCGAGCAGGACCCGGAGGCGTAGCTACATCAGCAGGTCCTGGATGGCCGGGATCAGCGGCAGGTCGGCTGGCGGCATCTCGTAATCGCGAAGACGGGCGGCCCGCACCCAGGCCAGATCGCCGCCTTCAAGGGGCCGCGGCTCGCCCTTCCATTTGCGGCAGACATAGACAAGCATCAGAAGGTGGAAGTCGTCATAGCCATGGCTGGCGAAGCTCAGCGGGGCAAGGCAGGATTCCGCCGTATCTATCCCGAGTTCCTCGCCAAGCTCGCGGATCAGCGCCGCTTCCGGCGTCTCGCCGGGCTCGACCTTGCCGCCGGGAAACTCCCACAGGCCTGCCATGCGCTTTCCCGCAGGCCGCTGCGCCAGCAACACGCGCCCATCAGCATCGACCAGCACCACGGCGCTGACCAGAACCGTCGGCAGGGCGGATTTGTCAGCTGCGGTAGTCGGCATTGATAGAGATATAGCCATGGGTGAGATCACAGGTCCAGATGCGGGCGCCGCCGTCCCCCGCCCCGACATGGATGGAGATGGTGATCTCCGGGCCTTTCATATGCGCTGCCACCGGGGCCTCGTCATACCCCTCGACGCGGGCCCCGCCGGCAGCGATCGGGATGCCGCCGATGCCGATCTCCAGCCGGCTCTGGTCGATGGCGGCGCCAGCCTTGCCGACCGCCATGACAATGCGGCCCCAGTTGGCGTCCTCGCCGGCGATGGCGGTCTTCACCAACGGCGAATTGGCCACCGCCATCCCGATCCGGTGTGCCGTCGCGTCATCCGCCGCGCCGCTGACATCGATGGTGATGAATTTCGTGGCGCCTTCGCCGTCGCGGACAATCTGCTTCGCCAGATCCTGCGTCACCTGATCAAGCGCGGCGCGGAATCCGGCAAGCGCGGGGTCATCGGCGCCTGTCACTGGCGGGTTGCCGGCTGCGCCGGTCGCCACCAGAAACACGCTGTCATTGGTCGAGGTGTCGCTGTCGACGGTAATCGCGTTGAAGCTCCGGCGGGTCGTATCGACAAGAAGCGTCTCCAGAACCGGCTGCGGCAGCGCGGCGTCTGTGGCGATGAAGCCCAGCATCGTCGCCATGTCCGGCGCGATCATCCCGGACCCCTTGGCGATGCCTGAAATCCGCACTGTGCTGTCGCCAATGACGGCGCTGGCACCGGCGCCCTTGGCAAATGTGTCGGTGGTGCGGATGGCCTCCGCGGCGGCGCACCAGCCGGCCTGACTACTGGCGCCACCGCTGGCAAGAGCGGTGAAATGCGGCGCCAGAACATCACTGTCGAGCGGCTCGCCGATCACGCCTGTCGAGGCCATCAGCACCTCGGCCTGCCGGCATCCAAGCGCCGAGGCCATGGCCTCGCAGCAGCTGGCGACAGCCGCCAGCCCGGCCTGACCGGTAAAGGCGTTGGCATTGCCTGCATTGACCAGGATGGCGCGCGCATGCGCGCCGCCGGACAGGCGCTCGCGGCACCATAGCACGGGTGCCGCCGCCGTGTCGGACCGGGTGAAGACAGCAGCTGTCGCGGCTCCCTTGTCCAGCCGCATCAGCAGCATGTCGTCGCGCCCCCGGTATTTCATCCCCGATGCCGCGGTCGACAGGCTCACGCCATCGATCGGCGCAAGCTCGGGAAAGGCGGCAGGGGCGAGGGGCGAGACGGTCATTGCGCGTTCTGGGCCGACTGCCGGGCTTCCTCCATCACCTCCGACAGGGGACGCACCTCCAGGCTGGTGCCGGCACGAAGCTCCTCGACAATGCGCGCGAAGCTCTGGCGCGACAGGTTGGCGACGAGCTGGTCCCGCATCTCATCAAGCGACGGCGCGGGCTGCACGCCCTTTTCCGCTACCCTGATGACATGCCAGCCGAACTGGGTCTGGACCGGGGTTTCGGAATAGCTTCCCGCAGGCATCTCGAAAGCTGCCGCCTCGAAGGCCGGCACCATCTGTCCTCTGCCGAAACTGCCGAGCTCGCCGCCGTTCGGGCCGCTAGGGCCGGTGGATTTCTCCTTGGCAAGCGTCGCGAAGTCGGCGCCGTCATTCAGCTGGGCTATGATCGCCGTCGCCTCATCCTCGGTCTCCACCAGAATGTGCGATGCCGTGACCTGTTCGCGTGATCCGGTGTCGGCGACGAAGGTATCGTAGGCCGACTGGATCGCCTCGTCCGAGAGCTGTTCGGACACCATTTTCGTGATGTAGGCTTCCGCTAGAACGCGGTTGGCGGCGCTCGTCATCGCTTTTGCCACATTCTCGTCCTTGTCCATGCCGCTCGCGCGGCCTGCAATGGCGGCAAGCCGCGAATTCGCAACCTCGTCGACAAGCTGGGGATACAGCCCGGAAATACCCTGCTGCTGATATTCGGCCGGCAATGTATCGGCAACGGCCATGATCTCGTCGAGATAGATGGCCTCGCCATCAAGCGTCGCCACAGCGATGCGATCCTGCGACAGTGCCGGAAGGGACGCCATGACGACACTGGCGGACAGGGCTGCGGTAGCCAGGAAGGCAGGGAACGGTTTCATCAATGATCCTCTTCGGATAGGGCCTTTGCGGAAAGGGCGGAATGGAGATGTCTTGCGGCCACCGTCCGGATTGCGACGCACCGCCAGAAACCGCGCGCCAGTGTTGCCGATGGCCGTCGGCATTTCAAGCCTTTGCAGCGCGACCCGCGGCGGCGTTTGGACGCTGCCGGCCTGACGTCGCCGGAACGTCGATAGCCGGGTGGGCCGCGCCCTCTCCAAACTGCCGGTTTTATTGACAATGAGAGCCGTCCGCACTATGTCCAAACTGGCCGGAAAGTCCGGTCCGGTGCCGCCGTTCGGCGGCCGGTATCAGCCTTGATGCGCCTACTGGGACGGCCCTGTGGCAGCATCACCGGCGAAGGTATGCGGGGAAGCCTCATGTTAGGGTCTTTGGCGAAAAGCCTGTTCGGGTCGGAGAACGACCGCGCTGTCAAGAAATTCACCTCGCAGGTATCGGCGATCAACGCTCTGGAGGACGAGACCGCCGCGCTCAGCGACGAGCAGCTTGGCGCGTCGGTGTCCGATCTGCGCGCCCGTCTCGAAGGCGGCGCGACGCTTGACGATCTTCTCCCCGAAGCCTTTGCGCGGGTCCGCGAGGCGGCAAAGCGCGCCCTTGGCCAGCGCCATTATGATGTCCAGCTGATGGGCGGCATCGCCCTTCACCAGGGGCAGATCTCGGAAATGAAGACTGGCGAGGGCAAGACCCTTGTCGCCACGCTGGCGGTGTTTCTCAACGCGCTGCGCGGCGAGGGCGTGCATGTCGTCACGGTGAATGAATATCTGGCGTCGCGCGACGCCGGCTGGATGGGACGCGTCTATGAACGTCTCGGCATGAGCGTCGGCTGCATTACCGGCAATATGGATGACGAGGCGCGCCGCGCCGCCTATCGCAGTGATGTCACCTACGGCACCAACAATGAATTCGGCTTCGACTATCTTCGCGACAATCTGAAATTCCGCATGGAGGACATGGTCCAGCGCGGCCATCATTTCGCCATCGTCGACGAGGTCGACTCGATCCTGATCGACGAGGCGCGTACGCCGCTGATCATTTCCGGACAGGCTGAAACGACGTCGGACCAGTACAATACCGCCAACCGCATCATTCCCGATCTGACCCCGGAGGATTACGATCTCGACGAGAAGGGCCGTACCGTCACCCTGACCGAGGAGGGTATCGAGCATGCCGAGGAACTGCTGCGCGGCATCGAGGCGATGGGCGATGGCACCCTCTATGATGTCGAGAATGTCGGCCTGCTGCATCATGTGAACCAGGCGCTGCGCGCCCACATGCTGTTCCAGCGCGACACGCATTACATGATCAAGAACGGTCAGGTTGTGATCATCGACGAGTTCACCGGCCGGGCCATGGAGGGGCGCCGCTTCTCCGAGGGGCTGCACCAGGCCATCGAGGCGCGCGAGGGGCTGGAAATCCAGCCGGAGAACCAGACCGTCGCCTCGGTGACCTTCCAGAACTATTTCCGACTCTATGACAAGCTTGCCGGCATGACCGGCACGGCGATGACCGAGGCCGGGGAATTTTCCGAGATCTACAAGCTCGAGGTGACCGGCATCCCGACCAATGTCGAGGTGCAGCGGATCGACCATGATGACGAGGTCTACCGCACCACCGAAGAGCGCGACAACGCCGTCATCGAGCTGATTGTCGACTGCCAGAAGCGCGGCCAGCCGGTCCTTGTCGGCACCGTCACCATCGAGAAGTCCGAGGCCTTGTCGGCGGTCCTGAAGAAGAGGAAGATCGCGCATAACGTGCTGAACGCCCGCTTCCATGCCGAGGAGGCGAGGATCATCGCCGAGGCCGGCGTCCCGGGGGCGGTCACCATCGCCACCAACATGGCCGGGCGCGGCACCGATATCCAGCTTGGCGGCAATCTCGACATGAGGCTTGACGATGCGTCCGCCGATGGCGAGCTTGCGCCGGCGAAGCGTGATGCCATCGTGGATGAGGTCGCGACCCTGAAGACAGAGGCGCTTGCCGCCGGCGGCCTTTATGTGATCGGCACCGAGCGGCATGAATCCCGCCGCATCGACAACCAGCTGCGTGGCCGGACCGGGCGCCAGGGCGATCCGGGGGCCTCGAAATTCTTCCTGTCCCTCCAGGACGATCTGATGCGGATCTTCGGCTCTGACAAGCTTGACGGCATGCTGCAGAAGCTCGGGCTGGAAGAGGGGGAGGCCATCGTCCATCCTTGGATCAACAAGGCTGTCGAGAAGGCCCAGTCGAAAGTCGAGGCGCGCAACTTCGAGATCCGCAAGCAGCTCCTGAAATTCGACGATGTGATGAATGACCAGCGCACGGTGATCTTCGAGCAGCGCAAGGACATCATGCGCGCGCCCGACGTCCAGGACACGGTTGGCGAGATGCGCCGCGACGCGGTGGCGCAGATTGTCGAGCGCGCTGTTCCGGCGGGAAGCTTCAGCGACCAGTGGGACGCTGATCAGCTGAAGACCGACGCGCAGCGGGTTCTCGGGATCGAAGTGCCGGCCGATGACTGGTTCGCCGAGGACGGTGTCGCCGAGACCGAGATTGAGGAGCGGTTGACCGGCATGTCCGACCGCTACATGGCGGAGAAGGCAGTCCGGATCGGGCCTGATACCATGCGAATGGCGGAGAAATCGCTTCTGCTGCAGGTTCTCGACCAGCAGTGGAAGGAACATCTTCTCAGCCTCGACCAGCTTCGCCAGGGCTCTCGCTTCGCGCCTATGCGCAGAAGGACCCGCTGAACGAATACAAGCGCGAGGCGTTCACCATGTTCGAGGGGCTGCTTGCCGGGCTTCGCGAGACGGTGACGATGGTGCTGAGCCATGTCGAGATCCGCCAGCCGGAGCCGGAGCCCGCCACCGAGCCCGCCGCGACGCCTCAGGCAGCGCCGCAGGCGAACCGCAAGGTGTCGCGCAACGAGCCGTGCCCCTGCGGGTCCGGCAGGAAATACAAGCACTGCCATGGCAAGCTTGCCTGAGGATGGACGGCCGGCAGGATGACAGCTGGCGGGAAGAAGGGGCGATGATCAAATATCAGCTGATCTGTGACGGCGATCACGAATTCGAAGGCTGGTTCGCCGATTCCGCCGCGTTTGAATCACAGCAGAAAGCGGGCTATCTGACCTGCCCTGTCTGTGATTCCGTCAATGTGCGGCGCGCGCTGATGGCCCCCAATCTGAACAGCCCGAAAACCCGCAAGGACCTGTCTTCCCCGATGCCCGGTCCCGATCAGGCCAGCCGCCCCGCGGCCGCGCCAGCCACGCCCGGCGGCGTGCCGGCAGCGGCCCTGCCGCCTGAGGCGGCGCAGAAGATGCAGGCGCTGATGAACGAGATGCGCGCGCTGCAGTCGAAGATCCGTGACGAGTGCCGCGATGTCGGCAAGGATTTCGCCGAGGAAGCCCGCAAGATCCATTATGGCGAGGCCGAACCGGAAGGAATCTATGGTCAGGCGACGCCGGAAGAGCGCGAAGCGCTTGACGATGAGGGTATCGATGTCATCGATATCCCCTGGCTTCCGAAAGACAACTAGATCCCAGAAAGCAGCCTGCGGCTAGGCGGATGTTCCGCTTGCCGCATAGTTGATTGCGAGGCTGGCGGTGCGGAAAAATCCGTTCGCGCCAATGCGGCGCGCCGGCCGCGGGGCAAAGCCGGTCATGTCGTCAAGGATGATGCCGGCGGCGGCGAATTCGGCGCGAAGCTCGGCCGGTTTCACGAACCGCGCCGGGTCATGCGTGCCGGCGGGAACCAGCCTGAACACATATTCCAGCGCCACCTTGGCCAGCGCCAGCGAGGCCAATGTCCGGTTGATCGTGGTGATGACAACCGTGCCGCCCGGGGCCAGCATGGCGGCGATCGATCTGGCGAACAGCCGCCTGTCGGTGACATGCTCGACGACCTCGGAGGCGTAGATGACATCGAAGAGTGCGCCGCTTTCGGCAAGGTCCTCGGCGGTGACGCAGCGATAGTCGATCTCGAGACCGGTCTGCGCCGCGTGCTGGCGGGCGGCCTCTATGGCCTGTGGGGTGGCGTCGATTCCGGTGACAAGGCCGCCAAGCCGCGCCATCGGTTCCGCCAGCAATCCGCCGCCGCAGCCGATATCAAGGATGCGCAGCCCGGCAAGGCCGCGGTCGTCAGCGCCAGTGCCGACGCGGCGGACGCTGTCGAGAATGTAGTCGATCCGCACCGGCGTAAAGTCGTGGAGCGGTGCCATCGGCCCGTCCGGATCCCACCAGCGCGATGACATCGCCGCGAAATTGTCGATCTCTTTTTGGTCCGCCGTCGTGCCCACAGGCTTGCCCCATTCCGCCTTAATCGCTAAGACATCAGCGATTTTCCAGCAACTGGCGGCAACCATAAGGCAAAAATGGCGCTCATTGTTCAAAAATTTGGCGGAACATCCGTTGGCGATCTCGATCGCATCCGCAACGTCGCCACACGGGTGAAGTCCGAAGTGGATGCCGGCAACCGGGTGGCTGTCGTGGTCTCGGCGTTGGCCGGCACCACCAACCAGCTTGTCGGCTGGGCCCGCGATATCGGGCCGATGCATGATGCCCGCGAATATGACACCATCGTTGCCACCGGTGAGCAGGTGACAGTCGGCCTTCTTGCCATCGCCCTGCAGAATCTGGGCATCGACGCCCGCTCCTGGCTTGGCTGGCAGATCCCGATCCGCACCGATGACGTTCATGGCGCCGCCCGCATCGACAGCATCGATACCAGGCTGATGCGCGAGCGTCTGGCAGGCGGGCAGGTGGCCGTTGTCGCCGGCTTCCAGGGAATCGGTCCGGATGGCCGTGTGGCGACGCTCGGGCGTGGCGGGTCCGACACCTCGGCGGTGGCGCTTGCCGCCGCGCTGGATGCGGACCGCTGTGACATCTACACCGATGTTGACGGTGTCTACACCACCGACCCGCGGATTGCGCCAAGAGCGCAGAAACTTGACCAGATCACCTTTGAGGAAATGCTGGAAATGGCGTCGCTTGGCGCCAAGGTCCTGCAGACCCGGTCTGTCGCCATGGCCATGCGCCATAATGTCAACCTGCAGGTGCGCTCCAGCTTTTCGGACGCGCCCGGCACCCTTGTCGTGAATGAGGACGCAATCGTGGAACAGGAAAAGATCAGCGGCATTGCCTACAGCCCCGATGAGGCCAAGGTCACCATCGAGGGGCTTCCCGACAGGCCCGGTGTCGCCGCCGCCATCTTCGGCGAGCTTGCCGACAGCCATATCAATGTCGATATGATCGTGCAGAGCGCGGCAAGCGAGGGCCAGCGCGCCGATATAAGCTTTTCGCTGGGACGCGGCGACCTTGACAGGGCGCTTGCCATCATCGGCGAGAAGAAGCAGGAGCTTGCTTTCGAGGGAGTCGATTCCACGCCAGACGTGACCAAGATTTCGGTCGTCGGCACCGCCATGCGCTCGCAGCCGGGAGTCGCCAAGACGATGTTCGAGACGCTGGCCGAGCGCGGCATCAATATCGAGGTCATTTCCACCTCCGAGATCAAGATTTCGGTCCTGATCGCCTCGGAATACACCGAACTTGCCGTTCGCAGCCTTCACAACGCGTTCGGGCTCGACGCCGAGGATTAGGCCCGCATCAGCGTCCAGAAGCGGCGAATATCCGTGTTTTTGACGAAGAATTGCCGCTTTGCGCTCAAATCGATGACTCCTCTGCCTATCGGCAGGTTGCAATCCCCGGTGTTTGCGATAGAGTTCGGGGGTACGTTTTGACCACCGCGTGAGCTGCAATGGAATCCGAGGCACGCGACGAAGGCGCCTATCAGGACAGCTTCGAGGCCATTGGCGCGGAGCTCGCCTCTGCGCGACTGGAGCGCGGGTTGCAGATTGCCGAGCTGGCGCAACATCTGCGGATATCCAGACATTACCTGAAACATCTCGAGGCTGGCGATTTCGACAGTCTTCCCGGCGCGACCTATGTGTCCGGCTACATCCGGTCGCTGGCGCGCGAGGTCGGGCTCGACCCGGTGGCGATGACACAGCGTTACCGCGCGCTTCTGGACGACAAGGCCGGCATGCCGAGCTACCAGTTTCCGGTCAATAATCAGCAGCCGCAGCGATCCGGCGCGATGATTGCCTCGATCATTGTGATCTTCGCTGTCGGTGGCTATGGCGGCTGGTACGCTGCAGGCAAGCCTGATCTGCTGTCCGGGCTGCTGGGACCGGGAACGCAGGAGACGGCCGCCATACCGCAGGTCGAGACCACCGTTACCGAACCTGACAATCTGGTTTCCGGCGACACTGACGATGCCTCCGTCGCGTTCAGCGAGGCGGTGCCGGCATCCGCCTCTGCCGAACAGGTGGTGGACACCGACATGGCGGCAAGCGCCGCGCAGCCGTCAGTGGCAGCGGTCGAGCTGGCAGCTGGCCAGACCTCCACACCACAGACCTCCACACCACAGACCGGCATCGCGGCCGCGGGCGAAGGGGAGCCGGATGGCATGGCCCTGGCAGCATCGGCGCCGGATGCTGAAGCCCCGGCAGGCGAGGACGCGCTCGTGGCACGCGGCGGGGCCGCAAGCGGATCGCCGGTTCTGGTCGAGGATGACGCTGGTGACCTGGCAAGTCTGGCTGGCCCTGCATCGAGCCTGTCAACGGACCGGGACCCCGATGACGCGCTGTCCGCAATCGACGCGACAGGTCTGTCGACGCCGGTGGAGAGCGTATCCGAGGTGCCGTCTGGCGACACAGCGCAACTTGCCTCGCTGGACGGCGTGGTTGCGGACGAAGATCAGGACAGCACCGTGGCGGGAAGCGGTCAGGCCGTCGCGTCACGGGCAACAGCCGATGACGAGCCGCTTGCCGGGTCAGGGGTGGCCTTTGCAAGGCAGCGTCTTCCCGAGCTTGAGATTACTGTTCGCGCCACGGGTGTCAGCTGGGTGGAAATCATCCGCAATGACGGCGAGGAGGTGATGACAAAGCTGATGCGCCAGGGCGAGACATATATTGTCGATTCACGCGACAAGCTGTATCTGAGCACCGGCAACGCCGGCGGTCTCGAGCTGCTGTTCCATGATGGCAGCATCCAGCGCGTTGGCGAGAGCGGTGAGATCCTGCGTGACCTGCCGCTTGATGCCGACCGTCTTCGCAACCAACTCTAGTCCCATGACAGCTGGCGTCACTGGATGACGCGGACCGGCCGGCGGGGCCGGGCCCGCTGGATACAGCCCTCCCTTCGCCGGGATTACTGAGGAGAACCGGCCTTGGCCAACGCCTACAGAGCCTACAGGACAATCGAAAGACGTCGATGCCGTCAGATCATGGTCGGTTCGGTGCCGGTCGGCGGCGACGCGCCGATTTCCGTTCAGACAATGACCAATACGCTGACCACGGATGTTGGCGGCACGCTGGCGCAGATCAATGCCGCGGCCGAGGCCGGCGCGGATATCGTTCGGGTGTCCTGCCCCGACGAGGACAGCACGCGGGCGCTTCGCCAGATCTGCGTTGATAGTCCGGTGCCTATCGTCGCCGACATCCATTTCCATTATCGCCGCGCCATCGAGGCCGCCGAGGCCGGCGCCGCCTGCCTGAGGATCAACCCCGGCAATATCGGCAATGCGGACCGGGTGCGCGAAGTCATCAGCGCGGCGCGCGACCATGGCTGTTCGATGCGGATCGGGGTGAATGCCGGCTCGCTGGAGCGGCATCTTCTTGAGAAATACGCCGAGCCCTGTCCAGAGGCGCTTGTCGAATCCGCGCTCGAACATGCACGCATTCTTCAGGATAATGATTTCCACGAATTCAAGATCTCGGTGAAAGCCTCGGATGTGTTCCTGGCTGTCGCCGCCTATCACCAGCTTGCCGATGCCGTCGATTGCCCGCTTCATATCGGCATCACCGAGGCTGGCGGTCTTCGTGCCGGCACGGTGAAGTCCGCCATCGGGCTTGGCGGGCTTCTGTGGGCCGGCATTGGCGATACGGTGCGGGTGTCGCTGTCGGCGGATCCGGCCGAAGAGGTGCGGGTCGCCTATGAGATGCTCAAATCGCTCGGGCTGCGACGGCGCGGGGTCACCGTGATTTCCTGCCCGTCCTGCGCGCGTCAGCAGTTCAATGTGATCGAGACCGTGCAGATCATCGAGGAGCGTCTGGAACATATCGATGTTCCGATCACCGTCTCGATCATCGGCTGTGTGGTGAACGGGCCGGGCGAGGCGCGCGAGACCGATATCGGCCTGACGGGCGGCGGCAAGGGAACCCACCAGATCTATGTCTCCGGCCTTGCTGATCACAGGTTGACGAACGGGGATATCGTCGAGCATGTTGTCGGCCTTGTCGAAGCCCGCGCCGCGGCGATCAAGGCAGGCGAAATTCTGGCAGAGGGCTGAAGGCGGACCGATTGCGCGCCAAAGCTGTCATCCGGCGACATGATCACCAGGCGACATGATCATCCGGGGCGTTGATCTGCCGCCACTCCACAGGACCCAAACAAGGACCCGTCAACGAATGTCTCGATTGCAACCTGCCAGGGGAACGTCCGACCTGCTGCCAGCGGCGATGGCCGCGCACCGCCGGGTCATCGCAGCGGCCCAGCGCGCCGCTGCCAGATACGGGTTCCAGGAGATGGCAACGCCCATCTTCGAGTTTGCCGAGGTGTTTTCACGGCCGCTCGGCGACAGCAGCGATGTCGTCACCAAGGAGACCTACAACTTCACCGATCGCGGCGGCGAGACCCTGACCCTGCGTCCCGAGAACACTGCCGGGGTGGTGCGGGCAATGATCTCGAACAGCCTGGCGCAGAGCCTGCCGCTGAAATTCTTCTATGCCGGCCCGATGTTCCGGTATGAGCGCCCGCAAAAGGGCCGGATGCGCCAGTTTCACCAGATCGGCATCGAATATCTTGGCCCGCGCGACGGCATCGCCGATGCCGAAATCATCGCCTGTGGGGCGCGGGTGCTTGACGATCTGGGTGTTCTGGGGAGCTGCAGGCTGCATCTGAACTCCCTTGGCGATACCGCCAGCCGCCAGGCCTACCGGGCGGCGCTTGTGGCCTTCCTTCAATCGCATGCCGGCGACCTGTCCGAGGACAGCCAGGCGCGGCTGAAGACAAATCCGCTGCGCATCCTTGATTCCAAGGACAAGGGCGACCGCGCCATACTGACCGGCGCACCGCGTCTTGACGCGCATCTGAATGATGACTCAAAGGCGCATTTCGCGGCCGTGAAAGGGGCGCTTGACGCTGCCGGCATCAGCTGGACGTTCGATCCGCTTCTGGTCCGCGGCCTGGATTACTATTGTCACACCGCGTTCGAATTCATCACCGACGAGCTTGGCGCGCAGGGAACGGTGCTTGGTGGCGGGCGTTATGACGGCCTTTCGGAAATGCTTGGCGGGCCGCCGGTCGCCGGTGTCGGCTGGGCCGCCGGGGTGGAACGGCTTGCGATGCTTCTTGGCGAGGTGGCCCCGAACGCGCCGCGTGTCGCCGTGATGCCGATGGACGCGGATGTCGAGGCAAGGGCCTTTGCGCTTGCCGAACAGCTTCGCGCTGGCGGCATCCCTGTCGACCTGCCAACCGGCGGGGCGATCGGCAAAAGGATGAAAAAGGCGGATCGTGCCGGCATTCGCGCCGCCGTGGTTCTTGGCAGTGACGAGGTCGCCGCCGGTACCGCGCAGCTCCGTGATCTTCGCGCCGGCACGCAGGCCGAGATCGCGCAGGCCGATCTTGCCGCGGCGATCCTCTCGATGATCGGCAGCCAGCCGGACGGGAGCGGGTCATGAGCCTGGCGCAGTCCATGGCGCGGGTCGTGGCCCGCCGCGACGAGGTAGAGGCAAGACTTGCGGATTCGGCGTCGCTGGCGCCGGACGAGCTTGCCAGCCTGTCGCGCGAGCTATCGGAGCTGCGTCCGGTCTGCGAACAGGTCGATCTGGTGCGCCGGCTTGAAGAGGATCGCGCCTCTGCCGAAGCCCTCGCCGACGAGGCGGAAGGCGACGCCGAGCTCACGGAGATGGCGCGGGCCGAAATCCATGAGATCGACGAGCGCCTCCCGGACGAGATGACAGCGCTGCAGCTGTTGCTGCTGCCGCGTGACAAGGATGATTCGCGGAACGCCATCCTCGAGGTGCGCGCCGGCACCGGCGGTGACGAGGCGGCGCTGTTCGCCGCCGACCTGTTCGGGATGTATCAGCGTCTCGCGGCGCGGCATGGCTGGCGTTTCGAGGTGATGGAGGTGTCGGAAACCGGTATCGGCGGCTACAAGGAAGCCACGGCCAACATCGCGGGAAGCGATGTGTTCGCGCGGCTGAAATTCGAGTCCGGGGTGCACCGCGTCCAGCGTGTTCCCGAGACCGAGGCAGGCGGACGAATCCACACATCAGCGGCAACGGTGGCGGTTCTGCCGGAGGCGGAGGATGTCGATATCGACGTCCAGGAAAGCGATCTCAGGATCGATGTTTTCCGCGCCTCCGGCCCTGGCGGGCAATCGGTCAACACCACCGACAGCGCGGTGCGGATCACACATATCCCTACCGGCATCGTTGTCAGCCAGCAGGACGAGAAGTCGCAGCACAAGAACCGGGCGAAGGCGATGAAGATTCTGCGCGCCAGGCTGTATGACGCCGAGCGCGCGCGCCTCCAGGCCGAGCGTGCCGCCTCGCGCAAGGGGCAGGTGGGTTCTGGCGACCGGTCGGAGCGGATCCGCACCTATAATTTCCCGCAGGGGCGGGTCACCGACCATCGCATCAACCTGACCCTCTACAAGCTCGACAAGATCATTGCCGGCGAAGCTCTTGACGAGGTGGTCGATGCGCTGACAGCCGAAGACCAGGCGCAGCGTCTTGCCGAGGGCGATGAATGACGCAGCCGGTCGAGGCCCGCGACATTCTGCTTGGGACAACACGCCGGCTTGCCGAGGCCGGCATCGACGGCGCCGCGCTGGACTGCCGTCTTCTGCTGGCAGCCGCCCTTGACCGTGACGAGGCGGTGCTTCCCCATGAGACGCTCACCGGATTCGATGATGCGGCCGCTGCCAGATTCGCCGCGTTTGTCGAGCGGCGCCTCGCCGGCGAGCCGGTGAGCCGCATCAGGGGATGGCGTGAATTCTGGTCACTGCGCCTTGACCTGTCAGAAGCAACACTCGACCCGCGTGCCGACAGC
Source organism: Puniceispirillaceae bacterium (SeqCode) (assembly GCA_049890015.1). Taxonomy (GTDB): domain Bacteria; phylum Pseudomonadota; class Alphaproteobacteria; order Puniceispirillales; family Puniceispirillaceae; genus UBA8309. Next base: position 35,038 of record JBMHCH010000150.1, read on the forward strand.
GAAACCCTTGTTGTCGCCGCGCTGGACGAGGCGGGCGCCGCGCGTGACAGGGCGCTCAGGATTCTTGATCTTGGCTGCGGGACCGGCGCGCTGGTTCTTGCCTGCCTGTCAGAGCTTCGCGCCGCCAGCGGGTGCGGTATAGACATCGATCCGCTTGCGGTGGAGACGGCACGCGGCAATGCCGAACGGCTCGGTCTCGCAGACAGAGCCAGCTTTCACCAGGGCGATTTCGCCGACAGCAGTGCCGGCGGCGGCGGATTTGATCTTGTGCTGTGCAACCCGCCCTACATCCCGTCCCGGGACATCGGATCGCTGGCGCCCGAGGTGGCCAGGTTCGACCCGCGCCGCGCGCTGGATGGCGGCGATGACGGGCTGTCCTGCTGGCGTGCCGTGCTGCCGCGCATCGCTGGCGGCCTCAGGGATGACGGCTGCGCCCTTGTGGAAATAGGCGCCGGACAGGAAGAGGATGTCGCCAGGCTGGCGCGCGTGAGCGGACTTGCCGAAAGGCGGCGTGTTCGCGACCTCGGCGGCATTGTGCGCTGCCTCGTGTTCAGCCATGACGAGGGGCATCTGCCGGATGAGCGGCTGTCTGGTTAATTCCGCGTCGGGTGAATTTGGGCTTGCATCTTCGGCGATGAGATGGGTATTGTTCACCCCGTTGAGCGATGCCTGACGCACCGCTCCCCAGCCTCCAGGTTTGGTGGTAGACACTGGCAGGCCGAGCAGGGCTCGGAAACGGCAAACGCCGCTTGCCACGACAGTTACACTAATTGGTAAACAGGTCGATGAGACAGCCTCAGAACGCAAAGCGTGGGCGCGGACGTGGACGCCGCGGCAATGGCAATAGCCAGCCCAATGTGCCCAATCGGAACACTTCCTATGAATCGAACGGCCCGGACGTGAAGCTTCGCGGCAACGCGCAGCAGCTGAACGAGAAGTATCTGGCGCTGGCCCATGATGCCGCTGCTGCCGGCGAGCGGATTACCGCCGAGGCCTACACCCAGTTTGCCGATCATTATTTCCGCCTTCATCAGGCCGCCATTGACGCCGCCGAGGAACGCCGTGCGCAGCACGCCGAACGCCAGTCGCGTTCCGAAGCGCCGCAGCCGGTGATCGACGAGCCCGTGGCCGACAACGGCAATGGCGCCGCCGAGAAGGACGAGGCCGCTGCCGGCAATGCCGAGGTGGTTGACCTCAGCCCGGCGAAACTGTCGGAAATCGTCCAGGAAGAACAGGATTCGGCGTCGGCCTGACGCCGTCTTTCGGCCCGGCGCGCGGCTGGCCGGGACGCCGGACAAACCGGCAGACCCTGGCACACCCCGGCAGACCTATGCGAGACTCTCGATCGAGTCGCCGACCTTCACAGCTCCCGAATCGATGACCTCGGCGAATATGCCAAGGTCGGTATGGCCAAGCCGCTGTTCCATGATCGGAAGGCAGTGTGGTCCCCGGATGGCCGTCGCAGGATCGACATCGATGGCGGCGCAGCGGCCGACAGGCTCCACGATCTTCAGTGTCGCCTGGCCGATCCGCACCTCCTGTCCAATCAGCTCGGCCTCGACAAAAGGCGTGTCGGTCTTCAGAAGGATATTCAGGCGAAACCGGCGCGCATCCGGGGCGGTGCCGGTGATGTCGGCGAAGCGGTCCACCGAGGCCGTGCCACCAAGCGTGATCAGCGGCGCTGGCGTGTCGGCGTATGACCCGTCCGCAATCCGCATCAGACGGGGCGTTCCCGGCGTCTGGTCACCCGCAAATTCAAGGAAAAAGGCGTCGATGTCGCGCTGTCCGGCATCACTGTCCATATCGGCGCTGACAACCAGCCTGCCGTGATGGCGGATGTCGAGGCGGGTGCCGTCGAAGCTGCAGTCGAGTTCTGCAAGGCTTTCCATCCTCATCTGCTGAAGAAAGAAGGCCTTCTTCTGCCAGCGTCCCGGCGCGGCCTCGTCATGGCGCGCATGGCCATTGCCGATGGCGAAGATCCGGTCATCGGGAAAATGACGGCCTGCCTCGAGATGCACGCTGTCCCGGCATGATCCGGTCAGACCCTTGATGGGAAAGTGCCAGAGTGAGTCGACTATCATATGGTGATCCCGAAGGCGGGTCTGTGATCAGTTGGAGGCCTGCTCGGACGGCAGAAGGTCCATGGCGGCGAAACGAAGCGACCCGGTGGCAAGAACCTCGGCCTCGACAAGCTCGACCTGCTTCTCAAAATCCGGCAGCAGGTCCGCCGGAATCTTCTCGCCGGTGGGCAGGCTGACCGTCATCGGGTTGACCTTGCGGTTGTTCACCAGGATTTCATAGTGAAGATGCGGACCTGTGGAGCGGCCGGTGGATCCGACATAGCCGATGACCTGACCCTGTTCGACGCGGGTGCCGGGACCCACCCCGCGGGCAATCCGAGACATATGGGCGTAGGCGGTGTCATAGGTGCTGTTGTGCCGGATGCGGATAAAGCGGCCATAGGAGCCGTACCACCCGGCCTTGGTCACGACGCCGCTTCCGGCGGCGATGATCGGCGTGCCGGTCGGCGCGGCGAAGTCCACGCCCTTGTGCATCCTGTTATATCCGCTGATCGGATGTTTGCGCATGCCGTAGGAAGAGGACAGGCGCGCGCCGGAGATCGGTGTGCGGATCAGCGTTCGCGCTGCCGAATTGCCGTTGCGGTCATACCAGCCGACACGGCTGCCATCATGGTCATAGCGGTAATAGCCAAGCTGCTTGCCCGACAGCATCAGCCCGGCATAGTGAAGCTGTGTGGCGATCTTCTCGCCGGAAATCTGGTCGATCTGCTGCTCGAACAGGAGCTCAAAGGCGTCGCCGCGGCGAATCTCGCGCTGGAAATCGACAGAAAAGCCCATCACCCGGATATATTCGGCAAGCGCGTCATCGGGAATGTCGCTGTTGCCGGCGGCGCGGTAGATCGAATCATCGATCACACCCTGCGCAAAGGACAGGTAACGCTCCACCGGCCGGATGGCGGTAAAGGCAAGCCATCCTTCCTCGGGATCATTGATGGCGAAGATGTCGCGGCCGTTGCGGGTGGTAAAGGCAAAGCCGTCATCGGCGATCCGAAACTCTAGCCCGACGGGAAGCGAACGAAGGCTGGCGCGCCCGCTGACAGCGTTGACGGCAGCCCCGATATCATCTGCGGCGTATCCGGCCCGGCGCAATACCTTGCCAAGACCCTCGCCCGAGCGCAGCTCGAAGATGTCCTCATTGCCGGTCAGCCTGCCAGTCTGGGCCAGATACATCTCGGTCACCGTGCGGGTGGCGCGCGGCAGTATGCTCTGCGGATCGGGGCGCGATGTCGGGATTTCCATGCTGACGGTCTCGCCAGGATACAGAACCGCGATGTCCGGCTTCGGCATCGGCACGGCCATGCCGTCGGTCCGAATCGGCTCCATGGCGGCGGCCGACCCGATGGCGAATGCCAGCGCGGCAGCAATACTGGCGCCTTTAATGGCCAGACGGGTCATGGTCAGGCGGGTCATGGTGCGAATCATCTAAATGTTCCAGAACGTCCCTGTACATGCAGGCCGGGCGCCCCGGCCAAATTCACGATCATCATTGGGGAAGTAACAGGTTTGGTCAATAGCAGGCACGAAAATTTGAAGTGATTCAGAAATTTGTGCCGTGACCTTACAGTGCCATATTGCTTTCATGCCGAGGCTTCGGCCCGGAATTGCCGGGCTGAATCAGGCGAAATGTCGAAATGACTCCCGCGAAAAGTGACTCCTGTGCTAGAGTCTCGGCTCCGATCGGTCGGAAGACGGTCCGGTCAGCGGTGGCGGAAACGCCTGGAAAAGCCGCGAAAAACCGGGGAAAAATCGGCAATCGGAAAAAAAGTGGAAAAAGCGCATTTTTAGGGTGGACACCAGTGTTGGACCAGCCTATAAACCGCCCTCGTTGCCCTGCCGGGCAGCGCCTCACCGACCAAGCGGAACGTCTGCTAAACGTCGGTCGCTATTTGAAAATGTAAGATCATTTGGAAGAGATTCGCGGGTGGCGGTCGTTATGAACGTACCGTCCTTTGTACACACAAAGTCAGCCCGATGGATCTTTGAACGCTTACTTCAATGTGAAGTAGATGAACATGGATTAAATTGGGCGGGCTATGTCCCACGGAGCAATCCGTCGGACCAGTCTAACCTAAGAGTTTGATCCTGGCTCAGAACGA
>JBMHCH010000151.1:0-14294 GCA_049890015.1 Puniceispirillaceae bacterium (SeqCode)
GCAGCACTGTTAACTTTCTGACCAGACGAGAGTTTGGCCATCGAGCTTTCCATGTCCTTATTAGACTTCGCAAGATAATACTGAGCGTTCAGCGCTGCAGTATTCGTATTAATCGCAGTCATAACGATCTCCTTTGAGTGACTATGGTTTTGGCTCGCAAGCCAATCTGTCACCCCCGTTAACGACGCGGGGAAATTTTGATTAGCAATTAATTGAGATTTTTTTAATTAGCTGTATTTGCTAATTGAATTTGTATTGCGCAGAGGCACTGAAACATAATATAGAGTTCTACTTTGAACGTAGGTACACTCTCAATATTGTTAGAGCTTTGTCAGTCACGGCGGCTGGCCTAAGGAACAGCGGATGCCTCATTGTCCTGGTTTCATGTTTGACGTCGCGGCGGCTCGGGCTGCAGCAGAATTTCTGAGCTCGGAAATTGGGCTGGAATCATATTCACAAAAATACTTCGAGGCGCTGTCACAGTGGTATGAAGATGTCACACAGGACGACATCAACGGCGCTGCTGAAGACATGATGCAGTTTCTAGCCGATATAGAAGCTGGCGAGAACGCCGTCGATCTGCTTCACAGCTTTACCTATTTTCGGGTTTATTTCGAAGGGCCGGGTCGGCCAAGAAAGATCAAGCCGTTGTTTGGCACTATTGAAGACCCGGCGAAAACCAAGGAATGGTCGAAAGATGGCGCGCCGAAGGCGTTCCGGGCCTTTGTGTTCGGATTGCGCTCTAACACGGTGCCAAACGCGCCGGTTGGGTGGCTTCTGGAAAATGAAGAATCCACACCGGTGCTTGCCAAGCTGGCGGGTGAGAAGCTTTCGCTTATCGACATTCTGTAGAGTCAGTTAGCCCGCGGATGGCGGACTTAGTTTGTCATGCTGCCCTTCCAGGCTTCCATCATGTTATCGAGCGTTTTTTCCGTTTCCTTCAGGCTGGCGACGGCCGCGTTCATCGCTGCAAACTGCGCCTCATGGCGCAGGCGCAGACGCTTGATGCTCTCGTCGAGTGCCGCCAGGTCCTCGTCATAACCTGATACGTCTTCGTTGTAGTTGGTGATTTTCTTCTGAAGGTCGCTGCTGCTGGCCAGAACATCCCGGGCAAAATCATCCAGGCTCTCGAACAGGCTTTTTCCGACATAGATATTGGTGTCCGCGCCACCGCTTGTGATGGTCAGTTTCAGTCCGCCGGCGTCATGCCCGCTGATCGTATAGTCGCTGCCCGAAACCGTCATGGCGGAACCGTCAAGCGTTGCCGAACTGTCGCTGGCGATATCGAAGCTGTAGACGCCTTCCTTGGGATATGTGCCTGCCACCGTCGCCGAGACCAGCTCGCTTCCTGTGGTGATGCGGCTGGTCGTCATGGCTGTGAAGGCGTCGGGAGTGGCCGCGTATGTCTTCTGGAATTTCGCGCTGTCCAGGGACAGCGAGCCGTCGCGGTTCGTTGTCACGCCAAAGTCGGTCAGATAGATTGATGAGTCGCCAAACCCGGTCACCGGGGTGGTGGTATAGCCTCTCAACTGCCGTCGCAGCATCATCACATAGGGATCGCCAGCAAGTGGGCCATCTTCCTGACCTGCCGCGCCGCGTTTCGACAGATCATGCAAGGTCGTGCCGATAGAATTGATCTGGTCCACCATGATTTGCATGGCGGCCTCGGCAAGCGTGGCATCATAGGTGCCGGAAATGGTTTCCGCCGCGCTTGTCGTCGATTTGACGGTGAGGGTCACGCCCTTGATGAGGTCGGTCACCTCGTTTGTCTCGCGCGTGATGGTCACGCCATCCATAACGAACTTGGCGTCTGCGGCCGCGATCGTCTGCACGGAACTGTCCGGCGTGGAATAGGCGAAATTGTTCAATCCGGCCGCGCCGGGATCCTCCGTCGCGGTAATGCGCATGGCGTGAGCCGCGCCCTCGCGTGCCTTAAGCACCAGCGCATAGGTCGAATCCCCGGTCTTCAGGATCGAGGCGGTCACGTCCATGTCGGCGCTGTTGATGCCGTCCCTCAGATCGGCAAGGGTGCCGGCGCCGGTTGCCAGCGTGACATCGACATCGCTGCGATCGCTGTTGGCGGTAAATGAGTTGTCGCTGTTCCAGGTGCCGAAGGAAAAGGTGAGGGTGCCGGTGCCCGTAGAGGCTGTTTCGCTGGAATAACCGTCGAATACAAGGGTCTGGCCAGCGGCAACCGTGGTGACTTCCATGGAATGGCTGAAGCTTGTTGCCAGTTTCGCGTCGCTGATTTGCACATCGATGGCCGACCCGCTTGACGCTGCGGACAGACCGGTGATCTCCTCAACCGGTGCGAGGCCGGTATCAAAGGTCTCAAAGCCCTGTTTGATCTGGCCAAGGCTGGAAATCTCAACGGTGCGCTTTTCCTTGGCCGAGTCGATCTCACTCGCCTTCGGCGCACGCTCGGCTTCGACCAGCGCGTCGATGATTTCAGTGGTGTTGAGCCCGCTTCCCACATTCAGCGCACTCAGATAATCAACGGCCATGTTTGCCTACCAGAACTACGGATATCCAACGAAGTGTTAACGGCACAGGTCTGCAAATTTTATGCCGTTTCAGACAATTTGGGTGCCAAGGCGCAAAATTCATATTACTGTTTAGTTGTTTAGAGGTTGAGATGTGTAGATCACGATCCAAGCCGATCATTTTTGGATCCCTCCAGGATAAGGCATGAGCGCCGGCGGCGGCATCAGTCCGGACAGTGAAAAGGCGGGAGCTGTCGCGCCCCTGCTCAGGTCCATTGCGGTTGGAACCGTTACCGGGCTTGGTTTTGGCCTTGTCATGGCGATTGTGTCGAATGGGTTTGTCCTTGGGGTCAAGGCGCTGTCATCCCTTCGCGAGGGGCAGGTGTCGGAGTTGCTGCGATTTGGCGACCTTCCTGTTTCCTTCGCACCTGTTGTCAGCCTTCTTGTCGCCGCTGCCGCCATTCTTGTGGTTCGGCGTGTGTTCGGGATCAAGCGATGGCACGGCCCGGCGGATGCTATCCATGCGGCGCATCGCAGCGATAATGAACTTGATGTGAAATCCGGCTTCGGATCAACCCTGGCTGCTTTCATCTCGGCGAGTGGCGGTGCGTCTGTCGGCCAGTACGGACCGCTAGTGCATTTTGGCGCGACGATGGGAAGCTTTCTGCGGCAGGCCACAGGCGGCGTGCTGAGCACCGACATATTCATTGGTTGTGGGGTGGCTGGTGCCATCGCCGCCGGGTTCAACGCACCGATTGCCGGGATCGTCTTCGCGCATGAGGCTGTTCTCCGGCATTTTTCCATGCGGGCGATTGCGCCGATCGCCATTGCCAGCGTGTCGTCTGTGTGGTTCAGCGACGCCGTTTTCGGCTCGGCCCATATCTTTGATCTGTCGGCAGTCAGCATCAATCTGGGCCATATGCTGCCGCCGGCACTGGTGGCCGGGCCTGTCTTCGGCCTTCTGGCCGTCCTGTTCATGCTGGCGATCAGGTATAGCGCCGGGTTCGCTGCCAGGTCAGGCTGGTCTCCGACCCGCCTGTTGCTGACAGCGGCCATTGGTACCGGGGTGGTCGGCATGTTTATTCCAGAGGTCCTGGGGCTGGGAACCTCGGCCCTTGCGTCGATGCTGGATGGTGGCTTCGACCCGGCCTATCTGATGGTGCTGCTTGTTGCCAAGCTTCTGCTGACGGCCCTGTGCATAGGATTCGGTCTCTTCGGCGGCGTCTTTTCGCCCGCGCTGTTTGTCGGCGCGGCCGCAGGGGCTGTGATGGGCCAGATCATGGTCGGCATGATGGGGTTCGGTTCGATGACAGCGCTCAGCATCTGCGGCATGGCCGCGGTGGCCAGCGCGGTGATCGGCGCGCCGGTCGCCGGCGTCCTGATCATTCTCGAACTCACCATGAATTACGATTTTGCGCTTGTCGCGATGATCAGTGTGGTGGCGTCGATCATGGTCACAAACCTGGTCTTCGGTCACTCCTTCTTTGACAGGCAGCTGCTTGACCTCGGTATTGATGTATCCCAGGGGCGCGGGCATATCGAAATGACAGAAACGCCGGTCCATTCGGTGGTTGATGGCAATTTCTGCCACATTTCGCCGGATGCGGATGTGCGCTCTGCGATCCGGGAGCTTGGAAGGGCGGAGGTGACAGAAGCCTATCTGATTGACGGCAACTCCAGATTCCACGGCAAGCTGCGTCTCCATCAATTGTTGTCACAGAAGGATGGGGCGCCCGTGCTACCGCTTGCCGACAGCGCGCCAATCTCGATCAAGCATGACGCCTCGCTGCAGCAGGCAATCGAAGTGGCGAGTGACTTTGTCGGCGAAAGCATCCCGGTGATCAACCGGTCGGAAGGAACAATGGTGGGGGTGGTGACCGAGGCGGATCTGTTCCAGCTGTATCTCAGCCTTCAGCACCGCGTTGCCGATCTCGAGCGTACCTGACCCGCGCCAAAGGTTAACCCCGGGCTCAAAGCTCGCAAGGTGGTGGGGTGCGGTCAGGCGAGGATGTCGAGCTGGTTCCGGAAGCGCGGCATTTCACTGTGAAGATTGGAAATACGCAGCATCCGCGTGGCGAGAACATTATGGCTGAACTCAGGCATCATCAGGCTTCGCGCTTCAAGCGCCCGCTCGGTTGAAATCGTCGAAGGTGCCAGCCTCGGGCTCGAAATCGTCATCGGGCGCCGCTGATAATCCTTCCTGTTCCGATCCGCGAACGGGACCGCAAAAACCCCGCTGTGTGTCTGCCGGTTCGTTGGCACAACACTTGCAAGGGAATGGGCGGGCGTGGTGCCCAAATCGCTGGGCGCAGGAGCGGCAGCGAGGGGAGCTGATGCGGGTGTAAATCCAGTCAACATGCAAAAACAGTACCAGCTTTCTCCGACGCGTCCACCCCATGTCAGGTGTTCATGGCTAGGCAACTGAAATCGTGAGTAAAAAACAAGATGGCGACCAAGAAAATCTTAAATGCTTACAAGAATGCTAACCGTGAGGCTGTCGTCGAATCGGACGATCCTCAGGCGCTTATCATGATTCTTCTTGATGAGCTTCTCCGCGCCATGCGGAGCTACGTGAACCTCGTTGGCGAGAGCGACAGCGACGAAGCGCGCAAAAGTGACCATCTTACCCGCTCCCTCACCATACTTTACGGGCTCCAGTCCTGCCTCAATTTCGACGAGGGCGGTGAGATCGCAGATAACCTGTTCAGGCTTTACGAATATGCACGTGTGCAGCTGCTCAACTCGTCGCAAACTGGTGAAACCGATGGCACGCAGGTCGCAATCAGCGCTGTCTCTGAAATAAGAGAGGCCTGGTCCATTATGGACCCGAAGGCCAAAATCCGGAATGTGGGCTAGGAGTTGCGAGGCGATGAGGATGAAAGTTCAAACTAGCAAAGATGAGTTTCTGGCGCAGTTCAACGAATTGAACGCGCATATCGAGAGTGCTCTGGAAATGCATGATTTTGACCGGGCGCGGCGCATTGATAGCGCGCGGCGGCAAATGCTGCATGATTTTGCCAGCACGGCGATGCCGGACGGCGACAAGATGTTCTTCGACACCCTGGAGCGGTGCGCGGCCGATAACGCGCGTGCCATTACGCAGATCACCACTGAAATGGGGCGCATTCATCGTCAGGCTGGCCGCAAGATGCGGCAGTTGAACGGATATCGCGCCAGTCGCCCGCAATAGGATCGCTATCCTCGTATAGGCTGTTTGCCGGTCCTGCTGGGCTCACCCTTGCTTTGTGGAAGGGGGTCGCTCGATCATCAGTTTTTTCATTTTCTCGATCAGCGTGGTGCGGCGCAGCTTCAGCGCCTCTGCCGCCTGACTGACCATGCCGTCCGATTTCTCCAGCGCTGCCTCGATCAGCACCACCTCAATGTCGCGCAGGTGGCGGCGAAGGTCGATATTGTCGAAATAGCTGAACCAGTCGGCGTAATGTGCCGGATGCGGCAAGGGAGGCTCGCCGGCCTCCTGCGCCAGATCGATCCCGCTCAACCCTTGCGAGGCCTCCCATAGTGCGTCCATTTCCTCGGCGCGGTCCGGGGCCTTCATGCGCAGCAGGTTCTCGCGCACCTGGGTGCCGGTCACTGCCTGTTGCGGGAACATTACCATCGCGCGCTCCAGAACATTGCGAAGCTCGCGCACATTCCCCGGCCATGGATAACGCGACAGTTCCGTCATCGCGCTGTCATCCATATCCGGCACCGACCCGTCCCGTCCCTCGGCCAGCTGAGCTAGAATGCCGCTGGCGATCATCGGGATGTCCACCTGCCGTTCGGCGAGGGTTGGCACTTGGATCGGAAAGACATTGATCCGGTAATAGAGGTCGGCGCGGAAGGCGCCGTCATCGACGCGCGCCTGGATATCCTGATGGGTGGCGCAGACAAGCGGGAAATCAACCTCGATCTCGTCATTGCCGCCAACCCGCTGGACGGTGCGGTTTTCCAGAACCCGCAGAAGCTTTGTCTGCAACGGCAGCGGCATATCGCCGATTTCGTCAAGGAAGAGGGTGCCGCCCTGAGCCAGCTCGACACGCCCCTCTCGCGGCTTATCCGCGCCGGTGAAGGCACCTTTTTCATGCCCAAAAATCTCCGACTCCAGCAATTCTGAGGGGATTGCTGCGCAATTGACTGAAACCAACCTGCCGCCGCGCCCGGACGCCGAATGAATGGCACGCGCCACAAGTTCCTTGCCGGTGCCGGTCTCGCCAAGCACCAGAACGCTTGTCGGCGCCTCGGCAACAACTTCGATCAATTTCTTAAGTTCCTTGGCCGGCGCAGACTGGCCAATGATGATGTCGTCTATCGGGTTGCTCGACACAGTACTCACCCACTAAAACAGCGATACAAACGATAGCCGTCAATATTTTGGATAACGATAGCGAGATCACGCCCAGCTTGTCAAAATTTTGATGCAGGTAAAGAAGCACGCCACATTAGCTGGCGGAATGTTGACAAAATTGGTGATAGCGGTGCTTTGCAGCACCTGAAAGGGACAAGTTCTTTCAAAAATTATAGAAAATTAAACATAATAAATTCAAAAAGATAACGATTTTTTTATACGTTTTTTTTGTGTTGCCTGGGTGCTGGCAGGGTTCTTGCCTTTGCAAGGTCAGGGAAAACTCTGCTTGAGGCAAAAAAGATGAGCACCATTAGCCTTGAACATGACCAATTCAAAGCCGCGCCGATGCTGGCCGAGCTTCTGATTGATCGGCTATTGTCGGTCAGCGAAGCCGGAAGCGAGGCTTCTGGCGACATGAAATCGACCACCTATGTGTGCAGCGCCGCCTTTGAAGCGTCGGTTGGTGGCGAGGACGCCGCTGTGGCGCGCGGGCGCGCCTCCCGGGCTGGCCGGATGATGATTATCGAGGAAGATGCGAGCGCATTCGCGGTCACTGAGGCTCTCGGCGGAAAGCTCATCCGTCTGGCGCTCCCGGTTGTCCCCGCATGCGCCGCCGCTGATCATTACGGCTTGCAGTTGGCCGCCACACTTCTGTCGGACGAGCGAACCGTCGCCTGTGGTGACCAGATCAGCCGTGACCTTCTGGGGCTGGCGCGCCGTGTCGCCAAAACCGATGTCACCGTCTTTGTCAATGGGCCGACCGGCACTGGCAAGGAAGTTCTGGCCCGCTTTATCCATAATCATTCTGAGCGCGCCGATGCGCCGTTCGTTGCGGTGAACTGCGCTGCCATTCCGGATAATATGCTTGAAGCGATCCTGTTTGGTCACGAAAAGGGTGCCTTTACCGGCGCCTCGACTGCGAACAAGGGTATATTCCGTGCTGCCGATGGCGGCACGCTGCTCCTTGACGAAATCTCGGAGATGCCGATGGCGCTTCAGGCCAAGCTTCTGCGTGCGCTTCAGGAAAAAGCTGTCACTCCTATTGGATCACAAACAGACATCCCGGTGGATGTGCGCGTAGTGGCGACCACTAACCGCAACATGGCTGAGGAAATCCACGCTGGCAATTTCCGCGAAGACCTATATTACCGCCTGAATGTGTTTCCACTCAACACTGTCGCACTTGCCGCGCGGATCGATGACATCGTACCGGTGGCGACTTTCCTTCTTGAACGTCATGTGAAGGACGCGGCCAGCATGCCCTGGCTTGACCAAGGCGCAATCAAGTCGCTTCGTGGCTATAGCTGGCCGGGCAATGTTCGCGAGCTGGAGAATGTCTTGCAGCGCGCGCTTGTTCTTGCCGAGGACGGGGTCATTACCGCGTCTGACATCCTGATTGACAATGCGCTCCAGACTGTTGGCGAGGGACCGCAGAGAACAATGGTCGACGCCTTCCGTCAGAGCGCGGCGCAGGCCTGAGTGACATTTGAAAGGTAGAGTGAGATGAGCACAATCGGACCCATTGGCAGCAGCATTGGCACCTCGCATGCGCAGGTGCTCAAACGCGCCCAGGAAGCGCTGGAAACGCAGAAGCAGCCATCAGAGGGCTTTGGTGACCGTATCACCAATGCCATCGATCAAGTCGCGGCGGCGCAAAACAAGACAGCTGGTCTGGTCAAGGCCTATGAAATGGGCATGGAGAACGACATCAGCAAAGTGATGATCAACCAACAGGTATCGTCGCTTGGCTTCCAACTCACCCTGAATGTCCGTAACAAGGTGCTCAGCGCCTACAAGGACATTATGAACATGCCGGTCTGACAGAACTGGCACCTTATCGTAACGCTTAGCAAGCACGGGAAACGAACCGATGGCAGAAGCAACGACAGTGATGGATCCGGCAGCAGCGGGTCAGAGTGACGAGCCTGCCACCCAGGTCAGCACAATTCCGACGACTGGTCCGATGGCCGTACTCTATAGGGTGACCGGTGGTCAGAGCCTGCGCCAGGTGCTGCCTGCCGTCGCCGGCATAATCGTGGCGATTGTCGCCATCGGGTTCTTTGTTGCCTCGCAGCAGCCCGAGCGCACAACGCTCTATGCCTCGCTTCCTGAAGCGGAGAAGGCGCGCGTGATCGACGCGCTAAAGAATGCCGGTGTCGATGTGGGGCTGGATCCGACAACTGGCGACGTGATCGTGCCGGTCCGTGATTATCACAGTTCGCGCATAACGCTGGCGGCGCAGGGTCTGCCGGCATCCATTCCGGACGGGTATGATTCGCTCGCTGATATACCGATGGGCTCCAGCCGTTCAGTTGAGCAAGTACGCCTAAAACAGACACAGGAAATTGAACTGGCTCGCTCAATCAGTGAAATCGAAGGTCTTGTTACGGCACGTGTTCACCTTGCGATTCCTGAGAAATCTGTATTTGCGCGCGCTTCCACACCTCCGACTGCATCAGTTTTTGTGCAGATGGAAAACGGACGCTCACTGTCGCGGCAACAGGTCGATGCTATCGTGCATCTCGTTTCTTCCTCAGTGCCATTCATGGCAAAGAATGACGTCACTGTCGTCGACCAGTATGGCAATCTGCTATCCCGCCCGCCACAGGACAGTGCTGGTATGATGTCTGACGCACAACTCGAGCATCGCATTCGTCTTGAGGATATTTATCGTAACCGAGTGATTGCACTTGTCAGCCCAATTGTCGGTGCCGGCAATGTAACCGCGCAGGTTAATTTGGATATTGATTTCACTCGTAGTGAGATCACAGAGGAGATGATGGACCCGAACGGCAACGCCCTCCGCAGCGAACAGCGCAGCTCGGAGTCATCTTCTGAAATCATTGCCAAAGGTGTGCCAGGTGCCACAAGCAACCGCGCCCCAACGCAAACTGAAATTGATACGCAGCAATCTTCTGACAACAGCGACCCGGATGCGGCGAAGGCACGTTCGACAAGTGAGACCCGCAATTATGAGGTCAGCCGCACCGTTTCGACCACACAACGTCCTTCGAGCCAGATCACCGGTATACAGGCCGCTGTCCTGGTCCGCGAGATGGAGGTGGTCAATGCCGAGACCGGTTTGACCGAAGTGCAGGAAATTCCCAAGGAAAAGCTCGACGAGATCGAAGCGCTTGTGGCCAACGCCATCGGAATAGATGCCGACCGTGGTGACAGCTTGACAGTAACCAGCTCGACCTTTGTCTCGTCACTCGAAGGTATCAAGAAGCCATGGTACGATATGGACTGGGCGGTCACCATCATGCGTCAGGGTCTTACCATCCTGATCATGGCTGTGGTTGTCCTTGGTGTGATCCGTCCGCTGATCAACCGCATCATGGTTCCGGCTGCCCAGGGCGGCCCAGGCGAAGCTGTAGTCGCCATGGATGACGATGTCGATCTTGATACGGTCGAGATTCAGGAAGGCGAATCGCTTGAGGATATCAAGGCGAAGCTGAAGCCGAAGAAGGCTGCTATCTCGCCGGAGATGCTGGATACCGCCAACACTTATGATGACAAGGTAGCAGTAATCCGAATGATTGTTTCCGATGAGGCAGGCCGTGTATCGAACGTCTTCAAGACGATGATGCAAAAGGATATGGACACTGTCTAAGCTGGCAATGACCCGGCGAGCAGAGTGAAGGTTATTGAGGTTGTTATGGCAGAACCGCAAAACAGAGACGATTCCGACGAATCCGTTTTCGACAATCTTACCGGCACGCAGAAATCAGCGATCCTGATGATGCTGATTGGTGAAGATGAGGCCTCAGAGATCTTGCGCAACCTTTCGCCACGCGAGGTGCAGCATCTCGGCACTGCTATGTATTCGGTGCAGGGCCTTGACCAAGATACAGTCAACAAGGTCCTCGATGAATTTCTGGCTATCATCAAGGAGCAGACAAGCCTTGGTCTTGGTGCCGGCAACTATATCCGCAATGTCATGACCCGCGCCCTCGGTGAGGACAAGGCAGAGTCGGTCCTCAGTCGGATCACCCCGTCAAGCACCGAACGTCCAATCGAAATTCTGGACTGGATGGATGCCCGTTCGATCGCCGAGCTAATTCTCGACGAGCATCCGCAGATCATTGCACTTGTCATCTCTTATCTTGATTTCGGCCTTGGCGCCGATGTTCTGGGCCAGCTTCCCGAAGAGCAGCAGGCGGATGTCATCGCTCGCATAGCGACTCTGCAGACGGTTCAGCCGGAAGCGCTTCGCGAGCTTGAGACGGTCATGCAACGCAAGTTCAAGGCGAACACCTCGCTGCGGGCCTCGCAGGTTGGTGGCGTGAACGCGGCGGCGAAAATCATGAATTTCACCAAACAGGCGATGGAAGCCCGCATCATGAACGCGCGGAAGGATGATGACGAAGATCTGATGATCGCTATCCAGGAAAGCATGTTCGTCTTCGATAACTTGATCATGTCGGACGATAAATCGCTGCAGACCCTGCTGCGAAGCGTCGATACCGAGGATCTCGTGCTTGCGCTGAAGGGCGCTGACGAGCCGCTTCGCGAAAAGCTGTTCAGCTGCATGTCGTCGCGTGCGGCGGCCAATCTTCAGGACGAGATGGAAGCCCTTGGCCCAGTCCGCCTGACTGAGGTTCAGGAAGCACAGAAGCGGATTATCAATGTGGCGCGCCGCATGTCGGACGAAGGTTCGATTGTTCTTGCCGGCCGCGGCGGCGACGATTTTGTCTGATCACGGGAGCGACTGAGAGATGTCATCCGGCAACGCACATCAGGACAGGCTGCACGAAGAGTTGGACGCCGCTATCCAGGAGAATGCCCCGTCTGGCAAACTCGAGGATGCAGAAATCCAGCGCCTCGTCCAGCTTTCAAACGATGCCAGCTACCAGCGAAGCGAGCGCGTGCCGGTAAAGACCGTGGAAGCGTTCGAGCCTCGCTCGCTTGTGTCCATTGCCATGGCCGCGCAGCGCCGCCGCGAAAGCGAGCTTCACACGGCAGTGGCCGCCGGAGCCGTCATCGACGAAGCAGTGACCGATTCTGCTGAGGCTGATGCTGATCCTGCCGATGAGGCAGGTGAGGATGCTGCTGCGGAGCAGCCAACCACAGATCAAGCCAGCGCGCTGGATGCGTCGCCTGATGCCGCCGGTGAGACGACGGGTGACGCAGAGGGTTTCGAGGGTGAGGCTGCACAAGATGCGCCGTCCTCCACATCGCAGGTTGATTTTGAGGCTGGCCGAGCCGAAGGTTTCGAAGAAGGCCGCCGCGCGGGCTTTGACGAAGGCAAGGTGACAGGCATGGAAGAAGGCCGGGCTGCTGGCCGGGCTGAAGCGTCAGCGCAGCTTGAGCGCGTGATCCAGGCCTTTGAAGCAGCCACATCCCGGCTTGCCGATCTGACCGCCGTTGACAGCGATGCCATTTCGGCCTCGATCAATAAGGCCATCCTTCGCCTCGCCAGCGAACGCGCCGGACAGGCCATTGCTGCGCAGCCTGACAGTTTTGCTGACCGGATCGAGGCGCTTCTTGCCACGATCCGAACGGTATCCGGACAGCCGTCGATTAGGTTGAATCCGGCTGACCTGACTAGCATACAGCCCCTTGCGGACACCCGTGAAAAGCTTCGCCACTGCAATTTCGTTGCCGATGAGTCATTGGCACATGGCGATCTGTCGGTGACGGTTGGCACAATCGGCATCGACGACATCATCGTGCCGTCCGAGGTTGCCGCCGAGAACGCCAGTGAGACAGCCTCGGACAATATGGGTGAGGACGCAGTGACAGATGCCGAGGCTGCTGCCGTGCAGGCCGCCGACGCCACGGAAGCTACGGAGGCTGCTGACGTCACAGAGGCCGCGAATGCGCCAAGATCGAAGACGGATGCTGATCCGGCTGCGTCTGACACAGCAGAGCCTCAGGACGGCGATCAGGATGTCTGATTTGTCAAACGCGTTAATTGCCGATATCGATCATGCCGCACGTCCGCGTCAGCTATCGATGTTTGGCCATGTCAGCCGGTTTGACGGCCAGATGATCGAATGTGGTGGATTTCCTGCTAATATTGGATCACTTTGTCATGTCGAGACCGATGATGACGAGCCTGCAATTGCCGAGCTGATCGGCTTCAACAACGGCAACAATCTGCTATCGCTGCATCAGTTTGGCGCCCGCATCCGCGTCGGCGCCCGCGTCACGCTGGCCGATGACGGAACGGAAGTGCCTGTCGGTGATGCTCTTCTCGGGCGGATTACCGATGCGCTTGGCAACACGATTGACGGTGGCGGTGCGCTTCGCCTTGATGACAGCTGGCCGTTGATGGGACGTGAGATCAATCCACTGAGCCGCAAGCCGGTGGACAAGCCGCTTGATGTCGGGGTGCGTGCCATCAACGCGCTGTTGACCGTGGGCAAGGGCCAGCGGATTGGTATCATTGCCGGATCGGGGGTCGGCAAGTCGGTGCTTCTTGGCATGATGAGCCGCTTCACCACCGCTGATGTCGTCGTTGTTGGAATGATCGGTGAGCGGGGCCGTGAGGTCGGTGAATTCGCGAAAACAGTTCTCGACCAGGACTCAAAATCTCGCACCACTATTGTCGCGGTGCCGGCGGATCGCTCGCCGCTTTTGCGAATCCGCGGCGCCGAGCGTGCCACCGCCATTGCCGAATATTACCGTGATCAGGGCAAGGATGTGCTTTTGATCATGGACTCGCTGACCCGCGTCGCGCATGCCCGCCGCGAGATCGGCCTAGCACTCGGCGAACAGCCGACAGCAAAGGGCTATCCGCCGTCGGTGGTATCGATGATCCCGCGACTGATCGAGCGCACCGGAAGCGGCGCCGCTGGCAAGGGGACCATCACCTCGATCTATACGGTACTTGCCGATGGCGACGATCCGAACGACCCGGTGGTTGATACGGCACGGGCCATTCTTGACGGTCATATCCTGTTGTCGCGCCAGCAGGCGCAGATGGGCATCTATCCGGCGATCGATGTGCCTTTGTCGGTAAGCCGTGTGATGAACGACATTGCCGATGGCGCACAGATCGAGGCGGCGCAGAAGTTCCGCCGGTTGGTGTCGCTCTATCTGGAGAACCGTGACCTGATCCTCATGGGCGGCTATACGCCGGGCCAGGATCCGGATCTCGACCTTGCCGTCGGCATCTGGCCGCAGCTGATGGAATTGATCCAGCAGAATGGCGCTGACAAGGCCGAGTTCGGTGCCAGTCGCAACGCGCTTGTCTCGTTGATGGGCGGCTGATCATGGCCGGCGGCAAGAGTCTGTTCCATCGCTTCGCGCTGAAGCAGAAGGTGGCGCTTGTTCGCAAGACCAAAGCGGTGAAGACCCTCCAGGACGAACTTGACCGTGCGGCTAATGTCCGCGACCAGCTGGCCGAAATGGCTGGCGGCATGTCGGTGCCGGAAGGCGAGACTACCATCCGTCATCTGCGGTCCGCCAGCTGGTATGGCAATCAGGTGCAGGAACAGCTGAAAACCATTTCCAACCGG
>JBMHCH010000152.1:0-7217 GCA_049890015.1 Puniceispirillaceae bacterium (SeqCode)
CCGGTGCCGCGCCTTCGGAACTGCCAAGCCCCATCAGGCCGGCATCGCTGGAATTGAGCACCTGCCCGATCGGCAGCATGACATCGAGCTTGGCGATCTGCAGCACGCGGAAGACCGCGTCGCTGATTGTCGGAAGGGATAAAGCAATGTTGTTCTGGGCGCAGTGCTGGCGCGCAAGAAGGAGCACCGCGACGCCGCTTGAATCGATATAGGTGACGTCACCGGCTTCGATTTCAAGCCGCGCGACACCGCTGATATTCTGAATTTCGCTTTTCAGGTCAGCCGTGGTCTGCAGGTCGACATCGCCTGACAGCACGATCTTGGCATGTTCACCACTGATCCGGACATCGAAGCTCATAACACAAATACTCGCCTTGCGGTGGTGTCCAAAAAAAGACCCGCCTCTGGTATGGAGGCGGGTCCTGTCGGGATCTTTAGAACGAGATGTTGTCGTTCACGCTCTGGAAGTCGTCCTCACCATCGCAGTAGCCGACCTGAAGAGTGTTGTTGGTCAGCGAGATGTTGTCGTTGGAGGTGATGCGGTTGACAACCAGGATGCCGCGCGTGTCGGTCGGCCATCCGCTGACCGTGCCGCCATTGGCGTCGCCACCCGAACCGAACGGGATTGTCGCGTTGTCACAGTTGTCGTTGTTGCTCAGCGCGCTTCCCTTGTTTCCGAAGATCACAATCGGCGCGGAAGTCGCGGACTGGTAGGGGTTCTTGAACTTCTCAAGAGGGCCCTGCTCGGAATTGGCAGTCATGGAAGCGTCGAAGCAGGCCGACAGAACTGTCGACGGAGACACTGTGGTGGCACAGGCGTCCGGCTCAACAGTCAGCCCGCCGGTTCTGGCAAGCGATGTGCTCGAGATCCAACGCTCAAGGCTCTGTGCGTTGGTTTTCGCAACGTCGGCCTTGGTGTTGTCGATGTATTGCTGGTAGCCGACGATACCTACTGCCGCCAGGACGCCAATGATGGCAACCACGACCAGAAGTTCGATCAGCGAGAAACCTTCTGTCTTTTTCATGTTTTCGTCCCCTAACAATGATGGCCAAAGCCGCAAAAGAGCCGTTCCATCTGGATAACACGCGTGTATTAACTCTAATTTAAAAAAAAATCATTCAAAAAATTGTCCTATCAACATTTCTTGTCATCCGAGGCGTGAATCTATTCGATCAGATTATTCTGATGGAGCAGTTCGATGTACTTGTCCATGGTCACCATGCCGTATTGCTGGCCGGTCTGCATGACTGTCTGGATCTGGACGATCTTGGCTTCGCGGATCAGATTGGCGACCGACGGAATGCAGACCATCACCTCGAAGGCGCCAACACGCCCGCCGCCGCGCCGTTTCAGCAGTTGCTGCGTCATCACCAGCCGGAGTGACTGAGACAGCTGCGAGCGTGCCTGCGCCTGCTCCTCGGCCGGGAACACATCAATGATCCTGTTGATTGTCTCAGGCGCGCCATTCGTATGCAGCGTACCGAAGACAAGGTGGCCTGTTTCCGCGGCGGTCAGCGCCATCGAAACTGTTTCATAGTCACGAAGCTCACCCATGAGGATGATGTCCGGGTCCTGGCGGAGCGCCCCTTTCAGCGCGCTTGCGAAACTCTTGGTGTCACGCCCGACCTCGCGCTGCGTGATGATCGACTTCTTGCTCTCATGGACGAATTCGACAGGGTCCTCCACCGTGATGATGTTTTCGTTCCGCTCGCGGTTGATCTTGTCGACCATCGCCGCAAGCGAGGTCGACTTGCCTGACCCTGTCTGTCCGGTTACCAGGACAAGCCCCGATTTCTTTGTCAGCACCTGGTGAACCGCCGGCGGCAGGCCAAGCGCATCGATATGCGGCACCTCGGTCACGATGACGCGCAGCACCATGGCGTAGCCCTGCAGCATCTTGTACCCGTTGGCGCGGAAACGCTGGCCGCGGAACTGGATCGCAAAATCGACATCGCCGCTCTCGTCAAACGCCTCGAACCCCTCCTCGCCAAGCTCTCGCCGCAGAAGATCCTCAAGAAGCTCATTCGTGGCCACGAAGTTCAGCGGAATGATCTCTCCCGATTCACGCACATGAATGGGACGTTCGCCATGCATATGGAAATCCGACACCTTACGTGTTTTCAGCGTGTCGATCAGGATGTCGTAGATTGGGTTTTCAGCCGTCATAATGTCACGTCATGGCTTTTCCGGTCACGCAAGGAAGGGGCAAACCGGACAGTTGCGTTCAATTATTGATCCACCTTACAGTGCCGAATTCCGGTGTTACCAAAAGGTGCATCGGGTGCACATTATCAACGGTAACTAATTTATGCATCCGTTACCTTGGAATCGATGAACAAACCCGCCGAGACCGGACGAGACTTATGCCGGATCGAGGCATGACCCGGGTCATGGGATGGGCCGGGTCATGGGATGGGCAGGGTGCAGGGACGAACAGGGTGCAGGGACGGGTTGAGTGATGAAGGTAGTTGCGAGCCTTGGTACGGCATTTCTTTGCCTGGTGATGAGTGCGGTGATGAGCGCCAGCCAGCCGGCGCACGCGGCAACACTGGCACCGGACGCGCCGCAGACTGTTCGCGACACCCTGTCGAACGCGCATGCCGGTGACATCGACAGCATGCATCGGATCGCCACCTATCTGATCGGGAAATCCGTCACAGATGATGACGAGATGGCAACATACGCCTTTGGCTGGGCCCTGCTGGCGGCACGCAACGGCCATGCGCAGGCTGCGGAACTGACAGGGGTCATGTATCGCAACGGGATCGGCGTCACACAGAACTACGTCAAATCGCGGAAATGGCTCGAACGCGCCCTCGCCCGAGGATCCAACGAGGCGAATTTTGAGCTCGCCATTCTCTATGCCGACGACGCCAACCCCGGCGTTGACAAGGCAAAGGCGTCGAATTTTCTGACCGATGCGATCAAGACTGCTGAGCCGCGCGCCTGCCTGATTGCAGCGCGCAACAAGCTGGATGAGGGCATCGATTTGCGGCGCATCCTCGGCGAGCTGAACTGTGCCGCCGATGGCGACATTCCCGAGGCCATGGAGCTTCTTGCCGATTACCATCTCGCCAAGCGCTCCCCCCTGTCGGAAAGCCGCGCGCGAGGCTGGCTTGAAAAGGCCCTCGGGGCCGGCAGCACCACCGCCGCCAGCAAGCTGGCCGCGCTCGACAACCAGTGACCATTCTGTCTGTGGACGCCCTCATCCCGATCCTGACCAGCCTGACCAGAGGCGGCTTTCTGTTCCATCCGTCGCTTGATCTGCCTTTCGGGTCCGCGGGAATCATTATCCTTGCCGCTTTCATTTTCTGCCTTGGCACCTGTATCGGTTCCTTTGCCAATGCATGCGCCATGCGGCTGGTCCGTGACGAGGACTTCATCTATGCCGCCTCGCGGTGCCGGGACTGCGGCAGGCGCCTTGGCTGGCGCGAGAATCTTCCTGTGCTGGGCTTTATCCTGCAGCGGGGAGCAACCGCCTGCTGCCGCAAGAAACTGTCGCCGCGCTATATCATCGTCGAGATTGCCGGCGGTGTGCTGCTTCTCTCCTATGCTGCGACGCTGCCGGTCTCCCTTGCGCTTGGCTTCGGCGTGGCGCTGGTGTTTGTCGCCATCGCCTGCCTGACCGACCTCGAATCCCTGACACTCCATCCTGCTCTTCTGACAGTTTTTGGCGGCATCGGCCTGTGTGTTGCCATCGCATCGGATTTCCGGCTGCTGCTTTGGCATGTCGGTGGGGCGCAGGCTCTTGCCGGCATCATTCTGTCCGCCGGGCTGCCCCTTCTGGTGAATGGTGCCTACCGTCTGGTACGGGGGCGCAACGGCTTTGGCGAAGGGGATTACTGGCTGCTTGCCGCGATCGGCGCGTGGCTCGGTCCGGTCATGGGACCAGCGGTCTTCCTTGTTGCCTGCTGGCTTGGCGCCGCGGCCGGGATACTGATGATGATAACTGGCCGCGGGTCGATAATGACAAAGCTTCCTTTCGGCATGTTTGCCGGCTTTGTCTTTATCCTTTGGCCGAATATTTTAACGCGGGTATTTTAGCGTTCGCGAATATTAAGTCTGGTTGAGTTACGAGGCCTGAAATGACCGGTTCACCTTTTGCATTGCCTCGCGCGGCGCGTGTTGCTGGCAGCATATGCCTTGCCAGCGCCCTGCTTTATGGATGCGGTGCCCCCGAGCGACTGCCGTCGGATCTGTCGATGGAAACAAGCAAGGAGGTGCTGACCGAACGCGTGATCGCGCCGATCAAGGGCATTGACGAGCCGGAAGCGACCGAGAGCTTCGAGGTGCTGCCGCGACGCAAGCTGATCCAGGTCCGGCATTCGCCAGACAGCCTCAAGGACCAGTATTTCCTCTCTACCCTGACCAAGCTTCTGAGCTATGACCCGATCGAGGAAGATGCGGGCGAGACGGTGATTTCGCCGGCGCGCGAGCTGAGTGAGACCGAGCAACTCGCCATTACCAGCCAGCGCGGCCTCGAGCGGACCAGCCTGCTGGTGGCAAGGGGTCTTGAATATGAAGACCTGATCCTGACAACGCTTCGCGATCTCGACACAGAGATCGAGGACGCCCTTGGCAATACCGTGAGCGGCGTCGGCGCCGCCGCCCTGCCGATCTTCGGCCGCAACCTGACCGGCACCGGCGACAATTATCTCGAGATCCCCAACGATCTTATCTTTGTCGGCGGCGAGAACGGAGCCATCAGTTCAAAGACCGCCCTTCTCAAGCAGATGCTGGAGAATCCCGAGATCGCCTTCGCGGTGCGTGACATGCCGCTTCCCGAAGCCCTGAGCTTCCTTTTCGGATCTGTTGGCCTGCAGGCCACCATGTCGGAAAGCGTGATCGGCCTCGAAACCACAGTGACCATGTCTGTTCAGGCCAGCGCGATTGCGATTATCGACTCGCTGCTGGAGCAGTACGGGCTGTCGATCGTCTATGATCCGGCCATCGAGGTTGCGCAGATCTACACCGAGGCCGAATTCCTGCTGCGCCTGGCGCAGGTAAAGCTGTCGATCGAGTCCTACAACGCCGTTCTCAGGGACAAGAAAGCGCTTGCGCGTCTCGAGGATGACCGTCGCCGCGTGACCGAAATCCTGCGCTTTGTCCAGCTTCTCCTGAGCGGCGATGACGAGGGCTTCATCATCGGGATGGAATCCATCTCGAGGGCACCGGCCGGCGAGGACACATCAACCCTGATTGCCGACATGACCCGCAACGCCATCGAGCTTCGCGGGCAGATGGCCAGCTTCGATTCAATGACCGCCTCGAAGCTTGCCGGGCTGAACGAGCTTTCGGCTCTTGCCGGAATGAACGATCTGACCTCGCGCCCTGATCTGAAGAACATCCTGTCGGAGGACGGCTGTGTCTGGCCACGCCAGGAAATCTTTACCGAGAAGGTTGCCATCTACAATGCGGTGATCATCGAGGGCGACGACAATGACACAGGCGTTGTCGGCAAGATCAACAATTTCTTCACGCAGACCCGTGACGACGCCGACCAGGCCGCGCCTGCCGCGGACGAGGATGACGCCGAGGCCCCGGTCGTTCCGGTTCCCGCCTATTGCGGCACCGAGAACCCGGCCCCGCGCGTACCGATCATTCTTCCCGACGATACGGGCATCACTGTGATCGGCACGCGTGAGGACAATGATCTGGTGGTCCGTCTTGTGGAACAGTACGATGTTCCCGAGCTTCAGGTCCTGATCGAGATCTTCATCATCACTGTCTCGCGCGACTTCTCGCGGCAGATTGACTCGATCCTGTCGGCCAGCCCATCCGCAGGCGGCAACAACAATCAGGAAGTTCAGCTGACACAGGTGGCTCGCGCCGCGGCGGATGCCATCGCAACAACCGGCGGCAGCTTCGCTCTGGACCTCGATTCACCTAATGACGAGCTTGGGCTGCTGCTGAATTTCCTTGAATCAAACGCACTTGGCCGCGTCGTCTCCAGTCCCACCATTCTGGTCGCCGCAGGCCAGGATGCGACCATCAAGCGGGACCAGATCGCACGCGTGCCTGGCCCGGCCGTCCTGGACGCGGACAATAATTCGGTGCCCGGCCAGCCGGTCGAATACAATGCGCCGTTCGAGCTGAAAATCCAGGAAGTCGACATCAACCGTCTGAACAACACGGTAAAGCTTGACGTTGAGCTGACCGATACCCGCTTCAACGTGACGCTGGCGAATGTCAACGAGCTTTCAGACCGGACTTCGGACGTGATCGACACGACCTTCTGGGCCGCGCCCGGCGATGTCGTGGTGCTGGCGGGACTGACACGCAACGAGGAGGCGACATCCACCTCCGGCGCGCCGGGAACAACCGGCGATCTTGCCCCGCTGTCGCCGCTGCTTGGTGGCTCGGACTCCTTCTCGACCAACCTGTCGGAGACGCTCATCTTCATGGCGCCAACTGTCATCGACCCGAGCGCCGAGAACCAGCCGCACTCCGCCTTCCGCAAGCGTGACCGGCGGAACCTGGTGAACTGACGGGAAGAGGCGTCTGGCCGAGCGCAAGCTGGCAGCGCCGCTGAAACCATAAAGACAAAGCGGCAGCCCCGGGCTGCCGCT
Source organism: Puniceispirillaceae bacterium (SeqCode) (assembly GCA_049890015.1). Taxonomy (GTDB): domain Bacteria; phylum Pseudomonadota; class Alphaproteobacteria; order Puniceispirillales; family Puniceispirillaceae; genus UBA8309. Next base: position 6,571 of record JBMHCH010000152.1, read on the forward strand.
TTTTGTTTGGACCCACGATAAGGCGTCAGGGCACTCCTGTCAGGTCATCCGGCTTTGCGCCGTGTCATAGAGAGCGCGTGTTTCGGTCACGTAGACTTCCTTCGTGATCAGCCCGTCAAGATACAGCTGCCTGGTCGCCAGCATTTCCTGCTCCAGCCCGAGAAGATAGATATCATCGTCAATATCATCCGCGCTTCGAGCCGCTGTCTGCGATGTCGTCTGCGCTGCGGATTTTGTTTTCTTCTTGAAGAAGCGGAACCCTGAGGCCGGCGTGCTCTCCGGGTCGGCAACGGGACCTGCCACTGAGGATGCAGCCTCGTTCCTGTCGGCCGTTGATGGAGACGGCGCCAGCGGCGCATCCTTGCCAATGTCCGGATCGGCACTTGCCTGTTGGTCGGCCGCCGCCTGCGCGCTGATGTCATCGAATGTCACCTCCGGGGCAAAGGCGGCATCAGCCTGTCTGGCGAGCCTGGCCCGGCGGAGGCGAAGCAGAAGCCAGATCATCAGAAGAGCCAGCAAAGCCAATAGCGTTCCAAGCATGATCCAGTAGGGCTGGGTGCCTGGCTCGGGGATGGATTTGATGACGCCGCCGACGATACCGGCTGCGATGTTCGCGAATTCTTCGATCACCTGTGTCATGGAATTAG
>JBMHCH010000153.1:0-4991 GCA_049890015.1 Puniceispirillaceae bacterium (SeqCode)
CGTAATCCGCCCCGCCGGCCATGCCAGCGGGGCGTCATTGTTGCGCGGCGGCTTAGTCAGCCAGCCAGTCCTTCATCCGCGCCTGGTAGTCGACCAGATACTGCGTCGGCTTGATGCCCCACTTCTTCTCGAGGGCGATCAGCGACCCGTCCTGGTGCCACTGGTACTGCATGCCGGCCATGAAACGGCCAAAGACGCAGTTGCGCTCCTTCGACGGAACGGCCAGTGCCCACGGGTTGTCATCCTCGGAATTCAGCGGCATCTCGAACTCGTCCCACTCGCCGGAGCTGAGATCGGACCCGATGGAGCTGTCGTCATAGACCCAGGCGATACACTTCTTGTCGCGAAGCGCCTGCTTGGCCTCGGCATTGCCGGTGAAGGCGATGATCTTGGCGCCGTACCGCTCTTCCACGATCTGGTTGTAGAAGGCTCCCTGCTTGCCGCAGACCGGCTTGCCGCGAAGGTCTTCCCAGTTCTTTAGGCCAAGCGCCTTCGGCGACATGATGTTGGTGCCCGAGGTGTAGTAGTTCGGGCCGACGATGCCGACGATCTCGCGGCGGTCCTTGCGGTCCGACATGGTGGCGATCATCAGGTCGATCTTGCCCTGCTCGAGGAACTGCATGCGGTTCGAGGACTGCACGGCGACAAGCTCGATATCGACGCCCATTTTCGCGGCGACATCCTTTGCCATGTCGATTTCCATGCCGACAATATCGCCGCTGGTGTCACGGAAGCCCCAGGGCTTGTAGTCGGCCTTCACGCCGACCACGATCTTGCCGCGCGACATGACCTTGTTCCATACATCGTTGGAACAGGCGTGGCCGTCCGCGGACGCAGCCATCGGTGCCAGTGCAAAGGCGCCTGCCAGAGCTGTGGCCATAAGTTTCTTCATCATGAAATCACCCTCCCTTGGTGTCGTGATTGGCGGCCTGGGGCCGCTCGGTATATTCCCCTTGGAGTCTGGAGAATAATTCAGTTTTTTGAAGGTTAGCTTGGATGGTCTCGCCCGACTTGGCAACCATCAGGCCGATAATCGCCTCAAGCAGATACAGAGCGCCGATCTGCGAGGCAAAGAAATGCTGGTTCGCCGTGGCCGCAAGAAGGGTCTCGTCAGAAATCGCGGAAAGCGGTGATTCGGGGCTGTCGGTGATGGCAACGATCCGGCAACCTGCCTCGCGCCCGGCTGTCGCAAGCGAAAGAGTGGCCGTCGCATAGGGCATCACGCTCAGGCAGATCATCACGTCCTCGGTGCCGAGGCGGCGCACCTGGCTGGCGATGCTGGAAGGCTCAACCCCCAGAACGTCCCAGTTGTCGAACGCAAGCGAGGCGACATATCCGGCATAGGACCCGATATGGCGCTGGCCCATCTGCGCGTTGATGAAGACACGCCGCGCGCCGAGCGCCAGCTGCGCGACCCTCTCGATCACGGCCGGACCGGTGTTCACCATCGTCTCGTTGATATTGCGCATCGACTGCTGGCCATAGGCGACATGAAAGGCCGCGCTGTCGTCGCCGGCGGCATGGCCGACGCGCAACGCCTCTGCGCGGTCATGGTATCCGCTGTAGGTGTCCTTGGCGGCGAGGCGGCAGGCATCCTTCAGCGACTCGTAGCTGTCAAAGCCCAGAGACCTGGCAAGGCGGCTGAAGGTCGGGGGGGCGAGCCCGGTCTTGCCCGCGATGTAGCGCATCGAGCGGAAGGACACCTCGATCGGATTGGCCGCGACAAAATCGGCCGCCTGCCGCAGCTGCGGCGACAGGCTGTCCGCGCGTTCCTCGATCATGTCCTTGATATTCATCGGCGACCTGACATTGACATTTGAAACAAACATAACAGCATTGTTGATTTGTTTCAAATGTTACATTATTGCTGAAAAGGGATCTGAAAACGCGCGGACGCTGCGGACAGGGGAACATCTGGAGATGGATGCACAGCAGGATCGGCTTCCGGAGCAGGCCTCCGTCGTCGTCATCGGCGGTGGCGTGATGGGATGTTCGACCCTCTATCATCTGGCACGGGACGGGGTGGGTGACGCCGTCCTGCTTGAGCGCAACAAGCTGACGTCCGGGACGACCTGGCATTCGGCGGCGCAGGTGCGCGCCCTGCGCTCCACCCGCAACATGACCGATCTCGTCCGCTATTCCATCGGCCTCTATTCGCGGCTGGAAGAAGAAACCGGCCAGCAGGTCGGCTGGATCAACAAGGGATCGCTGTCGATCGCGACAAGCGAGGACCGGATGATCCATGTCCGGCGGCAGGCGGCGCTGGCCGGGCTGTTCGGCATGCGCGCCGACACCATTTCCGCCGGCGAGGCGGCTGAACGCTGGCCGCTGATGAATGCCGATGACGTGGTTGGCGCTGTCTGGTCGCCGGATGATGGCCGGGTCAGACCGTCCGATCTGTGCGCGGCGCTGGTGAAGGGCGCGCGGGCAGGCGGGGCGCGCATCTTCGAGGATACAGGCGTTACCGGCATTCTGACAGCGGGCGGCCGGGTCACCGGGGTAGAGACCGCTCGCGGCACAATCAGATGCGACGCTGTCGCGCTGTGCACAGGCCTGTGGAGCCGCGAGGCCGCCGCCATGGCCGGTGCCGAGGTGCCGGCCTGGCCGTGCGAGCATTTCTATCTGCTGACCAAGCCGGTGCCGGGGGCCGAGGGCAATCTGCCAACCCTGTCCGACCATGACGGTCATCTTTACATCCGCGATGATTCCGGCGGGATTCTTGTTGGCTGTTTCGAGCCGATGGGAAAGCCGATCGATCCGGAACGGATCGGCACCGATTTCGCCTTCCAGCTTCTTCCCGAGGATTGGGACCATTTCGAGCCGATGATGCATAACGCGCTTCACCGGCTTCCTTGCCTCGAGCATGCCGAGGTGAAGATGCTGCTGAACGGGCCGGAAAGCTTCACACCCGACGGCAGTTTCCTTCTTGGCGAGACGGCGGAGACCCGTGGGCTGTTCCTTGGGTGCGGAATGAATTCGGTCGGCGTCGCCACAGGCGGCGGTGCCGGCATGGCGCTGGCCCATGCCATCCAGCATGGTGCGCCGCCGGCCGATCTTCACGAGGCCGACCCGAAACGGTTCGACGCGTCGGTGAACAGCGCGGCGGCGCTGGCAGCCCGCGTCCCCGAGGTGCTCGGCAAGCATTACGAAATTTCCTACCCCGGACGGCAATGGGGTACGGCGCGGAATCTACGCACCCTGCCGCTGCATGATGAATGGGTCGCGCACGGGGCGCATTTCGCCCAGGTCTTCGGGATCGAGAGGCCGCTCTATTTCAACAAGACCGAGGAGCCGGTGCTGACATTCGGCAAGCCGGACTGGTTCGACCGGGTCGGCGCCGAGGTGGCGGCCGCGCATCAGCGCGCCGGCATCACCGAAATCTCCAGCTTCGGCAAGATCGATATGCGCGGGCCCGACGCCCTATCCTGCCTCGAGGCGATCTGTACCAACCGCATCGACCGGCCGGCCGGCGCCGCCTGCTACACGCTGATGCTGAACGACGCCGGCGGCATCGAAAGCGACCTGACCGTCTTCCGTCTTGCCGCGGATCATTTCCGGCTGATGGTCGGCACTGCCGCGCTGAAGCGCGACCTTTCCCATATCCGCACCCATTGCCCTGCCGGTTCGGATGTCCGCATCACCGACGTCACCGGCGATCTGGCGGTTCTGGGGCTGAACGGGCCCGACAGCGCGGACATCGCCTCCGCCCTCGGCGCGGGCTGGATGAACGAGATCGGCTATTTCCGGCATGCAGAAGGCGTGATCGCGGATGTCGGCGTCCGCGCCGCGCGCCTGTCCTATGTCGGCGAGGCGGGATGGGAACTGACCTGCGACGCCGGCGACGCGCGCCGCCTGTTCGCTGCCCTTGCCGATGCCGGCGCTGTTCCGGTCGGGGCGCTTGCGCAGACATCGATGCGGATCGAGAAGGGCTTCCTCGCCTATGGCCACGACCTTGATACCGATGTCACCCCGGCCATGGCCGGGCTTGATTTCGCCCTTGCCGCTGACAAGGATTTTGTCGGCAAAGCCGCGCTGGAGGGGCGCGATGCGCCATCCTCGCGGCTGGTATCCCTCATTTTCGACGATGTCGCCGCGGTGCCGCTTGGCAACGAGCCGGTCATGGCCGGCGGGCGTATCATCGGCAAGACGACATCGGCAGCGTTCGGCTACCGGGTCGGCCGTCCGGTGGCGATCGCCCTGATCACCAGCGCGGATGTTGCCGACGGCTCCGCCGTCATGGTCGATATCGGCGGCGAGACGGCAGGCTGCCGGGTGTCATTCCGACCTCTGTTCGACCCCGGCGGCAGCCGCATGCGGCCGGAGAGGGGATAGGCCGCCATGTCCAATGTGTTTCCGCGCCATATGAAGGCAACTCCCCCGACGGCGGTGGCCAGCGAGGGATGCTATATCATCGATTCCGACGGCAAACGCTATCTCGACGGGTCCGGCGGGGCGGCCGTGTCATGCCTTGGACACAGCCATCCGGCGGTGATCGAGGCCATCAAGGCGCAGCTCGGCCAGCTCGCCTTCGCGCATACCGGCTTCTTCACCTCCGAGCCTGCCGAGGCGCTTGCCACCCTGCTGGCACGTCATGCCCCGGAGAGCCTTGAGCATGTCTATTTCGTGTCAGGCGGGTCGGAGGCTGTCGAGGCGGCGCTGAAGCTTGCGCGGCAGTATTTTGTCGAGATCGGCGAATCCTCCCGCCGCCATGTGATTGCCCGACGGCAGAGCTATCACGGCAATACCCTTGGCGCGCTGGCGGCCGGCGGCAATGCCTGGCGCCGACAGCTCTATGACCCGATCCTGATGGAAACCAGCCACATCGCCCCCTGCTACGCCTATCGCGAGATGCGCGACGGCGAGGATGAGACAGCCTTTGCGCTTCGCGTGGCGGATGAGCTCGAGGCCGAGATCCTGCGGCTGGGTCCGGAAACCGTGATGGCGTTCGTTGCCGAGCCGGTTGTCGGCGCGACACTTGGCGCGGTGCCGGC
>JBMHCH010000154.1:0-2796 GCA_049890015.1 Puniceispirillaceae bacterium (SeqCode)
GACCGCCGCCAGGGCTGGCCGCCATCGATCGCCGCCGAAACGGTGGTCACGCCGTCGCGGTTCAGCACCGCGCCGTAGCGGCGACCGAACTTGCAATAGAGGAAGCCGGAGAAATAGCAGATATTGTGATAGGAGGTGAACAGGCAGGCATCGATGCCGGCCTCATCCATCAGCGCCTGCATCGCGTCGCGGCGGCGCGCCATTTCACCATCGGAGAAGGGCGAGAAGGTCTTTTCGCCATTGTGCCAGCGGGTCACGTGGATCAGTTCGTCTGCGGCCATCTTCCTGTCTTTCCCAGTAACATTTGCGCACCACCATGAAGGGTGCCGTTGAAACCTGCGCTTAATAGGTTTGGGCGGCCGCGTCAACACGCTTGAAACGCGCCTTTCGGGCGTGGCCTATGTGGCTCAGATGATGCAGAAAAACGCGCAGGGCTGTGACCATAAGGTTCTTGCCTTCCCCCGCCTCGCCGTGTTTAGGTCTGAGTCGATTTTGAGCACACCCCCAAGACTTGCTGGACAGGGATAGAATGTTGGACGGTTCCGACCCGTTTGTTCGTTTTCGCAACGTGCAGAAAAGCTATGACGGCGAGACGCTCGTCGTCAAAAACCTGAACCTCGATATCGAGGCGGGGGAGTTCGTGACCATGCTCGGGCCCTCCGGCTCCGGCAAGACGACCTGCCTGATGATGCTTGCCGGCTTCGAGACGGCGACGCATGGCGAGATTGAGCTTGCCGGCAGGCCGATCAACAACATCCCGCCGCACAAGCGCGGCATCGGCATGGTCTTCCAGAATTACGCCCTGTTCCCGCATATGACCGTGGCGGAGAACCTGACCTTTCCGCTGAAGGTGCGGAACATGTCGGCCGGCGACATCCAGGACAAGGTGAACCGCGCCCTCGACATGGTGCAGATGCGCGCCTTCGCCGACCGCAAGCCGGCGCAGCTGTCGGGCGGCCAGCAGCAGCGGATCGCCCTTGCCCGCGCCCTTGTCTTCGAGCCGGAGCTCGTGCTGATGGACCAGCCGCTTGGCGCGCTCGACAAGCAGCTTCGCGAGCATATGCAGTACGAGATCAAGCATATCCACGAAAATCTGGGCGTCACCGTCGTCTATGTGACGCATGACCAGTCCGAGGCGCTGACCATGTCGAACCGGATCGCTGTCTTCGATGACGGCGTGATCCAGCAGCTCGACGCGCCGGGCGCCCTCTATGAGAAGCCGGAGAATTCCTTCGTGGCGCAGTTCATCGGCGAGAACAACACGCTGAGCGGCACGGTGGATTCGCTCTCCAAGGGGGTTGCCGCCGTGACCCTCGATTCCGGCGACAAGGTCAAGGCGCTGGCGATCAATACCGACGCCAAGGGAAGCCGCACCAGCCTGTCGATCCGTCCGGAGCGCTGCATCGTCTCGCAGAAGAAGACATCAGGCCTCAGCGCGCTGAAGGGCCGCATTGAGGAGTTGATCTATCTTGGCGACCATATCCGCTGCCGGATGACGGTCGCCGGCAACAATGAATTCATCGTGAAGGTGCCGAATACGGCCGACCAGCTCGGCCTTGAAATCGGCGCTGAATCCTATGTCAGCTGGCAGACGGATGACTGCCGCGCCCTTGATCACCGGCAAGGCTGACAAGGGGGAACATGATCGGAATTTGGCTGACAAGGCCGAATCAGATGTCGCGGGTTGCGGCATCAAGTCGAGCGCCGGAAGGCGTGAACAATAAAGGGAGAAGGACAATATGTCTGGTTTGACAAAGAAAATTGTTGCTCTCGCCGGCATGTCCGCGTTTGTCGCGGGCAATGCGGTCGCGGCCGATATCACGGTTGTGTCCTGGGGCGGTGCATACACGAAATCGCAGGTCGAGGCCTATCACAAGCCTTGGATGGCACAGAGCGGCCACAGCATCATCTCCGAGGATTACGGCGGAGGCATCGCCGAGATCAAGGCTCAGGTCGAGTCGGGCAATGTGACATGGGACGTTGTCGACGTCGAACTGTCCGACGCCATCCGCGCCTGTGACGAGGGTCTTCTCGAAGAAATCGACCACAGCACGCTTCCGGCTGCCCCTGACGGCACCCCTGCCGTCGACGACTTCCTTCCCGGCACACTGCATGACTGCGCTGTAGCCAACATCGTCTGGTCGTCGGTCTATGTCTACGATTCCAGCAAGGTTCGTAACTGGAACGCGCCGAAGACCATGGGCGACTTCTTCAATACCGACGCCTATCCCGGCAAGCGCGGCATGCGTAAGTCGCCGAAGGTGACCATGGAATTCGCCCTGATCGCCGACGGCGTTCCGGTCAGCGAAGTCTATGACGTTCTCGGCACCGAGGAAGGCATCGAGCGCGCCTTCGCCAAGCTGGACACCATCAAGGATGACGTGATCTGGTGGGAAGCCGGCGCGCAGCCGCCACAGCTTCTGGCTGACGGCGAAGTCATCTTCACCACCGCCTGGAACGGCCGCGTGTTCAACGCTGTCGCCGCTGAAGACCAGAGCTTCGAGATGGTATGGGACGGTCAGATCTATGACCTCGACCTCTGGGTCATCCCGAAAGGCTCGAAGAACGTCGAGGCGGCTCTGGACTTTGTCCGCTTCTCGACCGCGACCGAGCAGCTGGCGAACCAGGCTTCCTGGATCTCCTACGGCCCGGCCCGTGCATCGTCGGTACCGCTCATCGGTACCTACCATGACAACCCGGCCATCCAGATGGCCGACCACATGCCGACAGCACCTGGCAACTTCGCCAACGCGCTGCAGAACGACTTCGAGTTCTGGGCAGACAACCAGGACGACC
>JBMHCH010000155.1:0-37656 GCA_049890015.1 Puniceispirillaceae bacterium (SeqCode)
ATGGTCGAAGATGGTCTGGCGATCCTTTTCGTCACGCGCGCTCACAACCAGTCCGCGCGGCTTGTAATAGCGCCACAGCATCGCCGGCTCGCGCGCCGGCAGCGGCTTGCCGTCTACGGTGATGACGTCTGCCGATGTGACATTCAGTGCGGGACTTGCAATCACCTCGCCATTCACCGTTACGCGGCCTTCGGCGATGCGGGCCTCGGCGTCGCGCCGCGAACAGACCCCGGCGCGGGCGATATGTTTGGCGATCCGTTCAGGTCCGTCGGACGCGCCAAGGGCGATGGCTGGCTTCTGTGTCATGGGGCCGGTGTTACCCGCAAAAGCGACGCTTGGCAATTCGCCGCTTTTGAATTCGTCCCGCCGGACATTCCCCAGATTGCCGCCGGGCATCGGCTGTGCCACAAGAAGGGGTATGAGCGCACCATCGCAAGGCCCCGATATCATGGCCCTTCTCCTGAAGGAGGCTGCTGCCGCTGCCGCTGTAGGCGAAGTGCCTGTCGCCGCCGCTGTTACTGATGAAGGCGGCGCTGTCATCGCGCTTGCGCAGAACCGCATGCGGCGGGATGGCAACGTTCTTCACCATGCCGAAATGCTGGCGCTTGGCGCGGCGATGGCGACGCGCGGCGATGACCGTTTGGAAGGATGCGACCTCTGGGTGACGCTGGAGCCCTGCACCATGTGCGCCGGTGCCATCGCGCATGCCAGGATCCGCCGTCTCTATTTCGCCGCTACCGATGACAAGGCCGGAGCGGTGGAATCCGGGGTGCGGTTCTTTGACAGCCCGGCCTGCCATCATCGACCGGAGGTCTATGGCGGCCTGTCGGCGACGGCGGCGGCCCGCCAGTTGAAGGCGTTCTTCGCGGCGCGCCGCTGACCGGAAAAGCCCCCCTTTCAGGGCGATGGCTGCCTAGCTGGCGGCGATATCGGTGCGGTAGAATCCCTGTGGCCAGTCGATGGCCCTGACCGCGCTGTAGGACGCCTCCCGCGCCGCCGCGACATCCGCGCCAAGGCCGGTCACGGCAAGCACACGCCCGCCATTGGCGCGCAACATGCCGTCGGCGTCGATCTTCGTGCCGGCGTGAAACAGGATCACATCTCCGCTGTCCGCCGCGTCGGTGACGCCGATGGCGCTTCCCGTCTCATAGGCGCCGGGATAGCCATCCGCAGCCATCACCACGGTGACGGCGCTGCGGTCATCCCAGCGAAGCGAGACATGGCCGAGCGTTCCCTCGACAGTGGCCAGCATGGCCGCCACAAGGTCGGATCGCAGCCGCGGCAGGATCACCTGCGCCTCCGGGTCGCCAAGCCGGCAGTTGAATTCGATCACCTGCGGGCCATCCTCGGTCAGCATCAGCCCGACATAGAGGATTCCGCGATAGGGGGTGCCGGCTTCCGCCATGCCGCGCGCCAGCGGCAGCACCATCTCCTCCATCACCTGATCGCGAAGCGCGTCGGACAGCCGCGGGGCCGGCGATACCGCGCCCATGCCGCCGGTGTTCGGCCCCTGATCCCCGTCAAAGGCGCGCTTGTGATCCTGGGCGCTTCCCATGAACAGGGCGCTCGGCCCGTCGATCAGTGCGAAGAGCGAGGCTTCCGGACCATTGATCCGTTCTTCGACAAGAAGGGTCGCCCCAGCATCCCCGAAGCGCCCGCCAAGCATGTCCGCGGCGGCGGATTTCGCCTCTTCCGCAGTGTCGGCCACCACCACGCCCTTGCCGGCGGCAAGCCCGTCAGCCTTGATCACGCAGGCCCCGCCAGCATCATCGATGGCAGCCTCGGCACTGGCAAGATCGCTGCAGACGGCAAAACCGGGCTGGCGAATGCCGAATCTGGCGCAGGCCTCGCGGGCGAAGGATTTCGACCCTTCCAGCTGCGCCGCCGCCTTGCGTGGCCCGAACACGGCGTGGCCGGCGGCGTCCAGCCGGTCGACAAGGCCGGCGACAAGCGGCGCCTCCGGGCCGACCACCACCAGGTCAGGTGATTCGGTGTCGGCAAGAGCCATCAAGCCGTCAAGGTCATCAACCCCGACATCGACGCAGCGGCCGAGCCCGGCCATGGCGTCGCTTCCCGGCGCGATGATCAGCTCCTCGGTCAGGGCGGAGGCGGCGATCGACCAGGCAAGAGCATGCTCGCGTCCGCCACTGCCAATCAGAAGAATTTTCATTAGTATCTATCCTTGGGAGGTCTGGTCTCTTGGCACCGGTCCCACCTGCGGCCATGGGCAGGGGAAAGCCGGTTGCCCTGCCCGCAATATGGCATAAGAATGGAGCGCCGAGAAAGAGGTCCCGCCCATGTCATCCGATTTTCCGCCGATCGACGCCCCCGCTGCAGAGGCAGGATCGAATGCGCCGCCCTTTCTCAGCGTGACCGAGCTGTCACAGCTTCTGAAACGGACGGTGGAGAGCAATTTCGATTTTGTGAGGGTTCGCGCGGAAATCTCGCGCCCGACCCGCGCCGCCTCGGGCCATCTCTATTTTACGCTGAAGGATGATCGCAACACGCTCGACGGTGTCTGCTGGAAGACAGTGGCGGGATCACTGGGCGTGCAGCCGGAAGAAGGTCTCGAGGTCATCGTCACCGGCAAGCTGACCATCTATGGCGGGCGCTCGAAATACCAGATCGTCGTCTCGACCATGGAAATGGCCGGCGAGGGGGCGATGCTGAAACAGCTCGAGGAACGCCGCCGCCGGCTTGCCGCCGAGGGGCTGTTCGACGCTGACAGGAAGCAGCCGATCCCGGCGATGCCGGCGGTGATCGGGGTGGTCACCAGCCCGACCGGCGCGGTCATTCGCGATATCCTGCACCGGCTGACCGACAGGTTTGGCGTGCGGGTATTGCTGTGGGGAACGCTTGTCCAGGGGCAGGACGCCGCCGGTCAGGTGGCGCGCGCGGTGCGCGGCTTTGACGCGATGCCAGCGGATGGGCCGCTGCCGCGTCCCGATCTGCTGATTGTCGCGCGCGGTGGTGGCTCGCTCGAGGACCTCTGGGCCTTCAATGAGGAGGAGGTGGTGCGGGCTGTCGCCGCCTGCCGCATTCCAGTGATTTCGGCCATCGGCCATGAAACCGACACGACGCTGATCGATTTCGCCGCCGACCAGCGCGCGCCGACCCCGACTGCCGCCGCGGAAATGGCAGTGCCGGTGCGGGCTGATCTTCTGGCAAGAACCGGCGAGATGGAAACACGGATGCTGCGTGCGGTAACGCAGCGTCTGGAGCGCGCAAGCCAGTCTGTGCGCATGGCCGAGCGCGGCCTGCTGAATCCGGCCGAGATGGTGGAACGCCGCGCGCAGGCTGTCGATCTGGCGGCTGCCGGGCTTGACCGCGGCATCGACAGGCGTCTGTCGGAGGCGGCGCTGCGCCTGTCGGACAGCGCCGCACGGCTTCGCCCTCCTGAAGCCAGGCTTGCCGAGGTCGGCGCGGCGCTTGCCAGCCTTGGCGGGAGACTGGCGCAGGTCATGGATCACCAGTTCAGCCTCCGCCGCGCCGCGCTTGACCAGGCCGCGCGGCTTCTCGACGCCAATTCCTTCGAACGGGTTCTTGATCGCGGCTTCGCGCTTGTCACCGCCGCGGATGGCCGCCCGGTGAAGCGCGCGGCCGAGGCCGGCGCCGGTGCCGATGTCATACTGCGCTTCGCCGATGCCACCAGGCAGGCGCGTCTTGACCCCGACGGACCACCGGCAAAGCCAGCCAGGACAAAGCCCTCACCGCGCACCAAACCCGCCGGAGACCAGCAGGACAGCCTGTTCTAGGGCGTCACTCCGGGTCGGGGATGTTCTTGCCCCAGCGGCGGTGCGGCCAGAACCACTGATCGGGCCTCGCCCTGATCCAGCTTTCGATTTCCTGATTGATGCTTGTGGCGACAGACAGCACCGTGTCGTCGTCATCGGTGTCGGGAAGATCGATCGGCGGTGAGATGGTGACGCGGAAGCGGCTGGCTCCCACCCGCTCGGTGCGCATGTACATCAGCGGCACCTGCTTGCGGATGGCGAGCTTCACATGGCTGATCGAGGTCTGCGCCGGATGTCCGAAAAACGGCACGGCCATTCCCTCGCGCAACTGCTGGTCGACAAGAAGGCACATCACCTGGCCCTTGCGAAGCGCGCTGACCATGCCAAGGGCGGCCTCGCGCCCCTTGCGGAAGATATCGCCGCCGTAATTGGCCTGACGCCGCTCCAGCAGTCCGGCAAGAAGCTGGTTGTTCAGCGGCCGGTAGATCGCCGCCACCTTGTGCCCGCATTCAAGCGCCGCATAGGGACCGAGTTCCCAGTTGCCGATATGCGCGCCGATCAGGATCGCGCCGCCTTTCAGTCCGCGAAGATTCTCCTGCCCGAGGAACTCGATCCTGCCGCAGCGCACCATCCGGTGAACATGCGGAAATTCGCCGATCACCCGCCCGAAATTGCGCCACATGCCGGTCTGCACGCGGCGCCTCTGGACGGATGACAGCTCGGGCATCGCCAGTGACAGGTTGCGGCGGGCCCGCGCCTGCCACGGGGTCAGGGGGCCGAGAAGTCCGAACAGCCCGCCCATGATGGCGCTTGCCAGCCCGATCGGCAGAAGCCGCGCTGTGACAAACACGACCGCCACAAGGACCGCCTCCAATGGCCAGATCAGCAGCCGCCGCGACCAGCGCAGCGCGAGTCTGCCAAGCGGATCAGCCATGGCGCGCGCGTCCTTCCGGATTGATCGCCGCCACAACCCGCGCCAGCAGATCATCGGCGCGGTCGATTTCCAGCGTGACCGGGAGCATCGCGATCCGTGCCCGCCAGTCGGGCGGCAACCGCATCCAGTCCTTCTGCGTGGTGATCATCTCGGCCCCGTGGCGCTGTGCGTCTTCAAGGATCTGCATCAGGTCATGCTGCGAATAGGGATGGTGATCGGCAAAGGACAGCTTCCTGACGACATGTCCGCCGGCGGCCTCGAGGCTGGCAAAGAACCGCTTTGGCCTGCCGATGCCGGCAAAGGCCAGAAGCGGCGTTCCCGCCAAATCCTCGACCACGCTTTTCTCCGGGTGAAGACGGGCTGTGAACTGTTCGACAGCTGACGGAATGCGCGTGGCAAGCCCGGTCTCGTCAGCGCCGTTGATCACCGCAAGATCGAGCTGTGCCAGCCCCGATGACAGTGTCTGCCGCAAAGGCCCGGCGGGCACCAGCCAGCCATTGCCGACGCCGCTGCCGCCGTCAAACACGCCGATCTCAAGATCATGCGCCAGAAAGGGGTTCTGCATGCCGTCATCCATTATGATCACGTCATGGATGCCGCGATCGACGATCATCCTGGCGCCGCGCGCGCGGTCTCTGGCGATCATCACGTCGCGCCCGTCGGCAAGCATCAGCGGCTCGTCGCCGCAGATGCCGGCATCATGTTCCGCCGGATCAACCCATAATGGCCCAGCGGCGCTGCCGCCATAGCCGCGTGACAGGACCGCCGGCCGGAAACCCTGTTCGGCCAGCCTGTCCGCCAGCCAGGCGACAAGCGGCGTCTTGCCGACACCGCCGACTGTCAGGTTGCCGACACAGATCACCGGAATCGGCGCCCGATAGCAGGTTGCAAGGACATCGCGCATCTTGCCGGCGCCCCACCACAGGGGCGTCAGGGGAAGAAGCGCCAGCGCGGCGGGGCCGCGGCGGCTCCAGAATTCCGGGATCTTCATCATGGTTTTGCGGCGCTGCCTTTCATCAGGTCCAGGCACAAGCTTGCCGCGTTTGCCGGACGCTTTCCAGTCTCGGCGGCATGCGCGCGTCCGGCGGCCGCGATCCGCGCCAGCCTGTCCGGTGTCGAGGCCAGGTCCGTGGCGGCGCTGGCAAGACTGTCCGCATCGCTGATCATCGTGACAACCCCGGCGGCGGCCAGCATGTCGAACTCGGCCCTGTTCTTGAAGACATGCGGCCCGGTGAGGATGGCGCGGCCATGCGCCGCCGGTTCCGCCGGGTTGTGCCCGCCGACCGGAACAAGCGAGCCGCCAAGGAAGACGATGTCGGCGGCAGCGAACAGGCTGTCCATTTCGCCGAGGGTATCGGCGATGTAGATGCTGTCGCCCGCTGCCGGCGCTTCACCGGCGCTGCGGCGCGGCGCCTGACGCCCGGCGTCATTGCAAAGGCCGCTTATATCGGCACCGCGTTCCGGATGCCGCGGAGCGATGATGGTGAACCAGTCTTCGCCAAGCGTTCCGGCGGCTGCAATCACCACCTCATCCTCGCCGTGATGGGTCGAGGCTGCCAGCAATATCCTGCGGTCGCCGGCAGCACCGCGCAGCATTGTGACAAGACCGTCATCCGGTGTCGACGCGGCGGGGAGCTTCAGCGACCCGCCAACCTGAACAGTCCCGGGCTTCGCCCCCAGCGCCATCAGCCTGTCGGCCTGCGCCTGATCAACCGCAAGGACAAGATCGGCGGCGCCGAACAGCGCGCTGGCCATGCGCGGCTGCCGCTCCCATCGCGCCAACGCCCGGTCAGACAGCTGCGAGGACACAAACGCCACCGGTGTTCCCGCTTGGGCGGTCATCGTCACGAGATTGGGCCAGAAGTCGGATTCAAGAAATACGGCAAGGCGCGGACGAAGCCGCCTCAGGAAGGCGGCGACCATGTCCGGATGATCAAGAGGCTGGAAGAGATGCGTAACATCATCACAAGAGGAAAGGGTGTCGGCGCGCGCCGCGGCAGTGACCGTATTTGTCGTCAGCAGGATCGAGGCTGTCTCGCCGGCTGTGCGCATGGCCTTGATCAGTGCCACTGCCGCGACGGTTTCGCCGACGCTGACAGCATGGATCCAGATCGGCGCGTCCGGCAGGGACTCGCGGTGGCCGTATCTGCCAAGGCGCTCGCCAAGCCGTGCCGGATCCTCTTTTCCGGAACGCGCGCGGCGCGCCAGGACAAGGGGCAGGAAGGGCTTGCCGAGCCGCCAGGCGAGGTTGTAAAGCCGCGGCGTTGTCATCGGCTGTGCGCCCCGCTTATGCTGTCAGCCTTTGCCGTGACCGCATTCATCGCGTCCTGAAGTGCCGCGCGGTGGGTCTCCAGCGTGTCGCGGTCGCGCGAGGGCGGCGGCGCAACCGGATCGCCGATGACAAACACGCCGCGTGACAGCGGTTTTGGGATCATCATGCCGTCCCACCCCGGGGCCCGCCAGAACCTGTCGACAGACCAGGCCACGGGAAGGATCGGCTTTCCGGCCATCTGTGACAGCGCCACCGGCCCGACAGCGGCGCTGCGGGCCGGACCGCGCGGGCCGTCGGGCGTCACAGCCGCGATTCCGCCGGCATCAAGTGTCCGTTTCATCCCGCGAAGTCCCGACAGGGCGTTCCGGTTCGAGCTTCCCCAGACGGTTCGCACGCCAAGATGGTTGACCGTGTGCGCCATCATGCGCCCGTCAGGGTGGGGTGATTGCAGGGCTGTAATGGTATGGCGCCGCGGCCACAGCCATGGCATCGCCAGAATGCGTTCATGCCAGAACACAAGGACGATCCCTTCATGCGTTTGCAGCAGTTCGCGGAGCCGTGCCTGTTCCTCGACGCGCCATCGTACCGAGAGCATCAGCAAGGCGACTGTCGCGGCGGCAATCCAGCTGAGGCAGAACAGGCCGATTTTGGTTCTTATGAGGTGCTTCAGCATGGTGTGTGTCGGGTTATCGGGCGGCGCTCGCCCCGCCTCGTTGAGATGTGTCATGGCAGGGCATCCCGGATGTCGCAGCGGCCTGTGATGCGATCACCGGCCACGGTCAGTCGCCGCATTACGGTTTCCCCGCCTTCATCTTGAAGGTATAACCGGCTGGCCGTTACCCGTCCAGTTGACAGCTCTGGTCTGACGCTGGCATCGGCATATGGCTCGTCATGCGGATGGGCCTGGATCTTTTCAGGGCAGTCCGGGATGTCTCGTCAAAGCAAGCTTCTTCCAGTCACCGGTGCGCGTCAGCGCCTGCTGCTCGTGCAGCCGCTTGTCGGAATCGGCGACATGGTGTGGCACAAGCCCTGGATCGATCACCTTGCGGCGCATTTCGACATCATTCTGGCGGCAAAGCCGACAGCAGCGTCCCGCACGCTCTTCCACGATACTGACGGCATCGTCGAATGGCTGGATATCGACCGGTCAATGCGTGGCAAGCGTGGCCGGCATGACGGCATTGGCGGGCTGTTCCGGCTGGTTGCCGACTTCCGCGCCGCGCGGGCCGATCAGGTGCTGGTGATGCATCACAGCGCCACCTACACCCTCGCGGCGCGGCTTGCCGGAATTGCCGTCCGATGGGGCTACGGCATCGGGGGAAGCGGCCGCTGGCTCAATGCCGGCAGTTTTCTTGGCAGGGAGGCGCGCCATGAAAGGCCGACAAGAAAGCTTGGCAGATTCGCAAAGGTCAACGGGTTCGGGCTGACGCCGCCGGTCTGGAGGCTGTCGGCGTCCGCCACGGCCCGGGACAGGGCCCGCCTCTGGTGCCGGGAAAACAGTATTGCCATCGATCCGGTGCCGGGCCGCGATGCCGGCAACCTGATCATTTTCGGCGTCGGGGCTATGGATGCGGAACGGCAGTGGCCGCCGGCCTGTTTTGCGCAGCTTGCCGCCAGCCTGCATGCTGCTGCGCCAAATCTCAAGATTCTGCTGATGGGCGCGCCCTCGGAAATGCCGATCATCGAGGCGGTGCGGTCCCATGCGGCAGCCCCGGCAGGTCTGCTGGTCAATATGGTGCCGCTTGACGAGGCGGTGGCCCTTCTGGAGGCAGCGCGTGCCTATGTCGGCAATGATACCAGCCTGCTGAATATCGCTGCCGCCTGTGGCCGGCCCGCCATCGGGATTTTTGCGCAAACAGAACCGTTGGACTATAGTGACAACATCCTACCGGTTGCCCTGCAGGATGGCCGGTTTGGCGAGGCCGGGGCGATCACCCGAATTGTGCCGTCACAGGTCCTTGACGTTGTGATGGCGTGTCTTGAAAGCCAGGAGGGGGCGTCGGACCGGTGAAGATGACAACTCCACACAGGCTGGACCATGCCGGGATTTGGTGACAGGATTCCGTTCTTGACCACGTCCCGGACAAAGCCAGATTTCATGCAGCACGCCACAGCACAGCCGACCGGCAGCGCCCGCGCGATACTGACCCGTCTCTGGACCGGGTGGGTGCGGCGCTATCTTGGCAGGCTGATGCTGGCCTTCGGTCTTATGGCCATTGTCGCCGCCTCGGCCGCGGCCTATCCGCTGCTGACCCGCTACATCTTCAACGCGCTGGCCGACGGGCGCGCGTCCGAGATGATCTGGATCGCGCCGCCGGCGATCATCCTGCTCGCGCTGGTCAAGGGTGTGGCGCTCTTTGCGCAGACCGTGCAGGTGAACGCGCTGGCCCTTCGGGTCACCACCGACCTTCAAAAGGACATGGCCCGTACCCTGATCGAAGCCGATCTGGCGGTATTGTCGGGTGAGCCCGCGGGCGCCTTCATGTCACGGATCATGAATGATCTCAATCTGGTGCGTGAAGCCGCGGTACGGCTTTCCAACAATCTGGTCCGTGACCTGCTGACCGTGATCGTCCTTGTCGCGGCGATGCTGTGGCTTGACTGGCTGATGGCGTTGATTGTGCTTCTTGTCTATCCTCTGGCGATGCGGCCCATCATCCGGATCGGCGCGCGCCAGCGAAAGGCCTCCGGGAACCTTCAGGAACATATGGAGGAGGTCACTTCGCTGCTTGCGGAGACGCTGCAGGGCGCGCGCATGGTCAAAGCCTATCAGCTGGAAGCTGTCGAGACAGGGCGCACCCGAAACGCCTTTGACGGTTTGTATACGCGTCTTGTCGGGCTGCTGACGGGGCGTGCCAAGATCGATCCGATCCTCGAAATTGTCGGCGGTATCGCGGTCGGCGGTGTCATTGCGCTGGCAGGCTGGCGGGTGGCGAACGGCCTGCTTCAGGTTGGTGACGTCATCGCCTTCATCACGACGCTGATCCTGCTGGTACAGCCTGTCCGCGGCATCGGCACGCTGAACGCTGTCACCCAGGAAGCCGTTGCCGCCGCCGAAAGGGTTCTCTCGCTTCTCGACAGGCCGCGACAGATCAGCAATGCGCCAGGCGCCACGGCGCTTGGCGATGTGCATGGAAAGATAGAATTCGATGCCGTCAGCTTTGCCTATGACACAGCCTCGCGGGACGGTCCGCCGGCACTTGCCGGCATCGATTTCACAGCCGCCCCGGGCCACACAGTCGCCCTTGTCGGCCCGAGTGGTGCCGGCAAAAGCACGGTGATCAATCTTCTGCCGCGATTTTTCGACTGCAGCGCAGGCAGCATCCGCATCGACGGAGAGGACATCGCCGCGGTGACGCTGGAAAGCCTTCGCCGCAATGTGGCTCTGGTCAGCCAGGATGCCATCCTGTTCGACGATACGATCGCGGCGAATATCGGGTTTGGCCGTCCGCAGGCGAGCCGCGGGGAGATCGAGGCTGCGGCACGCGCCGCGGCGGCGCATGATTTCATCATGGCGCTTGATGGCGGGTACGATGCCCAGGGCGGCGCCATGGGCAACAGGCTGTCAGGAGGCCAGCGTCAGCGGATCTCGATTGCCAGGGCGATGCTGAAGGACGCGCCGATCCTGCTTCTTGACGAGGCGACGGCGGCGCTGGACGCGGCCGCCGAGCAGAAGGTGCAGGAGGCGCTGGCGCGTCTTCAGAAAGGCCGCACGACACTTGTTGTCGCCCACCGCCTTTCGACGATCCGCGACGCCGACGTCATTCTGGTGATGGAAGATGGCCGCATTGCCGAACGCGGCTCCCATGATGCGCTGATCGCGGCGGACGGCCTCTATGCCAGACTGTGCAGGCTGCAATCGCTCGAGGGGTGACGCGGCTATTCGCGGCGCAGGATGCTGTCGGTCAGCCGCACGGCCCATCCCTTGGCCTTGAAATCGCGGGTGACCTGATCCGGGTCATAGACATTGTCTACCCAGTCGTAAAACGCCATGCCCTGATCCTCATAGGGGACATAGGCGGCGAAAAAGGCGTCGAGAAGCCCGGTCTTGGCCTGTTTCACATGACCGTATTTCCAGGCAAGCTGTTGTGCCGCCTCGCGCGCAGGACGCCCCTCGACCACCAGAAGATACAGCGCAGACATCAGCCCCGCCCGGTCGGCCCCGGACTTGCAATGCATCAGCGCCGGAAGCTCGGCTTCGGCAAACAGCTTGCGCGCGGCGTGAAGCATCGCCTTGTCGGGGGCGGCGCGCGACCGCGCGGTGAAATCGAGGAGAGTTATTCCGGTCTTGGCGCAGGCCTCGGCCTCGAGCTGCCACCCTCCGTCGCTTCGCGGACCACGGAGATTGATGATGGTGCGGATGCCCTGTTCAGCGGCGGCGTGGACACGCGACGGCCCCGGCTGGTTCGAGCGATACATCCCGGACGCGACCTGATGATGATTGTGCCACCAGATCCGCAGGAATCCGTGATCCTTCAAGATCAGTTCCAGCCAGTCGCGCAGCCCGCGTCGCGCGCCGGCCGGGGCGGCGAAACTCATGATCCGGCCACCATCATGCCTTCGATGCGAAGCGACGGGGCGGCGGTGCTGCGCCGCATGTCAATGTCATCGGCACGGGTTATCGCCCTGAACATGTCCTTCAGATTGCCGGCGATTGTGGCCTCTGACACCGGGTGGGTGACCTTGCCCTTGCTGATCCAGAACCCGCCGGCGCCGCGGCTGTAGTCGCCCGTGATCATGTCGACCGAGCTTCCCATCATCTCTGTTACCAGCAGCCCTTCATCGATATCGGCGATCAGCTCGTCAAAGCTGACATCGCCGTTTTCGAGATAGAAATTGCTGCTTCCGGGAGCAGGGGCGCTTCCCATGCCGCGGGCGGCCTGTCCGTTCGGGGTCAGGCCAAGCTTTGTCGCCGAAGCGATATCGAGGAACCAGCTCTTGAGCACGCCGTCCTCGACCATGGCGCGGCGCTGCACGGGCAGGCCCTCGCCATCCAACAGCCGTGATGCCATGCCGCGCGGCCGCAGCGGGTCGTCGATGAAGGTCAGGCCGGGACTTGTCACCTGCTCGCCCATGCTGTCCTTCAGGAAACTTGTACCGCGCGCGATGGCGGCGCCGTTGATGGCGCTGGCCATGGTGCCGACAAGCGATCCGGCGACCCGCTGATGATAGACCACCGGGAACTGGCCGGTTTCCGGCTTGCGCGGGCCAAGGCGGGACAGGGTGCGTTCCGCGGCGCTGGCGCCGACCTGTTCCGGTGAATCAAGATCCTCGCCGAACACCGCCGCGGTATAGTCATAGTCACGCTCCATCGCTCCGTCCTTCTCGGCGATGACGACGGCTGAGATGCCTTGCGAGGAGCGGCGGTAATTGGCGGAGAATCCGTTGCTTGTGGCAATCATCACATGGGTGGTGCCGTGACTTGCCGAGCCACCTTCGGAATTGGTGATGCCTTCGACCGAGACAGCCGCATCCTCGGCGGCAAGCGCGCTGTGGGTCAGCTGCGCGGTGCTTGGGACGGTCTCGTCATAGATTTCAACCTGCGGAATGTCGCGCGCGACCTCATCAGCGCTTGCCAACCGCACATAGGGGTCTTCAGGCGCCACCTTCGCCATCGCGACGGCCCGTTCGGCCAGCACCCTGATGTTTTCGGAATCAAGCTGGCTGGTGGAAACCGACGCGTTGCGCCTGCCGACAAAGACACGAAGCGCCGCATCTACCTCTTCGGCGCGCTCGCTGGCCTCGACCTTGCCAAGGCGGACGGAAACGGAGCTTCCTTCGCTTCGCGCGACACCGGCATCGGCGCCGTCCGCGCCCGCGGCGATCGCCGCGTCAAGAAGTTCGGATATAAGATGTTCTTCAAGCTTGCTCATGACTTCTTCCACATAACAGGGTCGGCTGGTCAGTTTCAACAGGGACAGCGCCATGCCACTGCATCATAGCTGGCTGTCCTTCACCATCCTTGCAAGGGGGGCGTAATCTGTTTATCACACCGCGATGACCTACCGCATTTTCATTGATGGGGCAGCCGGCACAACCGGCCTTCAGGTGCATGAACGTCTCGATGCGCATCCGTCCGTCACGCCTGTGGCGCTGGACGACGCCGCGCGCAAGGACCCGGATGCGCGGCGCGACATGATGGCCGACTGCGACCTGACCATCCTGTGCCTTCCTGATGACGCGGCGCGGGATTCGGCGGCGCTGGCGGCAGAGGTCGGGGCACGGGTCATCGATGCCTCCACGGCGCACCGGACGGCAGACGGCTGGGATTACGGCTTTGTCGAGCTGTTCGACGGCGCGCGCGACGCGGTCGCGCATTCGGCGCGGATCAGCAATCCGGGATGCTATCCGACCGGGTTTCTGGCGCTGGCGCGCCCGCTGGTCGAAGCTGGCATCATCGCGCCCGACGCCGGGCTGACGGTGCCGGCTGTCTCCGGATACAGCGGCGGCGGCAAGGGCATGATCGGCAGGTTCGAGGCGGGAGACATGCCGCCGCACGGCGCCTACGGCCTGGCGATGGCGCACAAGCATCTCCCCGAAATGACGCTTTATGCCGGGCTTGAACATACGCCGATCTTCATGCCGTCGGTGGGGTCCTTCTATGCCGGCATGCTGGTGCATCTGCCGCTTCATGCGGCGCAGCTGGCAAAGCGGGTGAGCGCCGCGGACATCCAGGCTCTGTATGAGGCGAAATTCTCGGGCAGCCCCGTCATCCGGATGGGAATGACAGAGGCCAGCGATCCCGATATGGCGGCATCCATGCTGGACGCGTCGGCGCTTGCCGGTCAGGACCATATGGAGCTGTTTGTTTTCGGCAATGCGGACGAAAGCCGGTTCTGGCTGAGTGCGCGTCTGGACAATCTCGGCAAGGGGGCGTCCGGCGCGGCGGTGCAGAACATGAACATTGCCCTCGGGCTCGACGAAACAGCCGGCCTTTCGGTCTGAGGATGGCCGCGCTGTTCGATCAGGACCGCTATCTGGGTGTGCAGACCGAGGCCGAGCGCGCCACAGATTATCCCTATATAGCGCCGGAAGGCGGCTTTGTTCTCGATCATGGCGTGCTCCGCCAGCTTGATGATCCGGCGCTTCTTGCCGGCCGCACGGCGGTACTGTCTGTCGGCTCCAACCGCGCGCCTGTCCAGCTTCGCCGGAAATTCGGCGATGCGGCGATGCTGCCGGTGACCCCGGCCATCCTGCATGACTGCGACATCGTCCATGCTGCGACGATCAGCTATTACGGCGCGGTGTCCTGCACCGCCCACCCGTCAGTTGGCACCGATGTGATGCTCAACATCGCCTGGCTTGACCCGGACCAGCTCAGGATCATGCACAGGACCGAGGCGCTGGGGATCGCCTATGACTATGTGCGGCTGTTCGCCGGGGTGGTGACGCATCTTCCGGTGATCGAGGCTGGTGGCGACATCGTTGCGCCTGCAGCGCCTGTGTTCGGATACAGCGCGCGAAGCGGGGTACTCGATGTTGGCGGTGGATGGCCTGCCGGGCTGGCGCGCATTCCGGCGCGCGGCCGCAAGTTCCAGACACTGTCGCAGGGCTCGGCGGCCGGAATTGTCCACGCGGTGGCCGGCGAGAGCGACAGCACCACCCCGGCAGCCCAGGCGGATTTCATCGAGAGGGTGGTCGGCGACAAGGTCTGGCGGCAGGAGATCAACAGCCATCTTCAGTCCCGCGCCATCCATGCCGACGGTCCCTGGCAGGTACAGCCGGTCACGTCAGACGATGTCGAGGCCTTTCTCTGAGGCCTTTCTCCTTGACTTGCCGCCCGGCGGCCGGTCAGCCGGCGAGGCCGTGAAGCAGGATGCCGGCAACAAGGCACAGTCCCGCGTCGCGGTTCGATTTGAACAGACGAAGCGCGGTTGCCGGCTCTGCCGCGTCAAGGCTGCGGACCTGCCAGGCCAGATGCGTCGCCATCAGCGCCAGCCCGGCGATCCAGATGCCGGCGCCGAGAAGTGCAAGGAAACCGATGCCAAGCCCGGCCACCGCCAGCCCGTAGGCAATGGCCACGCCGGTGCGCAAATGTCGGCCAAGTCCCAGCGCGGAGGAGCGTACCCCGACAGTGCGGTCATCCTCCATATCCTGCACCGCGTAGATGGTGTCATAGCCGAACACCCAGGCCACGCTGCCCCCATAGACAAGCACCAGGGCCGGCAGCAGCTCCGGCGGCGGCATCGCGCCTGCGGTTGCTGTCCAGCCAAGCGGCACCCCCCAGGAGAATGTCAGACCAAGAACCGCCTGCGGCCACCAGGTCACACGCTTTGCAAGGGGGTATAGAATAATGAGCGGAAGCGCCGCGATGCCGGTAAGGATCGCCACCATGGGTAGCTGCAGCAGCACGGCAAGTCCGATACAGCTGAGCTCGGCAAGGAACGTCATCGCCTGCAGCACGCTGACCCTGCCGGCGGCAAGCGGTCGCGCGGCGGTGCGCTCGACCTGCTGGTCCAGCTTCCGGTCCCACAGATCGTTCACGACGCATCCGGCGGCCCGCATGGTCACCGCGCCGATCAGAAACAGCGTCATCATCCATAGTTTGCGGCCGGCGTCATCCGTTGCTGCCGGGATCACCCACCAGCCCGGAAGCAGCAGCAGCCACCACCCGATCGGTCTGTCCAGTCGCGCAAGAAGAAGATAGGGGTGGCTCGCCGGCGGCATATGCCGCCACCACACCGGCGGCGCGATGTCTGAATGCTTGCCGCGGGGCTGATGCGGGGTCTGGTGCGGGGGTGTCGCCATGGGGCCGAGTCTTAGCCTGTTTTACGGCTATCGTACAGCCGTGCCGCGTGCATCCCGCTCCGCTTGCAAAGCATGACCGTGCGGCTTACATGTGGCAGATGAACGCAGCCTCTCCCAAGGCCAGGCTTTTTGTCGAGGACAACATCGCCATGGGCCGCGCCCTGCTTCCCGGCGGCGACCAGCAACATTACCTGTTGAATGTGATGCGGCTTGGGGATGGCGATATCGTCGCCATTTTCAACGGTCGAGATGGCGAATGGCATGCCGAGCTTCACCGCGACTCCAGACGATCCTGCCATCTTCTGCCGCAGCATCAGACGCGCAGCCAGCAATCCAGCCCCGATCTGTGGCTTGTTTTCGCGCCGGTCAAGAAGGCCCGACTTGATTTCATCGCCCAAAAGGCCTCGGAAATGGGCTGCAGCCGCATATGGCCGGTGCGCACTGACCATTGTCAGGTCACGCGGGTGAATGATGACAGGATGCTTTCCAATGCCATCGAGGCTTCCGAACAGACAGAACGGCTGGATATTGCCGAGATCATGCCTTTTGGTCCGCTGTCCGAGGCGCTGGCGGCCTGTGGTGATGGCCGGACGCTGCTGTTCTGTGACGAGGCCAGCGCGGATGATGCGGATGCCAATGCGATCGCGCGTCTTGCCGCTGCCGCGCCGATCGAGCGCGCGGCAGTGCTGGTTGGTCCGGAAGGCGGGTTCTCTACAGCCGAACGGACCCATCTTTCCGGCCTGCAAAATAGTTTGAAACTTTCGCTCGGGCCGCGCATATTGCGCGCCGACACGGCGGCCATTGCCGCCCTGACCTGCTATCAGGCGGTGTGTGGAGACTGGGCGCGATGACAAGCCTTGCCCCGACATCATGGACCGCCAAACGGAATGTCCCGCATGCATGATACGCACGAAGATCCGGTTGATTTTGGCCAGATGGTAGCTTGGGTCAGCGGAGGCGAGACCCCTTCCGACCAGCAGAAAATCGGCACCGAGCACGAGAAATTCCTGTTCCACCGGCAGAACCTGTCCCCGGTCGCCTATGAGGGCGAGGCCGGCGTCGGCGCGCTTCTGGAAAGGTTGCTGACCGAACTTGGCCCTGACGCGGAACCGATCATGGAGAAGGGCAATATCATCGGCGTCGTTGATTCCGACGGCGGGGCCGTGACCCTTGAACCCGGTGGGCAGCTTGAGCTGTCCGGGGCGCCGCTCGAGGACATCCACCAGACCTGCAGCGAGACCGGCAGGCATCTTCGTCACATGCTGGCTGCCGCAAAGCCCCTTGAAATCGGCATGATGGGGCTTGGCTATCATCCGACGGCACGGCGCGAGGACATCAGCTTCATGCCGAAAGGGCGCTATCGCATCATGAGCCGCCATATGCCGAAGGTCGGCACGCTCGGACTGGACATGATGCTTCGCACCTGCACCGTCCAGGTCAATCTGGATTTCGCTAACGAGGCGGACATGCGGATGAAGTTCCGCACCTCGCTGGCCCTGCAGCCGGTGGCGACGGCCCTGTTCGCGAATTCGCCCTTCAAGGATGGCGGCAAGTCAGGCTGGCTGTCGACAAGAGCACATGCCTGGACGGATACCGACGCGGCGCGGTCCGGCGTGCCGGCCTGTGTTTTCGATCCCTATTTCGGGTATGAACAATGGATCGACTATATCCTTGATGTGCCGATGTATTTCCTTCATCGCGGCGATGACTACATAGACGTCGCCGGCCAGTCCTTTCGTGATTTCATGGACGGGATGCTTCCCGGCTTTGAAGGCCAGATGCCGACAATGGCCGATTTCCAGGACCATATCACCACGGCCTTTCCCGAGGTGAGGCTGAAGCGTTTCCTTGAGATGCGTGGCGCGGACGGTGGAGCCTGGGGCAATATCTGCGCGTTGCCGGCCTTCTGGGTCGGGCTGCTGTATGACCAGGAATCGCTGGCCGCCGCCGCCGATCTGGCCTCCGGACTGACAGCGACCGACGTGATGGAAGCCAGATTGTCTGTATCCCGCGACGGACTGCGCGGCCAGCTTGGCGGGCGGGATGTCCACAAGCTGGCGACCGAGCTTGTCGGTCTTGCCTCGGCAGGGCTACGCCGCCGGGCCCGCATCGACGATAGCGGCAATGACGAGACAGGGTTCCTTGCCCCCCTGCGCGAGGTTGTCACCAGCGGGGAGACGCCTGCAGACCGTCTTCTGCGCCTGCATGACAGCTGCTGGAAGGGTGACATCACCCAGATTTTCGCTGCCGAGCAATATCAGTGATACGGCGGCGAGATCTCGCCATGGGTCATGTCCCTCTGCTAGCCTAGGATCACCATGCCGGTTCTGCTGCTGATTGTCGGGATCAATTTCGTGGGTGTAGGGGCCCTGATCCCTGTGCTCCCCTACACGGTCATTGAAACCCTTGGCCTTCCGGCAAGCGTTATGACGCTTCTGCTGGCCTCCTACGCCTTCGCCATGTTCATCGCCAATCCTGTGCTGGGGCGGCTGTCCGACCATCTGGGCCGCCGCCGGGTGCTGTCCGGCTCGCTGCTGGTCGGGGCGGCAGCAAATCTCTGGTTCGCCCTGTCAGGGGATATCGTCACGATGTTCGCTGCGAGGCTGGTGGCCGGGTTCGCCGCCGGCAACACTGGCGTGATCCAGGCGATGATCGCCGACCGCTCGCCGCCGGAGAAGCGGGCCGAGCATATGGGGCTTCTTGGCGCCGCCATCGGCGTCGGATTTGTCGCCGGCCCGGCCCTTGGCGGGCTTCTGGCCGAGGTTGGCGGCGGTCCCGTGCATCGCACGCCCTTTTTGCTGGCGGCTGCATTTTCGTTCATCGCGCTGCTGATGACATCCAGAATGAAGGCCCCTGAAGGTGGCCGTATACCTGTCGCGGCGGGCAATGACGGCCTTGCGGCGCGGGTGCGTTTGCTGCTGCGCTCGCCGCTGGCTCCCTATGCGCTGGTGTCACTGGCGCTTAACCTGTCCTTTGCCCAGGTCGAGGCCTCCTTTGTCCTGGTACTGCGCGACTATCTGAATTTCGGGGCGCGCGAGACAGGCTGGCTGTTCGCCTATGTCGGGGTATGCATCATTCTTGTACAGGCGCTGCTGATCAGGCATGTGGTCGGGCGCTTCGGCGAGGTCGGGACCACCGGACTTGGCGGCGCGCTGCTGATTTTCGGGCAGGCGCTGACAGTGTTTCTTGTGATGGGGCTTCTTCCCGGCAATGCCGCGCCGCTTGCCCAGATGCTGGTTGTGACAACGGCGATCTGTTTCGGCTATGCCATCGCCACGCCCGCTATCAGCAGCGCCGCAAGCAGGCTGGCCGGCGCGACCACCATGGGCGGCTCGCTTGGCGTCATCCAGGGTTTCGGTTCTCTGGGCCAGGTGGTCGGGCTGGTGGTTGCGGGCCCGCTCTATGATCTTGGCGGGTCGCAATATCCGTTTGGCTTCGGAGCCTGTGTTACCGTCTTCATGCTAGTGATGATACCGATGCTGACGCGGCCGTCCCGCCAGACGGAGACCGCGCCGGGCGATAATTAGGCCGCCTCGGTGCCGCCGACGGTGATGCCGCCCATCTTCACGGTTGGCTGACCGACGCCGGCCGGAACGCTCTGGCCGGACTTGCCGCAGGTTCCAACGCCGCTATCGAGCTTCATGTCGTTGCCGATCATGCTGATCTTTGTCATGGCGTCGGGGCCGTTGCCGATCAGGGTCGCCCCTTTCACCGGCGCGCCGATCCTGCCGTTCTCGACGAGATAGGCCTCCGAAGCGGCGAAAACGAACTTGCCGGAGGTGATGTCGACCTGGCCGCCACCGAAATTGACCGCATAGATGCCTTTCTTCATGGAGGCGACGATTTCCTCGGGGTCATGGTCGCCATTCTCCATGAAGGTGTTGGTCATCCGCGGCATCGGCGCATGCTCGAAGCTTTCGCGCCGTCCGTTGCCTGTAGGCTCGACCCCCATCAGCCGCGCGTTTTGCCGGTCCTGCATATAGCCACGAAGAATGCCGTCCTCGATCAGCACATTGCGCCGCGACTGCGTGCCCTCGTCATCGATGGTGATCGATCCGCGCCGGTCCTGGATGGTGCCGTCATCGACAACAGTCACCCCTCTGGAGGCCACCTGTTCGCCGACGCGCCCGCTGAAGGCGGACGTTCCCTTCCTGTTGAAGTCGCCTTCCAGCCCATGGCCGACCGCCTCGTGAAGCATGACGCCCGGCCATCCCGAACCGAGGACGATTTCCATTTCGCCGGCAGGCGCCGGAACCGAACCCAGGTTGACGGTGGCGATGCGAAGCGCCTCATGGACCTGCGCCTGCCAGATGTCCGGCTGCATGTAGGCATCGAACATCACCCTGCCGCCAGCGCCCGAGGATCCGGATTCCATCTTCCCGTCCTGTGACACCACAACCGAGACGTTCAGCCTGACAAGCGGCCTTATGTCGGCGGCGCGGTGGCCGTCAGCGCGGATGATCTGCACCGCCTGCCATGAACCCGATACCGAGGCGCTGACCTGCACGACACGCGGGTCGGCCGCGCGGGCAAAGGCATCGATTTCCTGGAGAAGCGCGACCTTGTCCTCGAACGGGATGCCGACAAGCGGGTTGCCATCGCTGTAGAGCGGACGATTGCTGGCCGATACCGGCGGCTGCGCCGCGGTGCCGGAATAGCCGCGGGTCACGGCCTGAACACTTTCGGCCGCGCGCTTCAGGGCGGCCTCGCTCATCTCGCCGGCATGGGCGTATCCGTGCGCCTCGCCGGCGATCGCGCGAAGACCGAAACCGCTGGACTGGTCATAGCTTGCGCTTTTCAGCCTGCCGTCATCGATCATCAGCATTTCGGCGTGGCGCATTTCGAGGAACAGCTCGCCGTCATCAGCATCGACGAGCGCCTCGCGAATGATGGCCTCTGCCTGGTCGCGATCCAACGCGCCGTTGCCAAAGAAGATTTCGTCGGTGGTGTGAAGATGATCCATGTCTGGTCCTCTGTGCCCTGTGCGTCATGTGCTCTGTGCGTCATGTGCCCTGTGCGTCATGTGCCCTGTGCGTCATGTGCCCTGCGCATCATGGCGAAAGCAGCCGGAATTTCATTTCCTTCAGCCTTTGAGAATGGGGCGCGCATGGTGTGAATTCAAGCGTGATCTGGCCTTATCCCCACGGCCGCAGTTGGACATGTGCAAAAAAGTGAATTTATAGCGACAGGCTGCCGCACAGGGCTTTCAAATTTTGGCGAATCGGTCTAGAAACAGCGCTGTTCGGGTAACGCCGAAGGTGCCTTGTGCGGCGGGGTTTGATCACCATCGCCGCGCTCAATTCTGGGGGAGATATCCATGGCATTCATGGTCACCAATTTCCGTGGGATGATTTTGCGCGCCTGCGCGCCGGCAATGACGGCTTTCGTCGTCCTTGTCCTGGCCGCCGGAAGTGCGTCCGCCGCGCAGCCGCTGCCCTGGCAGCTTGGCCTGCAGCCGCCGGCAGGATCGATCGCCGAGATGGCGGATGATCTTCACAATCTGCTGCTTGTCGTCATCACTCTGATTTCGCTGTTCGTGCTGGCACTGCTGGTCTATGTCGGCATCCGCTTCCGTGCCGAGGCGAACCCGGTTCCCTCGAAGACCTCGCACAACACGGTCATTGAAATCCTGTGGACTGTCATTCCGGTTCTGATCCTGGTCGGCATCGCGGTGCCGTCCTTCCGCCTGCTGTACTATCTCGACAAAACCGCCGATACCGACATGGTGATCAAGGTCACCGGCAACCAGTGGTACTGGAACTACGAGTACCCCGACGAGGGCATCGCCTTCGACAGCTACATGGTGGATGAGGAAGACCTCGAGGATGGCCAGATCAGGCTGCTGTCGGTCGATTATCCGATGGTGGTTCCCGAGAACACCCGCATCAAGCTTCTGGTCACCGGCAACGACGTGATGCATTCCTACTTCGTGCCGTCGCTGGCCGTTCAGGTTTATGCGTTCATCGGTCGCACCAACGAGGTGTGGATCGACGTGCCCGAGGGTGAGAAGACATATTATGGGCAATGCAACCAGATCTGCGGCATCAACCACGCCTATATGCCGATCGAGGTGCGCGCCCTTCCCGAGGCGGAATACCAGGCCTGGCTCAAGACCGCCCGCGAGGAATTTGCCATGAACGGACCGGTGCCGCAGGTCGCGCCGGAAGAAGGTGCCGAGGACAAGATCCTGCTGGCATCGGCCAACTAGACTGTTAGCGCAGAGGAACAGAAAATGAGTGCTCACGCCCACGCTGACCATGGTGCACCGACAAGCTTCGTGCGCCGCTGGCTGTATTCGACGAACCACAAGGACATCGGCACGATGTATCTTGTCTTCGCCATTCTCGCCGCCTTCATCGGCGGTGGCCTCTCGATCTATATGCGCATGGAGCTGATGGAGCCTGGCGTCCAGTACATGGAGGACGGCCATGTCTGGAATGTGTTCACGACGGCACATGGCCTGATCATGGTGTTCTTCGTGGTGATGCCCGGCCTGATCGGCGGTTTCGGCAACTGGTTCGTGCCGATACAGATCGGCGCGCCGGACATGGCGTTTCCGCGGATGAACAATATTTCCTTCTGGCTGCTGCCACCGTCCTTCATCCTGCTGCTTCTCTCGGCCGTCATGGATGGCGGTGCCGGCGTCGGCTGGACAATCTATCCGCCGCTGTCCTCAAGCTCGGGCACCCCGGGCATGTCGATGGATCTCGCGATCTTCTCGCTTCACCTTGCCGGTGTGTCCTCGATCCTCGGCGCGGCGAACTTCATCACCACCATCTTCAACATGCGCACGCCCGGCATGACGCTCCACAAGATGCCGCTGTTCGTATGGGCGATGCTGGTCACGGCCTTTCTGCTGCTGCTGGCGGTTCCGGTTCTGGCCGGCGCCATCACCATGCTGCTGACCGACCGGAATTTCGGCACCACCTTCTTCATTCCCGAAGGCGGCGGCGCCCCGCTCCTGTTCCTGCACCTCTTCTGGTTCTTCGGCCATCCCGAGGTGTACATCATGATCCTGCCGGCATTCGGCATCGTCAGCCATATCATCTCGACCTTCTCGAAGAAGCCGGTCTTCGGCTATCTCGGCATGGCCTACGCGATGGTGGCGATCGGCTTCATCGGCTTTATCGTCTGGGCGCACCATATGTACACGGTGGGCCTCAGCGTCGATACGCGCGCCTATTTCACCGCGGCGACCATGGTGATCGCGGTGCCGACAGGCGTGAAGATCTTCTCCTGGATCGCGACCATGTGGGGCGGGTCGATCACCTTCCGCGTCCCGATGCTCTGGGCGATCGGCTTCATCTTCCTGTTCACCGTCGGTGGTGTGACCGGTGTGGTGCTGTCGAACGCCGGCCTCGATGTGGTTCTTCACAACACCTATTACGTGATCGCGCACTTCCACTATGTGCTGTCGCTTGGCGCGGTGTTCGGCCTGTTCGCCGGCTTCTACTACTGGTTCTCGAAGATGACCGGCTATGAGTATTCCGAATGGCTTGGCAAGCTACATTTCTGGGTGACCTTCATCGGCGTCAATCTGACGTTCTTCCCGATGCATTTCCTTGGGCTGGCCGGCATGCCGCGCCGCTATATCGACTATCCGGACGCCTTCGCCGGCTGGAACATGGTGGCCTCGATCGGCTCTTACATCGGCGCTCTTGGCGCGATCCTGTTCCTTGTGGTCATCGCCGAGGCCTTCATCGCGAAGCGCCGCGCCGCGGACAACCCGTATGGTGAGGGAGCGACGACGCTGGAATGGCAGGTGTCCTCGCCGCCGCCATACCACACCTTCGACGATCTTCCGAAGGTGAAGTAAGGAGCGGCATGGCCGCCGAACCGGAGACGATGACCATGTCATCACACCAGAACATAACCCGGACGACCGACGCGTTTCACAGCCCGTCGGTCGCCGATTTCTGGCAGCTGCTGAAGCCACGGGTGATGAGCCTGGTGATTTTCACCGGTTTCGCAGGCATGTATCTCGCCCCTGGCGGGATGCACCCGCTTCTGTTCGCCATCTCCCTGTTTGCCATCGCCGCCGGGGCTGGCGCATCCGGTGCGATCAACCAGTGGTATGACCGCGACATCGACGCCATCATGGAGCGCACGCGGGGACGGCCTGTTCCCTCTGGCGCGGTGGTGCCCGCCGAAGCGCTGAGCTTCGGGCTCATCATCTCGGCCCTGTCGGTGCTTCTTCTCGGCCTGGCGGCGAACTGGCTGGCAGCCGGGCTGCTGGCCGTCACGATTTTCTTCTACGCTGTGATCTACACCATCTGGCTGAAGCGCAGCACACCGCAGAACATCGTGATCGGCGGCGCTGCCGGCGCCTTGCCGCCGGTTGTCGGCTGGGCCGCGGTGACAGGCGGGCTGTCGATCGAGCCGCTGCTGCTCTTCGCCATCATCTTCATGTGGACGCCGCCGCATTTCTGGGCGCTGGCGCTGTTCCGCAACGAGGACTACACCCGCGCCGACGTGCCGATGATGCCGGTGGTGGCCGGCGAGGAGGAAACCCGTCGCCAGATCCTGATCTACGCCGTCATTCTGGCACCGCTTGGCGTTGTGCCGTCGGTGATCGGGATGGCGAGCATGGGGTATGCGGTGCTCTCGGTCGCTCTCGGGATCAATTTCCTGCGCCTGTCATGGAACCTTTTCCGGCGCCCGGGCGATGCCGCGGCGAAGAAACTGTTCGCCTTTTCCATCATCTATCTGTTCCTGCTGTTCCTTGGTCTTGTGATTGACAGGCTGGTGGTGCAGAGCGGGCTGATCGGGGGGCTGGCATGAACGAGCGTCCGGAACCGAAGACCGCAGACGAGATGGTGCGCATGCGCAAATCACGCAACCTCGCGCTGGTGCTGGCGATCGCCGGGCTGGCTGTGCTGTTCTTCATTTTGACCATCGTGCGCATGGGGGGTGCCACATGAGCAGCCCGGTGCTGACTCCTGCTGACGCGCCGGCCGGGAACAACCGCCGGCTGTTGGTGGTGCTGGCGCTGGTTGTCGGCGCAATGGTGGGACTCGCCTACGCCTCGGTACCGCTTTACCAGCTCTTCTGTCAGGTCACAGGCTATGGCGGAACAACCCAGGTCGCCGAAGGCGCGGCAGAGCAGGTAGTCGTCGATCATCCGGTGAAGGTGCGCTTCGATGCGAATATCAGCCCGGCGCTGAACTGGCGCTTTGAGGCTGTTGACGCGCCGCTGACGCTGAACCCCGGTGAAGAGGTGGTGATCAACTACCGCGCGACCAATCTTGGCGATACGCCATCCACCGGCACTTCGACCTATAATGTAACCCCGGTCAAGGCCGGTCCGCACTTCATGAAGATCGACTGTTTCTGCTTCATCGAGCAGACATTGCAGCCTGGCGAATCTGTGCTGATGCCGGTGCGCTTCTTCATTGATCCGGAAATCGTTACCGACAGCAATACAAGTGATGTCGGCGAGATCATTTTGTCCTATACATTTTTTCCGGCACTATCAGCCGGAGAGAGCGGTAATACTTGATCGCGGGAGAGTTGGCCTCGTTGCGGCGGGGCCAGATTGAGAGGAGACCAACATGAGCGGTGAAAACAAGCACCCCTATCACCTTGTGGAGCCCAGCCCCTGGCCGGCTGTCGGATCGGCGGCCGCCTTCGTGGCGGTTCTTGGCGGTGTGATGTACATGCATGAGGTGCAGCACGGCGTGACCGTTCTCGGCCTTGGCATGGCGCTGGTTCTGGCGACGATGTTCATGTGGTGGCGCGACATCATTCGCGAAGCCGAATATCAGGGTCACCACACCCCGATTGTGCAGATCGGCATGCGGTACGGCATGATGCTGTTCATCGCCTCGGAGGTGATGTTCTTCGTGGCGTTCTTCTGGGCCTTCTTCGATCGGGCGCTGTTCCCGATGGAGGGCGTCTGGCCGCCCGAGGGGATTGAGACATTCGACCCGTTCGACCTGCCGCTGATCAACACGCTGGTGCTGCTGCTGTCCGGCTGTACGGTGACCTGGGCGCACCATGCGCTGCAGCATGGAAACCGCAAGGATTTCATGACCGGCCTCGGGCTCACAGTTCTTCTCGGGGTGCTCTTCACAGGCCTGCAGGCGCTGGAATACAGCCATGCGCCGTTCGGCTTTACTGACGGCATCTATCCGTCGGTCTTCTACATGGCGACCGGCTTTCACGGCTTCCATGTGATCATTGGCACCTGCTTCCTGGCAGTGTGCTGGCTTCGCGGGGCCAGAGGGCATTTCACCGCCAAGCAGCATTTCGGCTTCGAGGCGGCAGCCTGGTACTGGCACTTCGTCGACGTCGTGTGGCTGTTCCTGTTCGCCGCGGTTTACTGGTGGGGCGCCTGATCGCGTCACCTCCCGCCTTGCGGCGCGGATTTTCAAATCAGGGGAGGGGGCGCTTTTTTCGGGCGCTCCCTTTTCATTGGTGGTAAGCAGATGGCCCCACCGGCAAGGGTATAGCAATGCAGTTCCGACCATTTTTCTGGCCAACCTTTTTCGCGCTTCCGGCGCTGCTTGTGCTGCTGTGGCTTGGCACCTGGCAGGTGCAGAGGCTGGAATGGAAGAACCAGCTGATCGAGGATTTCGAATCACGCGCCACCGCGGCGCCGATTGATCTGCCGCGGGGGCCGGTCGGTCCGGACATGGAATTCCGGCGCCTGAGCCTGACCGGCATGTTCGACCATAAACAGGAAGTGTTCATGACCGGCCGCACCTATGAGGGGAATGCCGGGTTTCACATCGTCACCCCCTTCACGCTGACCGACGGACGTATCGTCCTTGTCAATCGCGGTTGGGTGTCGGAATCCTACCGCGAGCAGGACAAGCGGCCATTCACCCTTGTCGAGGGAGAGGTGACCCTTCCGGCGATCCTGAGATTCCCCGGAAAGAAGGGGTATTTCGTTCCGGAAAACGAGCCCGACAACGGCTTCTGGTTTACGCTTGTGCCTTCCCAGATCGTCAGGCATCTGGGGCTCGAGGGACGTGCCGAAACAGAGATCTACGCGGCGACGGTGCGCACATCGGACACCATCGAGCTGCCGATCGCGGCCCGCACCGAAACCAATCTTCGCAACTCACACCTTGGTTATGCGATCACCTGGTATGGAATCGCCTGCGCGCTGATCGGGGTGTATCTTGCCTTCCATTATCAGGCCGGACGGCTGCGCTTTACGCGCGGCGACGGCGCACAGGAATAGAGCATGCAGTATATTAGCACCCGCGGGCAGGATGGCCCTCTTGGCTATGAGGATGCGCTTCTGAGTGGTCTGGCGCGCGACGGGGGGCTGTATCTTCCGGTCAGCTATCCGGTCTTCACACATGCCGAGATCGCCGCCATGGCGGACCTGTCCTATGCCGAGCTTGCCGGCAGGATCATGGCGCGATTCACCGATGGCGAGATTGACGAGGCCGAGATGGCGGCGATGGCGGCGGATGCCTATGCAGGCTTCTCCGATCCCGATGTTGCGCCGCTGAGGCCGCTCACCGGCGACATCCATGTTCTCGAGCTGTTTCACGGCCCGACCATCGCCTTCAAGGATTACGCGATGCAGTTCCTGTCGCGGGCCTTTGACCGGGCCCTGCGGTCGGCCGGGCGGCAGGCGGTGATCCTCGGCGCGACAAGCGGGGACACAGGCTCGGCGGCGCTGGAGGCGTTCCAGGGGCGTGACGCCGTGGATATCTTCATCCTGTTCCCCGATGGGCGGGTCTCTCCTGTGCAGCAGCGCCAGATGACCTCGGTCGACGCGCCTGGCGCGCACGCTGTCGCTGTCGGAGGCGATTTCGACGATTGCCAGGCCATCGTGAAGTCGCTGTTCAATGACCACGGGTTCCGCGACGAGGTCAATCTGTCAGCGGTGAATTCGATCAACTGGGCACGGCTGATGCCACAGATAGTCTATTATTTCAAGGCGGCGGTGGCGCTCGGCGCGCCGGACCAGGCTGTCGCCTTTTCGGTGCCGACCGGCAATTTCGGCAATGTCTTCGCCGGCTATGTGGCGTCACGCATGGGCCTGCCGATCGAACGGCTGATCGTTGCCTCGAACCGGAACGACATCCTGACCCGCTTCTTCGAGCAGGGGGCGATGCAGCGCGAGTCGGTGACCCCGTCGCTCAGCCCGTCGATGGATATCCAGGTATCGAGCAATTTCGAGCGGCTTCTGTTCGAGCTGCTGGACCGGGACGGCGCACGCGTCGCCGATATCATGAGAAGTTTCGCGGAGACCGGCCGGTTCGAGCTTCCTGCCGAGGCGATGCAGGCGGCGCGCGGGCTGTTCTCCGCCTACCGGCTTGATGATGACGGTACCGTTGCCGAGATCGCGGCAAGCGCCGGCGAGGGGATGGTGCTCGACCCGCACAGCGCGGTCGGTGTATCCGCCGCACGGCGCGCTGTGGCCGACGGCACTGTGGCGGACGGCGTGCCGGTGGTGGCTCTTGCCTGCGCGCATCCGGCGAAATTCCGCGACGCCGTGACCCGGGCCACCGGTACGCCGCCCGACCTGCCGCCGCATCTTGCCGACCTGATGCAGCGCCCTGAAAAGATGCGGACGGCGCCGGCAAGCCCGGATGCCGTGCGGGATCTCGTCCTCACAACAAGGAGATCGGCATGACCAACGGCATGTTGACCGAGCTCGGCAGCGGATTGAAAGTCGCCACCCGCGCGATGCCACAGGCCAGATCGCTGTCCGTCGGCATCTGGGTGAATGCCGGCGCGCGCGACGAGCGCGACAGCGAAACCGGAATCGCGCATATGCTGGAACATATGGCGTTCAAGGGCACGAAACACCGCTCGGCGCGCGACATCGCCACGGAGGTCGAGAATGTAGGCGGCTATATGAATGCGCATACCAGCCGCGAGGAAACAGCCTATTACCTGCGGCTTCTTCCCGAATATCTCGATATGGGGATCGACATCCTTGCCGACATTCTGACCGAACCCACCATGCCGGACGAGGAAATCGAGCGCGAGCGCGGTGTCATCATCCAGGAGATTGGCCAGTCTCTAGACACGCCGGACGACATTGTCTTCGACATGTTCGCCAAGGCCTCCTACGGCACGCACACGCTGGGCCGCCCGATCCTCGGGTCTGTCGACAGCGTCAGCGGGTTCTCGCGTGACAACCTGAGAGGGTTCATGGCCCGTCACTACGGTGCCGGTCAGATGCTTGTCACCGGGTCGGGCGCGGTCGACCATGATGATTTCGTGGGCCGGGTGGAGTCTCGTCTTTCCCGGCTGCAGACGGCCGAACATGCCGAACGCACCGCTCCGCAATGGCTAGGCGGCCGCCATGTCGAGACGCGCGATCTAGAGCAGACACATCTGGTCATCGGGCTGCCATCCTTTGGCGCGACAGATGAAAGGCGCTATGCGCTGATGCTGCTCTCGACACTTTTTGGCGGTGGCATGTCGTCGCGTCTTTTTCAGGAAGTGCGCGAGAAGCGTGGCCTTTGCTATTCCATCTTTTCCTTTGCCAGCATGTATAGCGACAGCGGCCATTTCGGGATCTATGCCGGGACATCGGCGGCGCAGGCGGACGAGATGTTGTCGGTAACCGCCTCGCAGCTTGCCGATCTGGCAGCCGGTGTCGGCCCCGAAGAGCTTGACCGTGCCAAGGCGCAGCTTCGCGCATCACTGGTCATGTCACGTGAATCGGTTGCCGGTTGCGGTGACTCGCTTGCCCGCCAGATCATGCTGTTCGGCGCGCCGCAGGATGATGGCGAACTTCTCGAGCGGATTGCCGATGTGAGCGCCAAGGATGTTGCCGGCGTCGCCGCTGATCTGATCACTGGCGGCCAGCCGGTGATTGCGGCCATCGGGCCGGAATCCACGATCATGTCGAACGAGACGCTTGCGGGAATTCTCGCCGGCAAGGCCTAGGACGCTGTTGGCCTGACCAGCTGCAAGACTGGATGGCCATGGGGTTGATCAGGCGCTTCCCGCCGAGCCGGCAAAGAAGCCCGGATCTATGCCAAGCGCGGCAAAGCTGTGTTGCCACAGCGATCCACGGTCATGGTCGAAGACCAGATCAGCCGAGGCCGGAAGGTTCAGCCAGACATTTTCCGCCATTTCCCGGTCGAGCTGACCGGCGCTCCACCCTGCGCAGCCTAGCGAGACAATGGTCTGCGCCGGCCCAACGCCTTCGGTGATGTCACGAAGAATATCAATGCTGGCGGTCAACCCGATCTCATGCGTGATCGACATGCTTTCGGGGAGCATATGGTCCTGCGAATGCAGCACGAAACCGCGGTTGCCATCGACTGGTCCGCCAATATGCACCGGGTCGGAGGCGCAGAAACGCGGCGCGCCGATATCCAGCTTTTCGTAGAGGTCGCCGAGGTTAAGGCTGCTCGCGGGTTTGTTGATGACAAGGCCCATCGCGGATTCAGGGTCATGGTGACACATCAGGATCACTGTTTTTTCAAAACGCTCATCGCCGATATGCGGACTTGCCACAAGAAGCTGGCCCTGAAGAGAGGCCATTCCGGTCCCTGCGTCGCTAATGTCATCTTCCGGCGATTGCGAAGCCACGCGCGATTTCCTATCTTGCGTCATGCCTTACCCTAGACAGGAAAAACCTGTGGGGTAAAGCGCCAATGGAGCTGCGGCAAAGCCGCAAAAGTCAGATGAACCCTTCACAAGACATCCTGCCCCTCCGCAGCGTGAAACCATTGATCGGTCTTTTTGCCCTTCTGGTTGTCATCCTTTTCCCGGCACAGCCGCGCGCAGCCGAGTCCGCCTGGACAGGTGATATGTCGATTGGCGAGGCGCGCCTCGTTTCGGCCGTGTCGGCCACGGGAGAGCTGTCGACCTTGCCGCTCGGGCTTGAATTTACCCTGGCGCCTGGATGGAAAATCTACTGGCGCACGCCCGGTGAGGCCGGACTGGCGCCTGTCATCGACCTGTCGGCCAGCCCCACACAGGGTCTTACGGGGTCCTTCCGGTGGCCGCTGCCAAAGAGGTTCGATGCCTTCGGCTTCGACAATTTCGGATATGAGAACGCCGTTGTTCTTCCCTTTGACGTGACAGGCCATGTCCCCGGCGCGCCTGTCCGGATCATCGCCGATCTTGAGGCGCTTGCCTGCGCGGATATCTGCGTGCCGCTTGCCGGACGGCTGGAACTCGACCTTGCCGACGGCGCAGCGACGCCAAGCCGGCACGCACAGGCGCTGGCCCAGTTTTCCGCCATGGTGCCGCGGCTGGCGGGACCGGACGGGATCAGCCCCAGCGCGCCATCGCTCCGCATTGCCGCAGCAGAGGCACGAGACAACGGTCTGTTTGTAGAGCTTGCCGAAGACGCGCCTGAGGTGGCCGAGCTGTTTGTGGAAGGCATATCGGATGTAGCCTTCAAGGCACCGGAGCCTATGGGCAGAGGCCTGTTTATGACGGCGGTGCCGGCAAGGGACCTTGATATCGCCGGGCAGCGGCTGACGCTGACGCTCAGCGCGCCTCCTGAATTTGGCGCGTTCGAGGTTGTCGTGTCCGCTGCTGGCGGTCCGGTAGCCATGTCGGCAGATGACGCGGCTCTCTCCATGAGGATCATTGCGCTGGCGCTGCTTGGCGGGCTTGTCCTCAATCTGATGCCCTGTGTCCTGCCAGTACTTGCGCTGAAGCTGTCATCGGTGCTGTCGGCGGTTGGCGCGCCGCGTCGCAGGTTGCGGCTTCGCTTTCTGGCTGGGGCGGCAGGTATTGTGACAAGTTTCATGCTGCTGGCTGGCGGTCTGGCGATGTTGCGCCTTGCCGGCGGCACGGTCGGGTGGGGAATCCAGTTCCAGAATCCGCTGTTCCTTGCAGTGATGATCGCGATGCTTGGTATCTTCGCGCTCAGCTTTCTTGACCGGGTGACCATCCCGGTGCCGCGTTTCGCACAGACACTTGCCGGCGCAGCGAGGGGGCGGAACGGCAACTCCTACAGAAGCGATTTTCTTGCCGGCATGCTGGCCACAATTCTGGCGACACCCTGTTCGGCGCCGTTTGTTGGCACCGCGGTGGCAGCGGCACTGTCAGGCGGAATGGCTGAGCTGTTCGGCATCTTCCTTGCGCTTGGAGTCGGGCTTGCCGCGCCATGGCTCCTGGTTGCGGCACAGCCCTCACTTGTTGGCTTTCTGCCGCGTCCGGGCCCGTGGATGGTCTGGATGAAGCGAGGGCTCGCTCTTCTGCTGGTCGGAACGATGATATGGCTTGGCAGCCTTCTGGCACAGGTGCTGTCACCACACAGGCCGGATGGCATGGCCGGCGAAAATGCGGTCTGGCAGTCATGGTCACCCGAAGCGATGGCGGACAGCCTTGCCGCAGGAACGCCTGTCCTTGTCGATGTCACAGCGGACTGGTGCGTGACCTGCAAGGCGAACAAGGCGCTGGTGCTGGATCGGGCGCCTGTGGCGACAACGCTTCAGACCGCGGCGACGAATGGCGACCTTGTGCTGCTTCGTGCCGACTGGACGCGTCCGGATGATGCCATAGCCGGGCTTCTCGCCAGCCATGGGCGCTTTGGCATCCCCTTCAATCTGCTGCTGACGTCTGCTGGAGAACAGGCCATTGTCCTGCCGGAAATCCTGACAACCGGATCGGTGATGCGGGCTCTTGAAAATGCCGGCGTGACAGCCAAATAAGGCTGATGGCTATGCGTGGCCAGCCTACTATTTCACAGATTCTCGGGACAAGACATCATGACCATCGACGCCGGTCAGGCCATTCCTCAGGCCATCATCCAGATCAAGACTGAAGAGGGCATCGATGCCCATGACACGACCGAATATTTCGCTGCTGGCAGGACGGTGCTGTTTGCGCTTCCGGGCGCTTTTACCGCGACATGTTCGGCCAAGCATCTCCCCGAGTTTGTGGCGAAGGCGGAAGAGCTTCGCGCCGCGGGCGTGGACAGGATTGCCTGTCTTGCGGTGAATGACGCCCATGTGATGAAGGCATGGGGGGATATCCATGGCGCGCCGGACAAGATAGACATGCTGGCCGATCCGCATGCGGAATTCGCCCGCGCGCTCGGCCTTGCTGTCAATATGGGGGCGATACTTGGCGAGCGGGCAACACGCTGCGCGATGATTATCGATGACGGTGTGCTGACCACCATGATGATGGAGGAAGTCGGTGCCTATGAGGTATCAAGCCCGACCCATGTGATGACGCAACTCTAGGCGTGTTCAGATATTGATCGAGCTGGCCGCGGCGCGTGCCAGCTCGTCACACCGCTCATTCATCTCGTTTCCGGCATGGCCCTTGACCCAGTGCCAGGTTACCTCATGGCATTGCAGCGCGGCATCAAGCTGCTGCCACAAATCCTGGTTCATCACCGGCTTCTTTGCCGCTGTCCGCCAGCCATTCGCCTTCCAGCGCGGCATCCAGTCGGTGACACCCTGCATCACATATTTGCTGTCGGTATGGAGATCGACCTTCATCGGACGTTTGAGAGCGTTCAGCCCTTCGATGGCAGCCTGAAGCTCCATCCGGTTGTTGGTGGTGTTTTCCACCGGGCCGCTGAGCTCGCGCAGCTCGTCGCGCCATTGCAGCACCGCCGCCCAGCCGCCGGGTCCGGGATTTCGCAGGCAGGACCCATCAGTGTGAAGCGTGACGCTGTCAGCCATGACGCCTAGAGCCCTATGCCATAGGCGGTGGTGCCCGAAACCGACTGATGAAAGCGCAGGATGCTCCAGTACTCCATCGGGTCCTTCGGGCTGACAAGGGCGTCCTTTGGCGTGTGGATCCAGTCATAGAGGCGTGTCAGGAAAAACCGCATAGCCGAACCTGCCGCAAGGATCGGAATGGCCGTGGTCTCGGCTTCGCTGAGCGGGCGGACCTGCTGATAGCCATTTATCATGGCGCGCGACTTCGTCAGGTTGAAGCTGCCGTCCGGCTCGAAGCACCAGCTGTTCAGGCAGATGCCGAGGTCATAGGCGAATATATCGTCACAGGCGAAATAGAAATCGATCACGCCGGTCAGCTTGTCGCCGATGAACAACACATTATTGGGGAACAGGTCGGCATGAATGACGCCGGAGGGAAGATCGGCCGGCCAGGAGGACAGAATGGTGTCCAGCCTCTCGCGTATCTTTTCCTGCATGCCGCTGCCAAGGATATCGGCCTCGCTTCCGATGGTGCCGAACAAGGGCCTCCAGGCTGCCGGGCCAAGCGCGTTTGGACGTCGACGTTCGACCGGCGCACAGCTCAGATGCAGTCTTGCCAATGTGCGGCCAAGCTCGGCGCATTTCTCACGGTTTGGAAACCGGCTCCAGGTGCCGTCGAGGAAGATGAAAACAGCGCATGGCCGGCCCATGAGTTCCTGCAGGATCGTCCCGTCGCGCGCCGCCACCGGAAGCGGGCAGTTCATGCCGGAATCGGCCAGCACCTGCATGACCTCGATGAAAAAGGGCAGGTCGTTCCGATCGACCCGCTTCTCGTACAGGGTCAGGATATAGTTCGCGCGGTCGGTGCGAAGAAGATAGTTCGAATTTTCCACACCCTCGGCAATGCCCGCGAAGCTGAGAACCGTCCCAAGGTCATAGGCCGCCAGAAAATCGGCAAGCGCGGCATCATCGACATTGGTGTAGACAGCCATCCGGTGATCAGTCCCGGCTGGCCAGGATCGGCGGCAGCTTGAAGGTCATGGTTTCCTCGACAAGGGCGTCCTCGTCCAGATGAAGGTCATAGCGCGCGCGCATGGTATCGATGATCTCGTGGATCAGGTTTTCCGGCGCGGAGGCGCCAGCCGACAGCCCGATATGCGTCGCTGAATCGATCTCGTCCCAGTCTATTGCACCGACATCGGCGACAAGCCGCCCCTGCGTTGCTCCGGCGCGCATGGCGACCTCAACAAGACGCTTTGAATTCGATGAATTCTCGGCGCCCACAACGAGAACGATATCGCAGCTTGGCGCGATATGCTTCACCGCGTTCTGGCGGTTTGTCGTCGCATAGCAGATATCCTCGCCACGCGGTCCGGTGATCTCGGGAAAGCGGAATTGCAGGATAGAGATGATTTCGGCCGTGTCGTCCACCGACAATGTTGTCTGGGTGGCAAACGCAAGATCGGCATCCTTAGGCGGGGTGACAGCGCGCGCATCCTCCGCTGTCTCGATCAGGGTGATCTCGCCTGTCTCGACCTGGCCCATCGTGCCTTCGACCTCGGGATGGCCGGCATGGCCGATAAGAAGCACATGCTTGCGCTGGGAGGCATGGCGCCTGGTCTCGACATGGACTTTGGTGACAAGCGGACAGGTGGCGTCGACGGCGATCATGTTGCGGCGGCCCGCCTCGTCGACGACGGCGCGGGACACACCATGCGCCGAAAACACCACAGGCGCACCCTCGGGAACCTCGTCGAGCTCCTTGACGAACACCGCGCCCTTGGCGGCAAGGCCGTCAACGACGGTCCGGTTATGCACGATCTCATGGCGGACATAGACGGGCGCGCCGAATTTCTCCAGCGCAACCTCCACAATCCGGACCGCCCGATCAACCCCCGCGCAGAACCCTCGAGGTGCGGCAAGATGAAGAAATTTCCGGTCTTTGATCACGGCCTGCTCCATGACGTTGTTCTTGCGCGATTACGCTGCAGAGGTCAATTGCTGTTGTCTGAAAAAGCAGATAGGATGCGGCGCATGAAACGCCTGTCCCTTTCACGATTCCTGTCGCTTCCCAGCCTCATCGGTGGCTCTGCTCTGCTCGTCGCCTGCGCCGGCGACCCGGTCTATGTGGCCTGTCCCCAGATCACCGCACCTCAGGAAGGTACGGCCGCCTTCATGAAAATGGACGATACAGGCGAACTCATCGATGTGCGCCTGAACGGGGTTCGCGGCCTGTGCCAGAATCTGGATAATGGCGGCACCCTTGTCGATGTGTCGGTGGGTCTGAAGCTGAAGCGTGCGGCACGCGATGACATGCCTGCAGGCGTCGCCGAGGTCGAGATGATCGGCTTCATCGTGGATGCTGATGACAAGGTCGTCAGCAGCGACACCATCAGATACAAGACAGGCTTTGCGAAGGATGTCAGAACCAATTACCCGCTTGCCGAATATTCAGTTGTCCTGGTCGATGGCCAGCGCCTTGTGCTGAGCCTCGTTCCCGCACTCTAGACTTGCCCAGAAACAGAGCGAAGTGAGGCGGCGCCCGAAGGCGCCGTCCTCCTAGTTCAGTTTTTCGATATCGCCTGCCGCATCATCGATAAGCGCCAGGCCAGCCTTGTCATCAAGCTTCGAGGTGATGATCTGTGCCGCGGACGCGATCGCAAGGCTGGCAGCCTTGTCGCGCAGTTCGTTGATCATGGCGCTTTCCGCCGCCTTGATCTTGGCAGTGGCCTGCTGTTCGCGTCGCTTGATCGTCTCCTCGGCTGCCTTCTCGGCATTCTCGCGAATGCGCTCGGCGGTAGCCTCTGCCGTCTTCAGGATCGATTTCGCCTCTTCAGCCGCCTCGCGGTGAAGACGCTGGAACTGATGCAGCTCGTCGAGCGCCGCTTCGCGAAGCTCGCGTGCCTCATCGAGATCGGCCCTGATCTTGTCCGA
The DNA here is from genome assembly GCA_049890015.1 of Puniceispirillaceae bacterium (SeqCode). Classification (GTDB taxonomy): domain Bacteria; phylum Pseudomonadota; class Alphaproteobacteria; order Puniceispirillales; family Puniceispirillaceae; genus UBA8309. The sequence continues at coordinate 36,184 of JBMHCH010000155.1, forward strand.
CCGGGCGTCGAGCATCGAGCCAAGCACCGCGCCGGCCTTCTTCCAGACAAGGGCGACAAAGACCACAAAGCCGACAGCAACCCAGACGGATTCCCAAACAATGCCTTCCATCACCCTGCCTCCTGCGCAGCCATGCCCTTGGCGGTTGCCTTCACGGCCTTTTCGGCCTGGGCCTTGGTTGCCTTGACGCCGGCGATCTGCGCTGCCGCGTCGATAGCGGCCTCGGCCGCGACAGCCGTTATATTACCTTCGGCTTCCTTGCGATCAGCGGCCAGCTTGGTTTCGGCCTTACCGACTTTCGTTGCCATCCGCTTGCCGGCTTTTGCCTCGGCGGCTTCCGCCTTGGCCTGGGCCTCGGCAGCGGCCTTGCGGGCGAATTCCGCCGCGTCGGCGCGGGCTTCCTCGAGGCTCGCCTCGTATTCGGTGCGCGTCTGGGCTGCTTCGGCGCTTGCTTCGCGGGCACGGGTCAGATCATCATCGAGGCGGCTGCGGCGCTCCTCGAGGACCGAACCGATCCGCGGTGTCACGATGCGTGCCATGAAGATGTAGCCGATGGCAAAAATCACCGCCAACCAGAACAGCTGCGAAGGCCAGGTATCGACCTTCAGCTGCGGCAGGCCAGGCTCGGCGTCGCCTGCCGCATGGGCAAGACTTCCCATGCCGAGGACAAGCATTGCCGTTGTCACGGCTGCGGCTGCTTTGAGATTGCTCATGCCAGTCTCCTTGATTGACCGTCCGGCCAGGCAAGGGCCCGGCGGACGGTCAGAATCGTATTCGGAAAGCCGGCTTAGAGCGCAAACAGAAGCAGCAGCGCGACAACCAGCGCGAAGAGCGCGATGGCTTCGGTCAGGGCAAAGCCCAGAATGCCGATGCCGAACACTTCGCCGCGCGCTGCCGGATTGCGTGCAATCGAATTCACAAGCGAGGAGAAGATGTTGCCGATACCGAGTGCAACGCCAAGAAGCGGGAGCACGGCAATGCCGGCGCCAATCATCTTTGCAGCTTCTACTTCCATGTTCCTAGTCCTTCCGTAGGTTTTTCAAGTCCAAGTAGCTGTTAGTCCTTACCGCTGTTGACCGTCAGCGGAAAACGTTACGCCGCGCGGCGCCCGCCCTAGTGCAGGTGCAGCGCGTCATTCAGATACATGCATGTCAGGATGGTGAATACATACGCCTGCAGCGCCGCCACCAGGAATTCAAGGCCGGTCAGACCGATGATCGCCGCAAACGGCAGCAGCGAGCCGGTCACGGCGATGCCGCCGGCGCCGGAGATCATCACAGCGAGGCCGGCAAAAACCTTCAGCATGGTGTGCCCGGCCAGCATGTTGGCGAAGAGCCTGACAGACAGGCTCACCGGGCGCACGAAATAGGAAATCACCTCGATCACGATCAGGAACGGGATCAGCGGCTTCGGCGCGCCGGCGGGCACGAACAGAGTGAAGAAGTGAAGACCGTGCTTGACCAGCCCGACGAT
>JBMHCH010000156.1:0-3881 GCA_049890015.1 Puniceispirillaceae bacterium (SeqCode)
GCGCTGCAGCTTGACCTTCACTGGGTCGATGTCATGGCGGAGCGGTTTCCTGCCGCCATTCCCGACGGCGCGCGGCGCGTTGTGGCGGCCGACCCGACAGTGATCGCGTCCCATGCGCCGGTTGATTCCCTTCATCTCGTGATCACCCACAATCACGATCTCGACGAGGCGATCTGCCACCGCATCCTGTCTGGCGGAGGCTTCGCGCGTCTCGGGCTGATCGGCTCGGCGACCAAGGCGGCGCGGTTCCGCTCGCGCCTTGGCAAGGCCGGCATCGATCCGGCACGGCTTGACCGGCTTGTCTGTCCTGTCGGGCTTGCCAGCATCACCGGCAAGCATCCGGCGCGTGTCGCCCTGTCGATCGCCGCCGGCGTCGCCATCTGGCAGCAGGAGTTGGACGAAACTGGTTAGCGCTGGCAGACTGGCGCGACCGTGCAAGAAGAGGTGCCGAGACGGGGCGCCGACATGGATGGCCGAAAAGGGGTAGAGAATGATCGACTATTTCTGGATGTGGTCCGAATTTCTGGTCCGCTGGCTTCATGTTGTGGCCGGCATCGCCTGGATCGGTTCATCCTTCTATTTCATCGCGCTGGATCTCAGCCTGAAGCCGGGAAAGCAGCTTCCCGACCAGGCGCATGGCGAGGCCTGGCAGGTTCATGGCGGCGGTTTCTACAACATGGTGAAATATCTGGTCGCCCCGGCGCGCATGCCGGACGAGCTGACCTGGTTCAAGTGGGAGGCCTACACCACCTGGCTGTCGGGATTCGCGCTTCTGACCATCATCTATTATGCCGGCACCGGGCTGTATCTGATCGACGCCGAAATCCTGGACATCGAACCCTGGCAGGCTGTCACCATCAGCGTCGGCGGCATCGCCGGCGGATGGGTGGCCTATGACGGGCTGTGCCGCAGCCCCATCGGCCGCGACACGCGCGGCCTTGTCATCGCCGGCTTTGTCTTCATCGTGGCGCTGGCCTGGGCCTATACCGAGATTTTCTCGGCGCGCGGGGCCTTCGTGCAGATCGGCGTGACGATCGGCACCATCATGGTGGCGAATGTCGCGATGGTGATCATCCCCGGTCAGAAAAAGGTGGTGGCCGCGCTGATCGCGGGGGATGATCCCGACCCGCAACATGGCGCGCGCGCCAAGCAGCGCTCGCTTCACAACAACTATCTGACGCTTCCTGTGGTGTTCGTGATGATTGGCGGGCATTACCCGGCCGTCTTCGCGACTGCCTATTCCTGGGTGATCCTTGCCTGTGTTCTGATCATAGGCGGGCTTGTCCGGCATTTCTTCAACACCAAGCACAAGGGCGATCCGGCCCCCTGGTGGACCTGGATCGCGGCGGCGGCGCTGACGCTTGGCGCCATCTTCCTCAGCCATGCCGGCGCGCCGAAATATGATGAAGAGGCCTATGCCGAATACGGGTTCGGCGAGGGCGCTGCGCTTCATGTCGCGGCGGTGGAGCTTGTCACCGAGCGATGCGCCATCTGCCATGCCCGCGTGCCGCAATGGGACGGCATGCATTTCGCCCCGAAGGGCGTGGTGCTGGAAACCGAGGCCGATATCCTGAGCCAGATTGACGAGATCTACTGGCAGGTTGCGGCATCGCACGCAATGCCGCCAGGCAATGTGATCTGGGTGGAGAACGAGGAGCGGGCGATGCTTGCCAACTGGCGGGCGATGCTGCGCGCCGAGGGCGTTCCCGCCACCGCAGACGCGGATACAGGTGGATGAGCTATCCGCGTGACATGATCGGCTACGGCCCGACGCCGCCGCATGCCGACTGGCCCGGCAAGGCGCGGGTGGCGGTGCAGTTCGTGCTGAATTACGAGGAAGGCGGCGAGAACAGCATCCTTCACGGCGACCCGGCCTCGGAAATCTTCCTGTCGGAAATCATCGGGGCGGCTCCGTTCGAAGGCGCGCGTCACATGTCGATGGAATCGATCTATGAATATGGCTCGCGGGCCGGGGTCTGGCGGATACTCGACCTGTTCCGCGACCGTGATGTGCCGCTGACCCTGTTCGCCGTCGCGATGGCGATGGAGCGCCACCAGGCGGTGATCGAGCGCGCTCTTGCCGACGGCCACGAGATCGCCTCGCACGGATATCGCTGGATCAACTATCACGGCATGGATGAGGATGAGGAGCGCGAGCATCTTCACCGCGCCATCGAAATCCACAGCCGGATCTGCGGCGAGAGGCCGCGTGGCTGGTACACGGGACGGACATCACAGAACACCCGCCGCATCGTCGCCGAGGAAGGCGGCTTTCTCTATGACGCCGATGATTATTCTGACGATCTGCCCTTCTGGAGCACGCAGACCGACAGCCCGCATCTGATCGTTCCCTATACGCTGGACACCAACGACATGCGCTTTGCCACGGCGCAGGGATTCCATACGGGCGATCAGTTCGCGGCCTATCTGATCGACGCCTTCGACACCCTCTATGCCGAGGGGGACACATCCCCGAAGATGATGTCGGTGGGGCTTCATTGCCGGCTGATCGGCCGGCCGGCGCGCTTTGCCGGGCTGGTGAAGTTCCTCGACCATGTGCAACGCCATGACCGCGTCTGGCTGGCGCGCAGGATCGATATCGCCCGCCACTGGCGCGAACATCATCCGCATGGAGGCGCCTCATGACAGGCCAGCGCAGCCTTGCCATGGAGCCGCTGACCAAAGCCGGCTTTGCCCCCTTCGGCACGGTGATCGAGCGCGACGGCGCCGAGATCAGGATGATCAATGAAGGCACGACGACACGCTATCATTGGCTGTCCGGGGTGGATGTGGCGGCTGGCGGCGGGGTGCCGATCCTGTCGATCTTTGCCGGCACGCCGCGCCCTGTTCCGATCGCCATTTCGATGATGGAACGCCACCCGCTGGGATCGCAGGCCTTCATGCCGCTGGCGGATCATGACTGGCTGGTAGTGGTGGCGCCAACAAACGCAGCTGACAGCGCCCCTGATTTCGCCGGGCTTCGCTGTTTCCAGGCGCGCGGCGACCAGGGGGTGAGCTACGCGCCGAATGTCTGGCACCACCCGCTGCTTGTGCGCCGGCCGCAGGACTTCCTGATCACCGACCGCGCCGGCCCCGACGGCGAGGCGGACAGCGCCAACCTCCAGGAACATTGGGAAGATGCGCCGGTGGCGGTAATAGACTTGTAAGCCTTTCGCGCGGGACCCGGCTTGTCGCTAGCCCATATGGCCTGACGCCTTCATCAGGTGATGCGCCATCGCCGCGTGGCGTTCCAGCAGCCGTCCCATATCCATCGTCACGAGCCTGCCGTTCTCGACAACGCTTCGTCCGTTGATGATGGTGTGGTTCGTCTTCACCGGCCCGCAGAACAGCAGGCTGGCAAGCGGGTCCCAGTCGCTGCCGGCGAAATCGATCGACCGGCGGTCGAAGGCGGCAATATCTGCGGCATAGCCTGGCGCCAGCATGCCGATATCATCACGCCCCAGCACCGCCGCCCCGCCGCGCGTCGCCAGCGCCAGCGCCTCGCGCGCGGTCATCGCGTCGCCGCCCTGCTCCACCCGCTGCAACAGCATTGTCTGGCGCGCCTCGTTCAGCATATGGCTGCTGTCATTCGAGGCCGAGCCGTCGACGCCAAGCCCGATCTTCATGCCGGCATCCGCCATCCGGCGTACCGGCGCGATGCCGCTGGCAAGCCGCATGTTGGAACAGGGGCAATGCGCGACGCCGGTGCCGGTGCGCGCGAACAGGTCGATCTCGGCGGCATCAAGCTGCACACAATGCGCGTGCCAGACATCATCACCGGTCCAGCCAACCGCCTCGATATAGTCGCCGGGACGCATGCCGAACTGCGCCAGGCTGTAATCGATATCCTCGACATTTTCCGCCAGATGGGTATGAAGCCC
>JBMHCH010000157.1:0-12876 GCA_049890015.1 Puniceispirillaceae bacterium (SeqCode)
TGCCCAGGAGAAGACTCGAACTTCCACGGCCTAATGGCCACTGGCACCTGAAGCCAGCGCGTCTACCAATTCCGCCACCTGGGCATCAGGGGCCGATGGGCGCTGCCCATCGTCGGTGGCGCGCAGAATAGCCGCCACCGCCTGCTTGTCAACCGAATCCGTGCGGCTTTCCAATTCCGGCCGATGCCGGGGTGGCAGGGCTGATTCCAGACTGGACGGCGCAGGGTGCTTGCCGCTATCAAGAGGCACGAATTGGCGGCGTGGTCCCGGGCTCAATGCTGGGGCAGGCGCCAGGGAAAGCGGCGTGACGCGATAGCTGAAGCAAACAGCCCGAAGCAAACAGTCCGAAGCAAACAGGTGGTGGGACATGATGGATAAGACGGTAGCGGTCATTGGCGGGTCCGGCTTCATCGGCCGCGCCATCATCGAGAGGCTGACGCGGGAAGGCGTGCGCGTGATTGCGTTGTGCCGCAACGCGGAGAAGGCCAAATTCCTGAAACCCATGGGCGTTGTCGGCCAGGTCACGGTGGTGGCCGGCAACGCGCTGAGCGACGAGGATCTGGAAAGGGTGATCGCGCCGGCCGATTCTGTGGTCAATCTGATCGGCATCCTTGCCGAAGGCGGCGCACAGCGTTTCGACGCGCTTCAGGGCGAACTTCCCGGGCGCATTGGCCAGCTGGCGACAAGTCACAAGCTCGCCAGCGTCGTTCATGTCTCGGCGATTGGCGCGGACTGCGACTCGGCCAGCAAATATGCCCGTAGCAAAGGTGCCGGCGAAGCGGCGCTTCACGCTGCCTTCCCCAGGGCGGTGATCCTGCGCCCCTCGATCGTGTTCGGTCCGCGCGACAGCTTCTTCAACCGGTTCGCCGGGCTTGCGATGCTGGCCCCCGGCCTGCCGCTTCCAGGCGGCGGAAAGATGCGGATGCAGCCTGTCTATGTCGGCGATGTTGTCGAGGCGGTGATGGTCGCGCTTGGCCACCGGGATGCGCCAAATGCGCGCGGAAAGACCATTGAAGGCGGTGTCTTCGAGCTTGGCGGCCCCGATGTCTACAGCTTTGCGGATCTGATGCGCGTGACGCTGCGCGCCATCAACCGGCGTCGACTTCTGATCCCGGTGCCGCTGCCGCTGATGTCGCTTGGCGCGCTCTTCACCGGGATGCTGCCGAATCCGCCGCTGACCGTTGACCAGGTCAGGCTTCTGGCAATGGACAATGTTGTCGGGCACAAGGCGCGCGGGCTTGATGATCTGGGCATCACGCCGACGCCGGTATCGGCGATCCTGCCGGAATATATGGGATGCTACCGTCCCGGCGGGCAGTTCTCCAGGCGCTAGGACCGGTCAGGCGCCGCCGACGGCGATTACCAGAAGCAGAACCGCGCCAAGGGCCAGCCTGTACCAGACGAAAATACGGAAATCGGCGCGTTCCAGCCAGCGCATCATCCAGCCGATCGCCAGCAGCGCGAAGCCAAAGGACAGCAGCGCCACGATCACCGCGTCCATGCCAAGAGCCGCGTCGTCCGCCGAGGCAATGTCCAGGCCCTTGAGAAGGCCGGCCCCGGCAATGGTCGGAACCGACAGAAGAAGCGAGAACCGCGCCGCCGCCACCCGGTCGATCCCGAGATAACGCGCCGCCGTCATCGTCACACCTGACCGTGACGCGCCGGGGATCAGCGCAAGGCATTGTGCCAGCCCGATCAGGATCGCGCCGCCAAACCGCATATCGGCAAGGGACCGGCCCACTGCCCCGATCCTGTCGGCATGCCACAGCACCGCGGCAAACAGTATGTTGGCAAGCGCCAGTGTCCGGATATCGGTCATCCATGCGGGATCGAGCCTGTTGACGACAAAGCCGATGATGAAGACCGGCACCGTTGCCAGGCCGAGACAGACGATGAGCCGCCGCTGGCCGCTATTCCCGCCAGGAATGATCGCCAGCAGCATGGCGAGCAGATCGCGCCGGAAATACAGGATGACCGCACCCAGCGCGCCGACATGCGCGGCAACATCGATGGCGCGCCCCTGATAGGGCTGGTCCGTCACCAGCGGAATCAGGGCAAGATGGCCTGACGAGGACACCGGAAGAAATTCGGTCAGCCCCTGAATCGCGGCAACCAGAACAAGAAGAAGGAATGGCATGTCGACTCCCCCGACGGGCTGGTCATCCTGCGTGTGAAGAGACCTACCCTGCCACCAGCTGGGCGTCAAACCACCATTTGGTTCCCGTGGCTGAGGCATGGCGGCTGATTCACAGTGTTTTAAAGGTCCGATTCGGTATTAAAATTTGTAAAATCATCACATCCGCGCGAGGTTCCAGGAATCGGACTTGTGTTTTGCTTGCAAAAAGGGTAATGATTGTTGACTTTTTATGCCGCGGTGCTGTGCCAGACCCGCCACGAAAGTGGGCGCGGGGGCATGATCGCGTCTTTGTCGTCTGAAAAGATGAGTCTGAAGGGATGAAGGGCAGAGCGATGTCTGACAAGATGCTGAAGTTCGTGAATACGGACAAGGAAATGCCGGAAAAGCGCGGCGCTGGCGACCGGGTTGGCGATTTCGATGAAATCTACAACGAGTTCGACGTCACCTCCGCCGAGACCCAGGCATCGCGGTGCTCGCAATGCGGCGTTCCGTTCTGCCAGATCAACTGCCCGCTTCACAACAACATCCCCGACTGGCTGATGCTCACAGCAGAAGGCCGGATGGAAGAGGCCTACCGGATGTCGGCGCAGACCAACAACATGCCGGAAATCTGTGGCCGAATTTGCCCGCAGGACCGGCTGTGCGAGGGAAGTTGCGTCATCGAGAAGGGCTTTGAATCGGTCACCATCGGCGCGGTGGAGAAGCACATCACCGAGACAGCCTTCGAGAATGGCTGGGTGCAGCCGCCGCAGCCTGTTGCCGAGCGCGCCGAATCCGTCGGCATCATCGGCGCCGGACCGGCCGGCCTTGCCGCTGCCGACATGCTGCGCCAGACCGGCTATCAGGTCACCATCTATGACCGCTATGACCGTGTCGGCGGGCTGCTCATCTATGGCATTCCGGGAATCAAGCTGGAAAAGCATGACGTGCATCGCCGTCACAAGCTGCTCGAGGATGGCGGCGTCACGTTCCGTCTGAACTGCGATGTCGGCACCGACATCACCTTTGACGAGATACGCCAGGCGCATGACGCTGTGCTGATCGCGACCGGCGTGTACAAGGCGCGCGACATCGGCGTTCCGGGAGTCGGGCTTGGCGGTGTCGTACCGGCGCTTGACTATCTGACGGCGTCGAACCGGAAAAGCCTTGGCGCCGAGGTTGCCGAGTTCGACAGCGGCGTGCTCAACGCCGAAGGCCGCGATGTCGTGGTTGTCGGCGGCGGCGACACGGCGATGGACTGCGTACGCACCGCCATCCGCCAAAAGGCGAAATCCGTGACCTGCCTGTACCGCCGTGACCGCGCGAACATGCCAGGCTCGCAGCGCGAGGTGGCGAACGCCGAGGAAGAAGGTGTCGATTTCCGCTGGCTGTCGGCCCCGCAGGCTTTTCTTGGCGACAACCACGTCCGCGCCGTGCAGGCGCAGCGCATCCATCTCGGCCAGCCGGACGCCACCGGCCGACAGGTGCCGCAGATCATCGAGGGTTCGGCGCATGACATCCCGGCCGATCTGGTGATCAAGGCGCTCGGCTTCGATCCGGAAGACCTCCCGACCATGTTCGGCGCTGCCGAACTGGAGGTCTCGAAATGGGGCACCATCGGCATAGACTGGCGCACCATGATGACCAGCATGCCCGGCGTCTTCGCCGCAGGCGACATCGTGCGCGGTGCCTCGCTTGTTGTCTGGGGTGTGCGCGATGGCCGTGATGCCGCCGCCTCGATCGACTCTTACATCATGGCGCAGAGCGATGCGCCGCGTGCCGCCGCCGGCGCCTGATTCGCAGAGGACCAAGAGCATGACCAAACAGAGTTTTGACCAGGCCCAGTACCTGTCCCGCCGCGCCCGCAACGAGGCGCGCCTGACCGATGCCGGCGTCTATGGCCCGCAGATGGAACATGATGCCTGCGGTGTCGGCTTCGTCGCCGCGCGCGACGGCAAGCCCACCCGCGCCGTTGTCGACGCTGCCATCGAGGCGCTCCAGGCCATCTGGCATCGCGGCGCTGTCGACGCCGATGGCATGACAGGCGATGGCGCTGGTATTCATATCGAGATTCCCCGTGATTTCTTCATCGAGCATATCGCCCGCACCGGCCATGATGATGATGGTGGCCGGCTCGCTGTCGGCATGGTCTTCCTGCCGCGCACTGATCTTGCCGCGCAGGAGCGCTGCCGCTGTATTGTCGAACAGGAAATCCTGGCGGTCGGCCATGTGATCTATGGCTGGCGTCAGGTGCCGGTCGATACCCATGCCCTTGGCGACAAGGCGAACGCCACCCGGCCGGAAATTGAGCAGATCATGTTTTCCATGCCGGCCGATATCGACGAGGCGGAGGCCGAACGCCAGCTCTATGTCGTGCGCCGCCGGATCGAAAAGGCGGTCACCGCCGAACTGATCACCGATTTCTACATCTGTTCGATGTCCAGCCGCTCGATCATCTATAAGGGGATGTTCCTTGCCGAGCAGGTGACGGCGTTTTTTCCGGACCTTCTCGACACGCGCTTCGTCTCGTCCTTCGCCATCTATCACCAGCGCTATTCAACCAACACCATGCCGACCTGGAAGCTGGCGCAGCCGTTCCGGGTTCTGGCGCATAACGGCGAGATCAACACCATCCGGGGCAATCAGAACTGGATGACCTGCCATGAGGACCGGATGGCCTGCGATGCGTTCGGCGACGCCATCGAGGATCTGAAGCCGGTGATCGGCAAGGGAAGCTCCGACTCGGCAGCGCTTGACGCGGTGTTCGAACTGATGGGTCATGGCGGGCGGACGCTTCCCATGGTGAAGACGATGATGATCCCGGCCGCCGTCGATGTCGGCGGCGAGGACGACCTCGCCAAGCTCTATGCCTATTGCAATTCGGTGATGGAGCCATGGGATGGCCCGGCCGCGATCGCCGCCTATGCGAATGACTGGGTCATCGCCGGCCTCGACCGGAACGGGCTTCGTCCGATGCGGTATGTCATCACCGATGACGGTCTTGTCATTGCCGGATCGGAAACCGGCATGGTGGTGGTGCCGGAAGAGCGGATCATCGAAAGAGGCCGCATCGGCCCCGGCCAGATGATGGGAATCGACCTTAAGCGCGGCGCGATGTTCACCAATGACGAGCTGACCGCGGAGCTTGCCGCAAAGCGTGACTGGGGCAAATGGACAGGCCGCGCAAAGCAGATGGAAGCGCTGCTTGCGCGCAATGGCGGCAAGAGTTCGGACAGGCTGCCGGAATCAGAGGTCCGCCGCCGGCAGATGATGGCAGGATGGACGATGGAGGATCTGGAACTGATCCTCCAGCCGATGGCTGCCGGCGGCAAGGAAGCTGTCGGATCGATGGGAGACGACACGCCGCTGGCCGTGCTGTCCAACCGCTATCGCGGCCTGCATCATTTCTTCCGGCAGAATTTCTCGCAGGTGACAAACCCGCCGATCGACAGCCTTCGCGAACGTCATGTGATGACGCTTCGCACGCGGCTTGGCAACCTCGGCAACATTCTCGATGAAGCTCCGGAGCAGTGTGACCATCTGCTTCTCAACTCGCCGGTTCTGACCGTGCCGGAATGGGATGCCCTTCTTGCCTATCTCGGCGACAGGGCGGCGGTCATCGACTGCACCTTCGACATTGACGGGCCGGATGATTTCACCGTCGCGCTTGAGAGGATCGCGAACGAGGCCGAGGAGGCGGTCCGCTCGGGGTGCGAACATGTCATGCTCTCGGACCGCGGCGTGTCCGCCACACGTGGTCCGATCCCCATGATCCTGGCGACCGGCGCGGTGCATTCGCATCTTGTGCGCCAGCAGCTCCGCACCTTCGCCTCGGTCAATGTATCGACTGGCGAATGCCTTGATGTGCATCACTTCGCGGTTCTGATCGGGGTCGGCGCGACCACGATCAACGGCTATGTCGCCGAGGAAGCCATTGCCGACCGGCATGACCGCGGGCTGCTGACCGGCCTGACCCTTCCTGAAGCCATCGCCAATTATCGCAAGGCTGTCGAAGACGGGTTGCTGAAGATCATGTCGAAGATGGGCATCTCGGTCATTGCCTCCTATCGCGGCGGGTACAATTTCGAGGCGCTTGGCCTGTCGCGCTCGCTTGTGGCGAAATATTTCCCGCCAATGTCGTCGCGCATTTCCGGCCTTGGCCTGACCGGCATCGCGGCGCGGATCACCGACATGCATCGCAAGGCCTACGCCTCCGCCGACGCTGTTCTTCCGGTCGGCGGCTTCTTCCGCTATCGCCGGTCGGGCGAGCGCCACGCATTCGACGGACAGCTGATCCATGCGATGCAGCACGCCTGCGACACGGGATCATATGAAAGCTGGAAAAAATACTCGGGGCTTGTCGAGAGCCAGGGGCCGGTCAATCTCCGCGACCTGATGGATTTCAAGACCGGGCGCGAGGCGGTAAAGACCGAGGACGTCGAATCCATCACCCGCATCCGCAGACGGCTCGTCTCGCCGGGGATCTCGCTTGGGGCGCTCAGCCCGGAGGCGCATGAAACCCTGTCGATCGCCATGAACCGTATCGGCGCGAAGTCGGACTCCGGCGAAGGCGGCGAGGATCCGGCACGCTTCCGGCTCCGCGAGAATGGCGACAACCCGTCGAGCGCGATCAAGCAGATCGCCTCTGGCCGGTTCGGCGTCACGGCGGAATATCTGAACAACTGCAAGGAAATCGAGATCAAGGTGGCGCAGGGCGCGAAGCCCGGCGAGGGAGGACAGCTTCCGGGAATCAAGGTTGACAGCCTGATTGCGCGGCTGCGCCATTCGACCCCCGGCGTGACACTGATCTCGCCGCCGCCGCACCACGACATCTACTCGATCGAGGATCTGGCTCAGCTGATCTATGACCTGAAGCAGATCAACCCGGACGCCAAGGTATGTGTGAAGCTTGTCGCCTCGACCGGCATCGGCACGATTGCCGCCGGCGTGGCCAAGGCAAAGGCGGACGCCATTCTGGTTTCCGGCCATGGCGGCGGCACCGGCGCCAGCCCGCAATCCTCCATCAAGCATGCCGGTCTTCCCTGGGAAATGGGCCTGTCCGAAGTGCATCAGGTTCTCTGCATGAACGATCTTCGCAACAAGGTCGTGCTGCGGACCGACGGCGGGCTGAAGACCGGCCGCGATATCGTCATGGCGGCGATGCTTGGCGCGGATGAATACGGCATCGGCACCTCGGCGCTCATTGCGATGGGCTGCATCATGGTCCGCCAGTGCCATTCGAATACCTGCCCCGTCGGTGTCTGCACGCAGCGTGACGATCTTCGCGCGAAGTTCGAGGGCACCCCGGAAAAGGTGGTGCAGCTGTTCACCCATCTTGCCGAGGAGGTTCGCGAGATCCTGGCCACGCTTGGCTTCACCTCGCTTGAGGAGGTGATCGGGCGCACCGATCTTCTCACGCAGGTCAGCCGCGGCGACGCCGCGCTTGATGATCTTGATCTCAACCCGATCCTTGTGCAGGCCGAGCGCGACACCGAGGCCGGAAGCCCGCGTGACCGTGACCGCGAGGCGGTGCCGGACACGCTGGATGCGCTGATGGTGCGCGATGCGGCGACAGCGCTGCAATTCGGGTCCAACATGCAGCTGTCCTACAATGTGGAAAACACGCAGCGCGCCATCGGCACGCGGCTGTCATCGCATATTGTTCGAAAGTTCGGCATGACCGGCCTTCGCGAGGATCATATCTCGGTCCGGCTTCGCGGAACCGCTGGCCAGTCGCTTGGCGCCTTCGCCACACAGGGGCTGCGGCTGGAAGTGATCGGCGATGCCAATGACTATGTCGGCAAGGGGCTGTCAGGCGGCACCATCATTGTCCGCCCGTCCGCGGCGGCCGCCTTTGTCGCGCATGAGAACACCATCATCGGCAACACCGTGCTCTATGGCGCGACCTCGGGGCGGATGTTCGCCGCCGGCCAGGCTGGCGAGCGTCTGTGCGTTCGCAACTCGGGCGCCACCGCGGTGGTCGAGGGCGCCGGCACCAATGCCTGCGAATATATGACTGGCGGCCGTGTCGTGATCCTTGGCGAGGTTGGTGACAATTTCGGTGCCGGCATGACCGGCGGCATGGCCTTCATCTACGACCGTGACGACACGTTCATGGAACGGGTGAATCCGGCCAGCCTCGAGGTCATGCGGATTGGCTCGTCCCATTGGGAAGCCGAGCTGAAATCCCTTGTCGAGGCGCATGCGGCGGCGACGGATTCGGCCTTGGCGGCGCGGCTTCTGAATGAATGGGATGTCGAGATTCGCAAGTTCTGGCAGGTGGTGCCAAGCGAAATCGTGGCGCGTCTCGACATGCCCCTGTCCGAGGAGGCCAGCGCACAGGCCGGCGCAGACCAGCCCGCCTGATGTCAGGCGCGTGAAGCAAGCCGCCATATCTGTTGAATGCGGGCGTTATTTCGGCTAAGCCGAGCCCATGCCCGAGATCACCCAGCAGACAGAAGCCGATCTTCCGGCCATCGAGATCCTTATGGCCGAAGCCTTTGGCCCGGCGCGCCATAGCCGGTCCGTATGGCAGCTGCGCCCCGGCCCGCCTGTCCCGGAACTGTGCCTCGTGATCCGCGAGGATGGCGAAACGGTCGGATCGCTGCGGTTCTGGGAGGTGATGCTTGGCGACGAGCGGATCCTGCTTCTGGGCCCGCTGGCAGTCAGGCCCGCGCTTCGTGGCCGCGGGTTTGGCCGTGACCTGATCAGGACTGCGCTGGAACGTGCCGGAAAGGGACCCTGGCCGCTGGTGCTGGTATCCGGCGAGGTGGATTACTACCCGAAATTCGGCTTCGTGCCGGCAACGCCATACCGCATCGACTGGCCCGGCTTCATCGAGCCCGAGCGGCTGCAGTTCTTCGAGCTGCAGGACGGAGCGCTTGCCGCCCTGCCGCCGGGGCCACTTGCCGTCAAGGCCCTTCCCGGCTAGGGTTTGCACCAGGCCAGCCCACAAGGACACAGCACCACATCCGATGCGCATTCTGCACCATCATCCGCTTTATGGCGCGTCACGCACTGTCAGGCTGCTTCTTGCCGAGCGCAATCTTGTCTGTCTTCCGAAGATGGAGTCTCCCTGGGAGCGGCACGAGGAATTCCTTACGCTGAACCCGGCTGGCGACGTGCCTGCTCTTGTCACCGAGGACGGGGTGGTGCTGGTCGGCACCATGGTGATTGCCGAGTTTCTGGAAGAAACCGAGGATGAAGCGACAAGCCTGATCTGGGGCAGCGCGGCGGAGCGCGCCGAGATCCGAAGGCTGTCATCCTGGTTCGAGCATAAATTCGTTCGCGAGGTTGGCGCGCCGCTGCTGAACGAACGCTATATCAAGCGCGTGTCGGCAAAGGGCAACCCGTCGTCCGAGGTCATGCGCGCAGCGATGACAAATCTTCATATCCATCTGGATTACATCGACTGGCTGGCGGAGCAGGGCAACTGGCTTGCCGGCAAGGCGATGTCGCTTGCCGACCTGTCTGCGGCGGCGCACCTGTCTGTCACCGACTATTTCGGGGATGTCGACTGGGACCGCCATCCCGAGGCCAAGCAATGGTACGCGAAGATCAAGTCGCGACCATCCTTTCGCGATCTTCTGGCCGATGTGGTGGCCGGGCTTGCGCCGGCGCAGAATTACGGCAATCTGGACTTCTAGCCTATTGCCGGACGTCTAGCCCGTCCGCGCGACCATCCGGTCAAGCGCGTGGCGCAGCAGGGCCAGCTGGCCGGGTTCGGAAAACCGGTGGCCGGCCTCCTTCAGCAATGTCACCTCGACATCGTCGCCAGCAAGGCAGGCGGCTGTCTGCGTCGCCGTCTGCCAGGGCACCTCCTCATCCTTCATGCCATGAAGGAGATGTACCGGGCAGGTGATGTCGAGGCCGCCGCGAAGCCGCAGATGTTCGCGGCCGTCGGTGATCAGATGCCAGGGATATGTCACCGGCTCGTCGCTGTAGGGGTTGGGAAGGGAGATCACGCCATCCGCCTCGATCCGGCGGCGCTGCTCGTCGGTGAACTCGGCCCAGAGCAGATCCTCGGTGAAATCCGGCGCGGCGGCGATGCCGATCAGTCCGGCGACACGGTCCTTGCGCGCCAGCGCCACATTCAGCATCAGCCAGCCGCCAAGCGACGATCCGACAAGGATCTGCGGCCCGTCGGTCAGCGCGTCGAGGGCGGCGAGGCTGTCCGCTGTCCAGCCTGAGATGTTGCCATCAAGGAAATCGCCGCTGGACATGCCATGGCCGCGGTAGTCGAAGCGAAGGAAGGGCCGTCCCGTCTCGCGGGCCCAGGCCTCCGCCGCAACAGCCTTCGTGCCGTCCATGTCGGAGCCATGTCCGGCAAGAAACATCACGCCCGTGCCGATGCCGGAGAGCTGTCTGTAGGCAAGCCTCCCATCCGGCCCGCCGAGCCCTAGATAATCAGGCGATCCCGCCTGTGCCGCATTCATGCCGTGAAAACTCCTCTCGAATTTATGGTGGGGCAATGCTATCACGCCCAGATGGAGATGCAGCCTGATGACCACTAACGCGCGGATAGCCCGCTTCGTCAAGTCGCACAGCCGGTCCGGTGAGGCGCCGGTGGTCGTGCAGCTTGTGCCGGCCCTTATCCGTGGCGGTGTTGAACGCGGCACCATCGAGATGGCGCGCGCCATCATCGAGGCTGGTGGTCGTGCGGTGGTAATCTCCGGTGGCGGGCCGATGGTCCGGCATCTGGACCGGATCGGCGCCACCCATCACAAGATTCCTGTCGGGGTGAAGAACCCGCTATCCTGGGGTGGCATCCGCCGCCAGGTGCGTCGTGCCCTGGTCGATGAGGGCGCGGATATTGTCCATGTCCGCTCGCGCGTGCCGGCCTGGATTGCACTGCCGGCCGCACGGTCGCTTGGGCTGATCACGGTCAGCACCGTTCATGGCAGGTTCCAGAACAGCACCATGATGAAGCGGCTGTTCAACGGGAAACTGCTGATGACCGACCATATCATCGCCATTTCAAATTATGTGAAGGACCAGATCGAACGCCAGTTCGGTGAAAAGGGCAAACGGCTCACCGTTGTGCCGCGCGGTGTCGATACAGAGGTGTTCGACCCTGCCGCCGTCGCGCAGTCGCGGGTCATCCGCTTTGTCGACTCGATTGCCCTTCCGGAAGACGAGCCGGTGATCATGCTGCCAGCGCGGCCAACCGCCTGGAAAGGGCATGAAATCCTGCTTCGGGCGCTGGCAAGGATCGTGGACCGCCCGTTCAACTGCGTTCTTCTCGGTGCCGCGGATGGCAAGCAGTCCTTTGTCGACCACCTGACCCAGACCGGCATGAAGCTTGGCCTTGAAGGGCGTTTCCGCCTTGCCCACGGTGTTGACGACATGCCGGCGGCGCTGATGGCGGCCGATATCGTGGCCATGCCGTCGATCACGCCTGAGCCGTTCGGCCGGGTGGCACTCGAGGCGCAGGCCATGGGCCGGCTTGTGGTGGCCTTTGACCATGGCGGCGCGGCGGAATCCATCGTCCATGGAAAGACCGGCTGGCTTGCCGATCCGGTGGATGAGGATAGCCTTGCCGAATGCCTCGCCAAGGCGCTGGATTTCACGGCGAGACAGCGCGAAACCATGGCGGTGGAGACACGAAACCATATCGAGGCCGGCTTTTCGACCGAGCTGATGTGTTCACGGACAATCGCCATCTATGCCCGCCTGCTGAAGGCCCGGCACAAGGGCAAGGAATAACCGCTGCGCGTCACTGCCAGATGTCTTGAGTTTCTGCGGGTCAGAAGCTAGGTTGCCCGACGAGCAGCACAACCTGCACAGCGTAATTTGCGACAGCAAGGATGACAGAGGCCCATGCCGACCGTAACCCTTCCCGACGGATCCACCCGCAGCTATGACGCGCCGGTCTCGCCGGCGACCATTGCCGCCGATATCGGCCCGGGTCTTGCCAAGGCGGCGATGCTGGCTGTTGTCGATGGCGAGGAATGGGATCTGACCCGCGAGATCGAGACGGATTCCTCGCTGTCACTGCTGACGGCCAAGGACGAGGCCATCCTTGCCACGATCCGCCATGACGCGGCGCATGTCATGGCAGAGGCCGTTCTGGAGCTCTATCCCGAGACGCAGGTCACCATCGGCCCGTCGATCGAGAACGGGTTCTATTACGATTTCCACCGCGAGACAGCCTTCAGCGAGGATGACCTTGCCGCCATCGAGGCGCGGATGCATGACATCGTCGACCGCGACGAGCCGATCATCCGCAATGTCTGGATCCGCGACGAAGCGGTGGCGTTCTACAAGAAGAACAACGAGCCCTTCAAGATCGAGCTTGTCGAGGCGATTCCCGCCGGCGAGACGGTCACCTTTTACCAGCAGGGCGATTTCATCGATCTGTGCCGCGGCCCGCATCTGCCTTCGACCGGTCGGATGGGGCATGCCTTCAAGCTGATGAGCGTCGCTGGCGCCTATTGGCGCGGGGATTCGGACCGTCCCATGCTGCAGCGCATCTACGGCACCGCCTGGCGCACCGAGAAGGAGCTTGGCGCCTATCTTCACATGCTGGAGGAGGCGGAAAAGCGCGACCACCGCAAGCTTGGCAAGCAGCTGAACTTTTTCCATCTCCAGGAAGAGGCGGCGGGGTCGGTGTTCTGGCACCCGAACGGCTGGACCATCTATCGCGAGATCGAGACCTATATGCGTCGCCGTCTGGAAGAGGGCGAATATGCCGAGGTGAAGACGCCGCAGCTTGTCGACCGCGCGCTGTGGGAAGCCTCCGGCCACTGGGACAAGTTCCG
>JBMHCH010000158.1:0-3542 GCA_049890015.1 Puniceispirillaceae bacterium (SeqCode)
AACCGGAACGGCAACCGACTGCATGCCGGTGGCAAGGCCGCTGATCATGATCGTGGCCGGGCCGGTCTCGCCATCCTTGGCGATCTTACGGACCGGCGCGCCGCCGGTGTAGTACTCGGTGACAAGGCCGACGATGATGCCGCCGATCGCGCCGACGAGCACCGCGCCCCAGACGCCGGCAGAGGCGCCCATGCTGGTGATCACAAAATAGGCGGCGACGATGAAGACAACCGCCGAGCCGATGGTGCCGAAGCGGAGCGCGACGTCAGGGCTCTTGTCGGCGAACATGCGCACCGACAGGATGCCGAGAAGCGAGCAGATCAGGCCGGTCGAGGCAAGAACCAGCGGCATGAACTGCAGCACGGCGCGGTCGCCGCCAAGCGCCTCGACAGAGGCCATCGACATGGAGGCGGCAAGCGCGATCGAGGCAATCATCGAACCGCAATAGGATTCGAAAATGTCCGAACCCATGCCGGCGACGGCGCCGACATTGTCGCCCACATTGTCGGCGATCACGGCGGGGTTGCGCGGGTCATCCTCGGGGATGCCTGCCTCGACCTTGCCGACCAGGTCGGCGCCGACGTCAGCCGACTTGGTGAAGATGCCGCCACCCACACGGCTGAACAGGGCAACCGAAGAGCCGCCCATGGCGAAACCCTCGATAGCCTCGATGCCGTGGGCGGTGCCGCCCATGAAATGATACAGGATGCCGATGCCGAACAGGCCCATCGACGCGACAGTCAGACCCATGATCGAGCCGCCAAAGAAGGCGACGTTCAGCGCTTCGGCAGCCCCCTTGGTATTGGCGGCAACAGCGGTGCGTACATTTGCCTTGGTGGCGGTGTACATGCCGATATAGCCGGCGGTGCCGGAGCACAGCGCGCCAAGCAGGAAGGCGATCGCCGTGTCAGCGCCGAGGCTGGCATAGAGCGCAACGATACAAATGATGCAGAAGACCGCGAGACGCTTGTACTCGCTGGCCATGAAGACCATGGCGCCGAGATGGATCTCATCCGCGATCTCCTTGACCCGGCCCTCGCCGGACGGTGTCTGCAGAACGCGCGCATAGACAAGGAAGGCCGCGATCAGACCTGCAATGCCAAGGCTGATCGGAAGGACGGCTGTGGTAAGCATGAAGACTTCCTTTTGACTTGGGTTGGAGATGACCTGCCTCGCTGCCAGACTCCCCCGGACAGCACAAATGCCAGGTCACATAAATCGCGCCGGTTATAGACGCTTACCCATGGGCTGTAAAGCCAAGGCTTTGCCGGTGATTTCGGCCAGTTTCGGCACCCGCCCGGATGCCGCGAACATCGTGCCCCGGTGGTGGTGATCACTCAGTCCCCCGGCAGTCCCCCGGCGGATCTCGCGAAGAGGAGGCCATGATGGACAGCAGCCTCCCTGAAGCCCTGCCGGACGTTGCCAGATGCCGCCCGGCAGGTCACTGTGGCAGGAGACATAAACATGTCCGCCATCGCCTGTCCGCGACGGGGACTCCAAGGAGGATGCAGCTGTGCCTGAGCACGGTCCAGACCATATCGCCGGGCGCGATATCTATTCTGAAGGCTTCAGCACCGACCCCTACTGGTGGGATCATGTGCCGCGGGGCACGCATGCCGGGTGTCCCGCCGAGGCGCTGCCGGCGCGCGCCGATGTTGTTGTGATCGGGTCGGGCTATGCCGGGCTTCATGCCGCCATCACCCTTGCCCGCGACGGAACTGATGTCGTGGTGGTGGAGGCGGGCCCGCTTGGCTTCGGCGCCTCGACGCGCAATGGCGGCATGGTGTCGGGAGGGGTGAATGTCGGCAAGCATGCCAGCATCGAGCCGGGGCAGGCGGACGAGATGCTGGCCGAGGCCGCGCAGTCCTATGGATGGTTCGAGCGGTTTATCGCCGATGAGGACATCGACGCTGTCTATCAGCGATGCGGCAGGTTTGTCGGCGCGCACACACGCGCTGCCTGGAAGCGCCAGGAAGGCCAGCTTGCGCGCCTGAACGACATCGCCGACTCCGGGGCGAGGATGGTGCCGGAGGACCAGACCCGCGATCATGTCGCCACCGGGTTCTATCGCGGCGGCATGCTGCTGGACCGCAGTGGCGCGGTGCATCCGGCAAAGCTGCATCACGGCGTGCTTTGCGTTGCCGAGGCGGCCGGGGTGCGTATGTTTGGCGGCATCAGGGCCGGTGCCATCAGGCAGGTCGCGGGCGGTCTGGAGGTCGAGACAAGCTGTCATCCCATCCGCGCCGGCGCGGTGATTGTCGCCACCAACGGCTATTCCGGAGACCTCAGCACCTGGCACAGGAACCGCGTCGTGCCGGTGCCGTCCTATCAGATCGCAACCGAGGAGCTCGGCGCCGATGTCGTTACCGCGCTGTTTCCCTCGCACCGGATGATTGCCGACACCAAGAGGCTGCTGTTCTATTTCCGGCCGTCGCCGGACCGCAAGCGGGTGCTGTTCGGTGGGCGGGCGCGATATCTGCGGCATGACCCGGCGGCCGGGGCGCGGCTTCTCTATGCCCGCATGCTGAGCATTTTCCCCCAGCTTGCCGGCGTGAAGCTGTCGCATGGCTGGTGGGGCAATGTCGCCTATCTTCGCGATGGCGTCCCGCATCTCGATGAAAGCCGGCCAGAGGCCATCCCCGGCGTCTTTCATGCGCTGGGATGCCATGGAAGCGGCGTGGTGATGATGAGCTGGCTTGGCCATCGGACCGGTCTGCTGGCGGCTGGCAAGCTGAACCGGCCAAGCGCCTTTTCCGGACGGTCGCTGGCGGCCTTTCCTGCCTATCGCGGCACCCCCTGGTTCCTTCCCGTGGTGGGACGCTACTACCAGTTCCGCGACTGGCTGGAGCGGCGGCTTGATTCATAGGGCAAGGACGCGCGGCACAAGCATCGTTGCAGTTGACTTGATTTGACGCGGAACCGCATACTCGGCTCATCGAACCAACGGGTGTCAGTGGCGCATCCGCCAGATCCGGATCGCGCCAGCTGTTCAATAGGGAGGCCCCCATGACACATATTCGCAAGACATCGATCATCGCCGCGGCAGCTGCGCTGTCCCTGGCCGCAGCAACAGCCGGTGCGCAGGAACTGAATGTCTATAACTGGTCGGACTATATCGCCGAGGACACCATCGCCAATTTCGAGGCGGAGACCGGCATCAAGGTCACCTACGACATGTATGACTCGAACGAGGTGCTGGAAGCCAAGATGCTGGCCGGATCCTCGGGATATGACGTCGTTGTGCCAACCGGCGACTTCCTGGCGCGCGGACGCGAGGCCGGCGCCTATCAGGACCTCGACCTTGGCAAGCTGGCCAATTACAGCCAGCAGGACATGCAGGTGCAGAATTTCGCCAACGATCAGATCGGTGTCGGCAATGCCGGCGCTGTCTATATGTGGGGCACCACCGGCGTCGCCTATAATGTTGCGATGATCGAGGAGCGGCTTGGCGCCGATGCCCCGACTGACAGCTGGGCGTTGATTCTCGACCCGAAATACGCTTCGAAGCTCGAGGATTGCGGGGTCGCCATTCTTGATGCGCC
>JBMHCH010000159.1:0-3673 GCA_049890015.1 Puniceispirillaceae bacterium (SeqCode)
GTGTTCAGATATTTGCGGAACAGCCGTTCAAGCTGGCGGGTGGACAGATTTGTCATCCGCGCGATGTCGGTCTGCGCCAGCGGCTCCTCCAGATTGTCCTCCATGGTTTTGACCACGGCCAGAAGCTTGGGATGGCTGACGCCAAGGCGCGAGCGGAGCTCCATCCGCTGCCGGTCGGTGGGCTCGCGGATCCGGTCATGGATGAACTGGTCCGACACTTCGGCCGCCAGCGCGCTGCCATGTGACTGCGAAATCAGGTTCAGCATCATGTCGAGCGAGGCTGTGCCGCCGGAGCATGTCACGCGGGTGCCATCGACCTCGAACAGATCATTGGTGATGTCGAGCTCCGGGAACTCCTCGGCAAGACCGTCGATATTCTCCCAATGGATCGTGCACCGCCGCCCGTCAAGAAGCCCGGCCGCGGCCATCACATAGGTGCCGGTGCAGATGGCGCCGATGACCGCGCCGTTGCGGTCAAGCCGCCGCACAAGATTGAGGACATTGCGGTCCGTGTTTTCGCGGACATTGACGCCGGCGCAGACAAAGACCATGCGGCAGTCCTGCAGCACCGAGGTGTCGCCATGCGAGGCGACTTCGACGCCGTTGCTGGCCACGGCTGCCTCGCCTGCCGGGCTGGCAATCACCCATTCATAAAGGTTCTTGTTGCTCTGCCTGTTGGCCGAGCGCAGCGGCTCGATCGCCGAGGCGAAGGCCAGCATGGAAAAGTCATTGAGAAGCAGGAAGCCGATCCTTTGCGGCGACGCACTGTCGTCATGCTGAAGCAGTGACTTGATGGTCTGCACGCTCATATCTTCACTTCCCTGTCCACCGGCCTGTGCCTTGGCGGCCGACAGATTGCCTGCCGGTCATTCTGGATTTGTACGATGGAAAAAGTCGCAAATGAAACAAAAAAATTTGGGCTTGATGCGGCTTTTTGCTACGACAGGGCGCATGAGCATGCCGCTTCCAGATCCGATCACCAGCGCCGGAAATGCCGAGGTCAAACGCCTCCGGTCACTGCATGAACGCAAGTTTCGCCGTCAGACCGGCTGGTTTCTTGCCGAAGGCACGCGAATCTGCACCGAGGCGGTGGCGCTTGGCTGGCGGCTTCACCGCCTGGCCTTTCTTGACGGGCGGGGGAATGACCGCATGGTGCGCCCGCTTCTCCAGGCGCTGGCGCGTGACGGCGGGCGGCCGCTGCCGATGACGGAATCGCTTCTCTCGCGGATCAGCGGCAAGGACAATCCGCAGATGGTTCTCGGCGCGTTCGCGCAACGCTGGCAGGATGCCGACGCGATCACCCCCGACCCGGCGCGCTGCTGGATCGCGCTTGACCGGGTGCGCGACCCGGGCAATCTCGGCACCATCATGCGCACCGCGGACGCCACCGGCGCGCGCGGCATCATTCTGATCGGCGACTGTACCGACCCCTACTCCGTGGAGGCGGTGCGGGCGTCGATGGGGGCGGTGTTCAATGTCGAGCTTGCGGCGGTGTCGGAAGCAGCGTTTCTGACGCTTGCCGCTGGCTGGCCGGGGCAGGTGATCGGCACGGCGCTGCCGGCAAGCCGTGATTATCGCGCCGCTGACTATGCCGGCCCGCTGATGCTGCTGATGGGCAATGAGCAGGCCGGGCTGAGCAAGGCGCTGATGAAGGCCTGCACGCAGCTGGTGCGGATGCCGATGCTGGGCCGCTCGGACTCCCTGAATCTGGCGGTGGCGACAGGCATCACGCTGTATGAGGCGCTGCGCCAGGCGCGACCGCCGGAAGACGGGTAAGCCTGTATCCTGCTATCAGCCCTTGTGTCATGCCGGCGTCCAGCGGGCGTAATTCGCCTGGCTGATCACCCGCGGGTCCGGCTGTGATTCGACGCTGACAAGCTCTCCTGATGACACGGTGCCGCCGCCGCCTTCCATCACGCCCGACAGCGCGTAATGCGCCGCCTGCGACGAGGCGCGGATGGCGTAGATGGTCAGCAGCAGAAAGCGCGGGGTGTCGGACAGGATCTGCCGGCATCCCTGGAGCAGCGGCACCAGATCGGTCTCGATCCGCCAGCGCTCGCCTTTCGGGCCGCGCCCGTATTTCGGCGGATCAAGGATAATGCCGTCATAGCGCCGCCCGCGCCGGATCTCGCGCTCGACGAAACGGCTGGCATCTTCGGTGATGAAGCGGATCGGTGCATCCGCCATGCCGGCGGCATCCCGATTCTCGAAAGCCTGGGCGACGGCTTTCCTGCTGGCGTCGACATGGGTGACCTCGGCGCCCGCCCGCGCGGCGTGAAGGCTGGCAATGCCGGAATAGGCAAACAGGTTGAGGATGCGCGGGGCCCGCCCGTGGGCAGCGGCGAATCCGTCGATCCTGGCCGCGCACCAGCGCCAATGCGGGGCCTGTTCGGGAAAGAAGCCGAGATGCCGGAACGGCGTCGGGCGCGCCAGAAAGCGCAGCCCGTCATAGCCGACCTGCCAGCAGTCCGGCAGATCGGGCGACAGCGTCCATCCGCCACCATCCTCGTCCTCGTCACGGCCCTGCCCCGGGACAAAGCGCCCGTCGGCCTGCCAGTCGCCGGATGGCTGGCGCGCGGTCCACATGGCCTGCGGTTCCGGCCGTATGAAGCGATAGGGCCCGAACCGCTCGAGCTTCTGCCCGTCGCCGCTGTCGATCAGTTCGTAGTCGGCCCAGTCCGAGGCGGCAAGAAGCTCCGGCTGTGGCTGGGAAATCAGATCCTGTGTCATGCCGGCGACCTTGCCGCCAGCCAAGGTCAAAATCAAGCCATGCTTCACAGATGGGTGAATATGGCAAAATTTCCTGAAAGGCAGGACATGTACAGGATTGCAAAGAAATATTTTTCAGAATATGTCATTCCGCAGAATGAATTTGTGTGCCGTTGACAGGCGCCTTTCCCTGCCACGGCGCAGGCAACAACAAGGAAGACCAGCATGGCCGCGATGGATGCCACCGACCGCAAGATCCTCACCCTTCTTCAGGACAATGCCGCACAGCCTGTCGCCGAAGTGGCGCGCAAGGTCGGTCTGTCGGTGACGCCGTGCTGGCGCCGCATACAGCGGCTCGAGGAGATGGGTGTGATCCGAAAGCGGGTGGCGCTTCTCGATCCGCAGAAAGTCGGTGTCGGGATGTCGGTGTTTGTCGCGGTCCGCACCGACCAGCATAATGCGGACTGGCTGAGGAAATTCGCGACGATGATCTCGGACATGCCCGAGGTGGTGGAGTTCTACCGCATGAGCGGCGAGGTGGATTACCTTCTTCGGGTCGTCGTTGCCGACATGGCCGCCTATGATTCCTTCTACCGCACCCTCATCGAAAAGGTACAGCTGACCGATGTGTCCTCTTCCTTCGCGATGGAGGAAATCAAGTTCACCACGGCGCTTCCGGTGGGGGATCCGCAGGAGGCCTAGGCGCCTAGCCCCGCGCGGCCAGGATGTCGGCAAGCGGCTGGTGCGGATCGACGTCGCACACATGCACCTGGTGCCACAGCGCATAGAACAGCACCCGCCAAGCCAGCAGCCCGCCGCGACCCGCCGCGCCTGCGATTACCGTGCGAACATCCTCGGGCTTCATCACGGCTTCGAGACCCGGCTGAGCCGCCACAAGGGGGGCGAGACTGGCTGATTCCTCGGCAATCCAGTCGCCGACGGGAACGGTGAAGCCGCGCTTGCG
>JBMHCH010000160.1:0-10088 GCA_049890015.1 Puniceispirillaceae bacterium (SeqCode)
GTGCCGCACGGGCGGACCCCTTACCGACCCGTTCGCGCTCGGAAGCGCTGATGGTTGTAGTGTCAGACATTGCATTGCTCCTTGCTTGCAAATGGCTGTGCCTCCAGGGGTGCACAGCAGCGCGTGGTATAGGCGCACTACGCCGAAAACTCAAGGAAAAAGGGGGTGTAGGGAACTGGTGACGCGGCCTAGAACAGCGTCGAGACCGACCGCTCCTCGTTGATCCGGCGGATCGCCTCGCCAAGAAGCGGCGCCACCGACAGATGGCGCACATTGCGGGCCACCCGTACCGCCTCGGTCGCCGGGATCGAGTCGGTGGTGACAAGCGAGTTCAGCGGCGATGACGCAACCCGGCTGACAGCGCCGCCGGACAGCACGCCATGTGTGACATAGGCATCGACGCTGATCGCGCCGGCCTCGATCAGCGCGGCGGCGGCGTTGCACAGCGTGCCACCCGAATCGACGATGTCATCGACCATGATGCAGTGACGTTTTTCAACATCGCCGATGATGTTCATCACTTCCGACACGCCGGCCTTGGGACGGCGCTTGTCGATGATCGCAAGGTCGGCATCAAGCCGCCGTGCCAGCGAGCGGGCGCGGACCACCCCGCCGACATCCGGCGAGACGATCATCAGCTCGGCGCCCTCATAGCGGCTGCGGATATCGTCAATGAAGACCGGCGCGGCAAACAGATTGTCGGTCGGGATATCGAAGAAGCCCTGGATCTGTCCGGCGTGAAGGTCGATCGTCAGCACCCGGTCGGCACCGGCAGAGGTGATCAGATTGGCCAGCAGCTTGGCTGAAATCGGCGTGCGCGGCCCGGATTTGCGATCCTGGCGGGCATAGCCGTAATAGGGAAGCACCGCGGTGATCCGGCGCGCCGACCCGCGGCGCAGCGCGTCGAGGGCGACCAGCAGTTCCATTACATTGTCATTTGCCGGGAAGCAGGTGGACTGGATAACGAACACATCCTCGCCGCGCACATTCTCGCCGATCTCGACGAACACTTCCATGTCGGCGAAGCGCCTTACATCGGCTTTTGTCAGAGGAACGTCGAGATAGGCCGCGATCGCCTCGGCGAGGGGACGATTGCTGTTGCAGGAGAGAATTTTCATCTGGTGATGAGACCCGATGGTTGCCCCAGTGATCGCCGGCGCGAAGCCGAACTCCGTGAGCGACGTTGATAGCAATCAGCCATCAGGTCGGCAAGATGTTAACAGGCATCTTGTAACGGTTTTGTAACTTTTCGACGAAGCCGGGGTTACCCCATGAAGCAGCTTGCCAGCAGACCCAGAAAGAGAAGCCCCAAGAAAATATAGAGATGCGGCATATTCTTCGATTCCTGTTTGAAGGTGTCTGCCCCGGTTCACCCGGTCAGGGCGATCACCGCGATCTGGCGTCCACAATCGGGTTCACGAGCGTGGGTAGCTCTTCGATGCGAGAAGTAGCCGCTGGATTCGGGCGCTGTTCCGGCGGGGCCCGCGCCATCGCGGGCCGGGGCCTGATAGGTGTCAACGCCGCAATCCAGGACCTGCGCCACATCCTCGCTGGCAAGCTGATACCGAACAAGTCGGGGAAGGTCGAATCTGTAATGGTCCTGTCCCTCGACGATGAAGCAGCTTGCCGCCAGATCGCGAATCGGCGCCGCAACGCTGTCGAGACACTGCGCGCGCATATCGCCGCCGACCTGATAGCTTGGCTGCTGGATGGTCGGGCCGATCAGCGCGGTGATCCGGCCAGCCCCCTGATCGCGCATCAGCGCGACAGTCGCGCCGACAATGCCTGCCGCCGCGCCGCGCCAGCCGGCATGGCAGGCGCCTGCCACAAGGCCCTGCTCATCGGCAAGGAGCAGGGGCAGGCAGTCTGCGGTCAGGATGCTCAGTCCGATCCCTGCAGTCCTGGTCACCAGCCCGTCGGCGCGGGGCAGGCTGTCACGCTCGAGAAGCGCGCCCGTATCATCGAAAAGGTCTTCCGCCATCACCGCGTCGCGGCCATGAACCTGATGGACCGCCGCCATTCGCCCCGGCTCCAGACCCATTTCAGTGCGTACGAGGTCACGGTTCTGTGCCACCAGCGCCGTATCGTCCCCTGACCCGAAGCCGCAATTCAGGCTGGCATAGACGCCGCTGCTGACCCCGCCGGCGGTGCCGAAGAAGCCATGCCTGACCCGTGTCGTGGTGGTGGCGTGATGAAGATATGGCACGGCGGATGTGGAAAGTGTGAAGCCTGTCATTCCGGCGTCTCCTCGAAACCCGGCGGCAGGCCGGTTCCATCGGGCACCAGCAGCGCGACCTTGAAGACCTCGCCCATCTGCGCCGGGCTGGTCAGCCTGTCGATCGCTGCCAGAAGCGCGCGCCGTTCTTCCGGATCGGCCTGCGCAGCGGCCTGTTCCGCGCGCGCGGCAAGACCGATCCGCATCAGGAAACGGCCCTGCGGCACCGGCCCGACAAGACGCGCGCCGGACTCCGCGGCGGCGCGTGACAGTGCCGCGAAATCGACCCAGTGCGACAGATCGGCCGTTCCGGGATCGGTGAATATGTCGACAGGCTGATGCGCCGCCACCGCCTGCAGACTGTCGCCCGGATTGCCGTTGCGGCCATAGTCGATGATCAGAACAGCGCCGCCCCGGCGGGCAACCGCATCGGCAAGAAGGCGCATCACATCCTCTGCCTGCGGGCAGAGCTCGGCGACCATGCCGTCATGCGGATCGAGGGGCAGCGCCGCATTGGCACCGTTATCCCTGTCGCCGATCAGAAATCCGATGCGGTTATCCTTGATCCCTACCAGCCGCCGATGCCAGGCATCGCCTTTGCGCACAAGCTGTGCCACCGGCAACGCGTCGAAGAATTCATTGGCGACGCCGAAGACAGGCCCGGTGCTGTCGTCCAGAAGCGCGGCGATGTCAGCATGCCAGGCGATATCGATATCCGGCGCGTTGCCAACCGTCTGTGCCTGCGCCTTGCGAAGGACGGGGCTGGTCTCCAGCATCCGGATGCCAGCGGTGGCAAGCGGTGGCATCAGCCGGTTCCAGACGTGGCGCATGTCGCGCATCAGCGTGCCGCGCCCGGGGCCAAGCTCGAGCACGGTGGCGTCGGCCGGCATCGATGACAGTTCGAACATATGCGCCAGATAGAGGCCGCACATCTCGCCGAACAGTCCGGAAATTTCAGGCGCGGTGATAAAGTCGCCGGCGCTGCCGAGCGGATCGCGTGACTGGTAATAGCCTGTATCGGCTGTGCCAAGACAAGCCGCCATATAGTCATCCACCCCGAGGGGGCCGTCGGCCTCGATCCGTCTGATCAGCCTCTCGCCGAGGGTCTGCCGGGTCGCGGCCGTCATGCCGGGCGCCGCCAGATCAGATAGATCCCGGCCGCGATCATGGGGACGCACAGCATCTGCCCCATCGTGCCTGTTCCCAGGATCAGGCCGAGCTGTGGGTCGGGCTCACGGACATATTCGATGGCAAAACGCGCCACCCCGTAGCCGAGAAGAAGCACCGCTGTCAGCCTTCCGCGATGAAGCAGCCACCCGCGCCGCGCGCCATACAGCATCGCCAGCCCGAGACACAGCCCCTCAAGGCCCGCTTCATAGAGTTGGCTCGGGTGACGCGGCAGCCCGTCGCCCTTTGCGAACACCATGGCCCAGGGCAGGTCGGTCACGCGGCCCTGCAACTCGGCATTGATGAAATTGGAGAGGCGTCCGAGACACAGGCCGATCGGGGTCACCATGGCGACACGGTCGCTTACCTCGAGGACATGGATGCCGCGTTTTCGCGCGAAGAGCCACATCGCGACCGAAACGCCGAGAAGCCCACCGTGAAACGCCATCCCGCCCTGCCAGACCTTGAAGATCTCCACCGGATTGGCAAGGAAGAACGCCGGGTTATAGACCAGCACATAGCCAAGCCTGCCGCCAAGGATCACCCCCAGAAGGGCATGGTTCAGAAGGCTGTCCACGCCGTCCGGTGCCAGGACAGCCCCCGGACGCGCCGCGTCGCGCCGAAGTATCCAATAGCCGGCGAGGAGCCCGCCGATATAGGCAAGCGCATACCAGCGGATGCCGAAGCCGTTGCTGAACTCGATCAGGAATTCGTTGAACTCAGGAAGAATGATGGGGCCGGTCATGCTGCGTCCCTGTTGCTCGTCGGATGGCATTGCCACGCTGCACCGGCACAATATCGCATTCATGGGTCGCGTGGTATTGGAAAGCACCGGCAGATGCCATAGATAGATAGAAGGACAACTGCGGAGACCGTTCCATGCGAGGACCCATGCGAGGGCGTTCGAACTTCATTTCTGATATGGCGCAGATGGCAAACGGTGCCGCAAGCGCGCTCGGAGGCCTGCGCGAGGAGGTCGACAATATCGTCAAGCAGCGGACCGAACGCAACCTGAATGCCCGTGGTCTTGTCACGCGCGAGGAGTTTGACGCGCTGCGCACCCGCCACGAGGCGGCGGTGGCGCGGCTTGCCGCTCTCGAGTCGCAGCTTGCGGCGATGTCGGCGCCGCCAGTGGCGAAGGCGAAAGCTGGCAAGACGGCCAAAAAGGCGGCAAAGACACGCGCCAAGGCCGCGCCGAAGAGCTGATTCCGCGGCGGCGGCTCATGCCGCCCCCGGACCGTCAGCCATCCCCCAAAAAAGACAAGTTGCCTTTGCTGGCGAACAGTGCCGGTGAAGCCCCTGTTTATGCGTGATTTCACAAAGTTATCCACAATTTGATGTGGTTCGGAAGTGTTCGGACCACAAAATATTGTGTTGAAAGGGTAGTTCGGATACGGCATTTTGAGGCTGTAGCACGCGGCTACCTCACCATATTTGGAAGCATGTCATCCATGGCGCCTACCCAATCCTCCATCGACCTCGCCCTTGCGCATCCGATCGATCTGGTGACGCGGTTCGTGGTGCGGCAGGACTGGCTCCTGCAAAAGCAGGATACAGACGCGGTCCTTGCCGAAATCCCGGGCCGGTGGAGCGATTATCAGCTTGCGGTGTCCTGGCAGGATGGCGAGGAGACGATGCAGGTTGTCTGTCGCATCGATGTCCGCGCCGATCGCGCGCAGCTTGGCGAACTGGCCATGCTGGCGGCGCTTCTCAACCAGCAGCTCTATATCGGACATCTGGCGCTGGACATGTCGACCAGCGAGCTTGAGCTTCGCCATACACTGGCTTTGCGCGGGGCCGGCGGCGCGACGCCGGAGCAGGTGGAGGACGTTGTCGACATCATGCTTGGCGAGTGCGAGCAGGTCTATCCCGCGATCTATCAGGTGGCCACCGGGGCCTTGAACGCCGGTGATGCCGCAGTGGCGGTGATGATGGTCACGGAAGGGGAGGCGTAGCGCCGGTTCGCGCACGCTTGCAAGGAAGATGAAATCACTGATCACCCTTATCGGCTGTGGTAAGATGGGCAGCGCGATGCTCCATGGCTGGCTTGCCGACAGCGCGCTGGATGCCGATTTCGCGATTGTCGAACCCGTCCATGATCATCTTGGCTGGACCGCGCCGCACACCAATGTCCGGCTGTTCGCCACGGTGGCGGAGGCTGCCGCGCAAGGCCGCGCCGCGACGATGATCGTCCTGGCGGTAAAACCGCAGATGATGGAGGAGGCGATTGCCGATCTTGGCGCGCTTGCCGGTCCCGACAGCGCCTATCTTTCGATTGCCGCCGGCCTGTCCACAGGTTGGTTCCGCGCGCAGCTTGGCGAGGACGCGCTGGTGTTGCGCTCCATGCCGAATACCCCGGCGGCCATTGGCAAGGGTGTCACAGCCCTCTTTGCCGGCGACGCGCCGCAGACCGTTACAGCCCTCGCCGGCCAGCTTCTCGCAGCAATCGGCGAGGTGGTGATGCTTGATGATGAAGCGCTGATGGATGCGGTGACAGCCGTGTCGGGGTCGGGCCCGGCCTATGTGTTTCTTCTTGCTGAGGCGATGACCGCCGCCGGGGTCAAGGCTGGCCTTCCCGAAGCACTCGCCAAGAAGCTTGCCGAGGCGACGGTTACCGGCGCCGGCGCTCTGATTGCGGCCTCTGACGAGCCGCCGTCGCAGCTTCGTGTCAATGTCACCAGCAAGGGAGGCACCACCGCCGCCGCGCTTGCTGTCCTGATGGCCGATGACGGGATGACGCCTCTGCTTGAGCGCGCCATCGAAGCGGCCCGCGACAGATCCGTAGAGCTTGGTGGATAGGATAACGGTGGAGCCGCCTTCTGCTTGACCGGCGTGGTTCGCGACCCCATGTGACAGACAGCCAGGAAACGCGAAGGGAGGCGTGAACGCCATGACAGCCGCCGATACATCGACAGCCATGATGGACAAGCTCGCCGATTCCGCCTGGACGCAGCTGGCAGAGATGTCGCCGCGTTCCCTTCATATTGACGACATCGCGGCGGCCGCAGGGGTGGCGCCGTCCGCGGCCCGTGCCGTCGCCGGCAGTATCACGGCGCTGATCCTGCATCAGCTTGCCAGGCTTGATCGCCAGGCTGTTCTGCAAAGCCTTGCCGACATCGAGGATGCTGGTGACGTTCCCATTCGCGACAAGATCATGGAAGCCATGATGCACCGGTTTGAAATCTATGCGCCCTATCGGGCACAGACGGCGCAGCTTGAAAGGGCCGCGCGGCGCGATCCGGCGCTGGGACTCCGTCTCATCGACTCGCTTGTGCAGGCAACACGTATGATGTTGCGGATGGCCGGCGATGACCTGACAGGCCTTGCCGGCGAGGCGCGCGTGCGCGGCGTTGCCGGTGTCGCGATGGTGGTCGCGCGGGTATGGCGGACCGACGATACGCCTGATCTGTCGCTGACCCTCAAGGAAATCGACAAGCGCCTTGCCACCGCCGAAGAATGGGGGCGCACGCTCCGCGTTCTCCGGGACGGCGTGTCCGGGGATGCCGGACATGGTGCCGGCGACGATCACGGGTTTGAAGGCCCGGCTGAAGAGGGCCCAAATGGCCGCTACCAATAGCGCAAAAATTCCGGGGGAGGTCCGTGATGGTTGATGAAGCATCCGCCAGCGCGCTGGCAAGCTTTGATGATTTTATGAAGATTGACATCCGCTGTGGCACGGTGGTGGAGGCGGCGCCCTTTCCAGAGGCGCGCAAGCCGGCCATCAAGCTTGTGATTGATTTTGGACCCGACATCGGTGTGAAGAAATCCTCGGCGCAGATTACCGAGCTCTATGATCCGCAGTCATTGCTTGGCAAGAAGGTCCTGGCGGTGGTGAACTTCCCGCCTCGCCAGATCGGCCCCTTCATGTCCGAGGTGCTGACACTCGGCGTTGCAAACGAACGCGGTGAAGTGGTCCTGGTTTCGCCTGACAGCGACGCCCCGGACGGAAGCCGCATGCACTGAACGGGTTGCCCGGCCTTGCCCGGCAGGTCTTTGACCCCGATCCAGACCGCCCCGTCCTAGACCGGCAGCTTGATGATGACCCGCAGCCCGCCAAGAGGCGATTCATCAAGCGTCAGCTCGCCGCCATGTCCCAGAACGATATCGCTGGTGATCGACAAGCCGAGACCGGTGCCGCCTGTCTGCCTGTTGCGTGATGTCTCAAGCCGCACGAATGGCCGCAGCGCGTCTGCGCGGCGTTCGGCCGGTATACCGGCGCCGTTGTCATCAACGATGACCGTGACCTCGTCATTACGATATCTGGCGGTGATCTCGGCCTTGCTGGAATAGGCAAGGGCGTTCGAGATCAGGTTCTCGAAGGCGCGCCGGATCGCCTTTCGCCGCAGGGGAAAGACGGGAAGCGGAGAGGATGGCGGTGTGAAGCTTATGTCGAAATGATGGGCGTTACGGGTTTGCCCGGCAAGCCGCTCCAGCATGCTGGTGACGTCGGTGTCCTCCGGAGGCTCCTCTCCCTCGCCAGCGGCAAAGCTCAGATAGGCATCGATCATATCCTCCATTTCCGCCAGGTCGGAGCGTATTGCCTGCGCATCCTCGGTCTCGCCCATCAGCGCAAGCTGCAGGCGGATGCGCGTCAGTGGCGTGCGAAGATCATGGCTGACGCCTGCCAGCATTTCGGTGCGCTCGTTGAGCTGGCGCATGATGCGGTGCCGCATCGCCTGAAAAGCCCTTCCGGCGAGCCTTACCTCGCGCGCGCCCTCCAGCCGGTAATCAGGTGCCTGTCTGCCAAGCCCCAGAGCGCGCGCGGCATTGGCAAGGCGCAGGATCGGCTGTACCTGGCCCCGCATGAACAGCAGGGCGATGGCAAACAAAAGGATCGACGAGCCGAGCGTCCAGCCGAAAAAGGTCCAGCCGGTCGACGAGAAAATGCGCTTGCGACTGGCATAGATGCGAAGGATGCCCTCCTCCAGCTGAAGATCGACATAGATCAGGTTTGGATCGGATGTCAGGTCCACATACCAGGGCTGCTGCAACCTGTTGGCAAGCTCGCGGCGCAGCATCTGTTCGGCAAAGCTTGCGGGGGCCGCGCTGTTGCGGCCGACAAACTCCGCCTCGGGGTAGTGCTGGATCGGAAAGGTGAAATACTGCCAGCCTGTCGCCTTGATGATTTCAACTGTGGCGTCGTCTGGCGCGCTGCCAAGCCTGTCGGCAAGAAGACCGATGTCAGCGGCAAGCTGGCTCGCCATATGGCGGGTCACCGTATCCCAGTGCCGTTCATAGAAGATGAAGATGGTGATCAGCTGCACAAGGATCATCGGCACAAGGATGATCGACAGCATCCTGCCAAACAGCGTCTTCGGAAGATAGTTACGAAGCTGCATTCGTTCCTCCGGCAGCGCCATCGGAGCGAAGAAGCCATCCCTTGTTGCGAACCGGCTGGAGATAGACAGGATAGCGGGGGGCGGGTGCGATCTTGGCGCGAAGGCGCGCCACCGCGACATCGATCGACCGGCCGCGCATGCTGCTGTCCATGGCTGTGGCGATGTCATCGCGCGACAGGACCATGTCGGGCCGTGCGGCGAAGCTGGACAGCAGCTTCTGTTCGGCAGTGGTGATATGGATGCGGCCGCTGCTGTGCATCAGGATGCCTGTGTTGAGGTCGAAACTGTAGGGGCCGAAATTGATGCTGATATCGCTCCTTCCGGGTCGCGTCGCGGCGCGCGCAAGGATCGACCGGATGCGGAGCACCAGCTCGCGCGGTTCGAAGGGCTTTGACATATAGTCATCAGCGCCGCTCTCCAGCCCGGCGATCCGGTGTTCGGTTTCCGCCATCGCTGTCAGGAACAGAGCCGGCACCCTGTTGGCCTTGCGGATGTCGGCAAGGAACTCGAGTCCGGTTTCGCCCGGCATCATGATGTCGACGATGATCAGGTCGAAGATGATGCCGTCGAGGACGCGCCTGGCATCGGCGGCAGACCCGACATCGGTGACACGGAATTCGCTTTCTTCAAGGAACCGTCGCAGCAACAGACGCAGACGCTCGTCGTCATCTATGATGAGGATGTGCTGGAAACTGCTGTCAGGACCGCCTGTCATAGGATCATGCCCACCCGATCATCCGCCTTCGCCGGCCTGGCGTGATGACTGCCGCGCCTGGCCAAGCTCATCGACCTGTTGCCTCGTCCGGTCATCGAGAAGGCCTTGAAGGACCTTCTGGAACCCTTCGACAGCCGTCATGCCGGCCTCGCGATAGGCCTTGGCAAACCGCCGCCCCTGAACCTCGGTGAGGCGCGCCTCGAGCGACAGGCCTGACGCGGTCAGATACAACAGGCGCTGGCGCCGGTCCTCGGGGCCGGTTTCCTGCACCACATGGCCGGTCTCGACCAGCGCGGAAAGCACACGCGACAGGCTCTGCTTGGTGATTTTCAGGATGGCCAGCAGTTCGCTGACGGTGATCCCGGGGTTGCGGCCAATGAAATAGATGGCGCGGTGATGGGCCCGGCCCATATTCTGCTCGGCAAGGATGGAGTCGGCTTCGCCGGTAAAATCACGATAGGCGAAAAACATCATTTCAATGCCGCGCCGCAGTTCCTCCTCACGAAGGAAAAGCGCCTTGCCGATGGGTTTTATGTCAGCCATGTTGACCAAAATTCCAGAAGGGGTTAGCTTTGCGAATCATACGCAGGATACGTCCGGATTGGAACTAAATATCAATCAAATAGCATGCGGCGCAACAGGGCGGTGCCGC
>JBMHCH010000161.1:0-8042 GCA_049890015.1 Puniceispirillaceae bacterium (SeqCode)
AGCGCCAGAAGATAGGAGAAGGCGTTGGTGCTGAACCCGTCCTCGAGCCTTGCAAGAAAGGGTCCGGCGCGTCGCCGCGCGAGATCGCCGAAGGCGGTGCGCACCGCGATGAAGACGAGCCCGGCGCCAACCGTCGCCCCGGTCAGGCCCAGCGGCAGGGCCAGCCAGCCGAAAACCGCGCCCCCGGTAAGGGTGAGCGGCAGCGCCACCGGAAGCGAAAAGGCCACCGCCAGCATGTAGGCAAGGCAAAACCCGAGCCCGGCAAGTACCAGCTGCGAGGTGGCCCAGGATTTGATCTGCCCGTAATGAAGCGCGATCACCTCCCACTGGACAAACCGGTGAGCGCCGGTTGCCAGAAAGATGCCGAGCCCGACAACCAGTATCGCGGGCAGCCACAGCCGCTTTGCCGTGGCGCGTATCGCCGATGACATGAACCTTCCCCCGGGGTGTCGAATGAGACCAGTCTAGCTGCTGGCATCACCTGCCACAATATGTCCTTATTGACGAACCAGTATGAGCGCGGTCAGGCGTTGCTGATGGGGCATTTGCCGTTGCCGTGGTGCCCCCTTTCGGTGATAAACACTGGTTAACAGGGTCGGGTCCATAATGGCCGGCCTGAAGGCGGATCGCGCGACAGGGGTGGATCGGGTGTCGAGTTCGGCAGAAGACAGGCAGCAGCGGCAGGCCAGGGCGCTTCGGGCCAATCTTCAGCGTCGCAAGGCACAGTCGCGGGCGCGCACAAGCGCCGGAACGTCAGGTCATCGCGAGCGGCCGGTCAAGCCGGCATCCACGGAGAGAAAAGATGGACAGGCTGAGAATTGACGGCGGTGTTCCGCTGAAGGGCGACATCACCATCAGCGGGGCGAAGAACGCCGCCCTGCCGCTGATGGCAGCGGGGCTTGTCACCGACGGCACCCTGACCCTGGACAATGTCCCCAACCTTGTCGACACCGCCTCGATGGAAGTGCTGCTTCGTAATCATGGCATGGATGTCAGCCGCACGGGCGATACCGTGTCGATTGGTGGCACGGCGCGGAATTTTGACGCTCCCTATGATCTGGTGCGCAAGATGCGCGCCTCGATCCTGGTTCTTGGCCCGCTTCTGGCACGCTATGGTCAGGCGCGTGTATCGCTTCCGGGGGGCTGTGCCATCGGCACGCGGCCGGTCGATCTTCATATCCGCGCGATGCAGGCGTTTGGCGCCATTGTCGAGCTAGCCGACGGCTATATCCAGGCGCGCGCACCATCCGGCCTGACCGGTGGACGGCTGGTCTTTCCCATGGTGTCGGTCGGCGCCACCGAGAACGCGCTGATTGCAGCGAGTCTGGCAAAGGGCGCCTCCGAAATCGTCAACGCCGCGCGCGAGCCGGAGATCAGCGATCTTGCCGAATGTCTGATCGCCATGGGTGCGCGGATCAGCGGCCATGGCACAGATACGATCCTGGTCGAGGGTGTCGACAGGCTGGGCGATGCCACGCATGCGGTCATTCCCGACCGGATCGAGGCGGGAACCTTTGCCATCGCAGCGGCGATCACGGGTGGTGATCTGCGCTTGCTGAAGACCCGCCCGCGGCATCTTGATTCCCTTCTTGATGTGCTGAGACAGACAGGGGTCGAGGTCGCGGATGATGGGGACACCATCCAGGTCACCAGCACCGGCGGCATAGCCTCGGCCGACATCACCACCGACCCGTTTCCCGGCTTTCCGACCGACCTTCAGGCGCAGTTCATGGCCCTGATGTGCTTTGCCGAGGGATCGTCCCGTATCTCCGAGACGGTGTTTGAAAACCGCTTCATGCATGTTCCCGAACTCATGCGCATGGGCGCCGATATCCAGGTTGATGGCGGCATCGCCATGGTACGCGGCAGGCCCAGCCTGACACCTGCACCGGTCATGGCGACCGATCTTCGCGCCTCGGTATCGCTTGTGCTGGCGGCGCTTGCCACCAGCGGCACATCCGAGGTCAGCCGGATCTACCATCTTGACCGCGGATACTCGGATCTCGAGGCCAAGCTTGGCAGGTGTGGCGCGCGGATGGAACGGGTCGGGGACCGGGCCGGGGAGCAGGCGTGAGCGGGCACAGCGACACGAACGGCGCCGACATGCAGGGCGCCGACATGAAGGGCGGTGACCGGCTGCGCCTTCTGGCTGCTGGGCAGGATGACCTTCAGGTTCTGTCGGCCCTGCTTCAGGATGCCATCATCCCGGGCGAGGACATGCAGTTCGACCGTGGCGGTCGCAGGTTTGTCATGGTGGCCAACAGGTTCTGCTGGGACCTGCCGCCGGTCGAGGGGGTCAGGAGCGAATCCGGCGGACCGGTCTACAGGCGGCGTCTGTGCGGGATCCAGATTGCTGGCGTGCAGTCCGTGAGGCAATCCGGCATGCCGGCGGACAGGCGCGCGGCGCTTCTCAACCTTCTGGCAATGACAAGCCAGATCGAGGCGGATGGCACAACAAGCCTCACCATGCTGTTCTCTGGCGGGGCGGCGCTTCGCCTGACCCTGGACGCGCTTCAGGTGATTGCCGAGGACATTGCCCCGGGCCAGCCGACACCCAACCGTCCGCATCACCAGCCTGACGAGTAGCCTGGCGAATTGCCTGGCCGCTTCTGGCCAGAATGATTGATTTTTCAGCCTTTTTGTCGTTATACCTTCGGAACCGGACGCTTGTGCCGCCCAATAACGCGGTCATAAGGGTATTGATCCTTTGCGGCGATGTCCGTTTCGATGAAAGGCAAAGTGAATGGCGGTCAGACTGGACAATCGGCAGGACGGATTCGAAGACGGATTCGCCACCTTGCTGGCGTCAAAGCGCGAGGCAACTGTTGATGTCGCCGATACCGTGTCGTCGATCATCGCCGATGTGCGCGCGCGGGGTGATGCGGCGCTGCTGGAGCTGACGGCGAGATTCGACGGGATGGAGGCTGCCAGCATGGCCGAGCTTGCCGTGCCGCGTTCCGAGGTCGATGCGGCCCTGGACGGGCTGACCCCGGCGCTTCGCGACTCGCTCGAGACCGCCACCGCCCGTATCCGCGCCTTTCACGAGAGGCAATGTCCCCAGGGATTTGATTTCACAGATGATGACGGGGTCGGCCTTGGCATGCGCTACTCGCCGGTGGATGCCGCTGGCCTCTATGTTCCCGGCGGCAAGGCCGCCTATCCGTCATCGGTTCTGATGAACGCGATTCCGGCGGCGGTGGCCGGCGTGGGGCGGCGTGTGATCGTGGTGCCGGCACCCAAGGGCTATGTCAGCCCGATGGTTCTGGCCGCGGCCGGCATTGCCGGTGTCGAGGAAATCTGGCGGGTGGGCGGGGCGCAGGCTGTTGCCGCGCTGGCCTATGGCACCCGGAGCATCCGCCCGGTTGACAAGATTGTCGGACCAGGCAACGCCTATGTCGCCGCGGCCAAGCGCCAGGTCTATGGCACGGTCGGAATCGATTCCATTGCCGGCCCCTCGGAGATTCTTGTCATCGCCGATGCCGACAACGACCCGGCCTGGATCGCCGCCGATCTGCTGTCGCAGGCCGAGCATGACGAGGCTGCGCAGGCCATTCTGATCACCGATGACGCCGCCTTTGCCGATGCTGTCGAGGCAGCGGTGGCGACAATGCTGAAGACGCTCGACCGCGCCGCGGTCGCCGGCCGGTCCTGGCAGGATAACGGGGCCGTGATCA
Source organism: Puniceispirillaceae bacterium (SeqCode) (assembly GCA_049890015.1). Classification (GTDB taxonomy): domain Bacteria; phylum Pseudomonadota; class Alphaproteobacteria; order Puniceispirillales; family Puniceispirillaceae; genus UBA8309. The sequence continues at coordinate 3,675 of JBMHCH010000161.1, forward strand.
CCGTCGGGTCTATGAACGAAATGCCTGAGCTTGCCAACAGGATCGCCGCCGAGCATCTCGAGCTTGCCGTCGCTGAACCGCGCAAATGGCTGAACGAGATCCGTCATGCCGGGGCGGTGTTTCTCGGGCGCTACACGCCCGAGGCTATCGGTGACTATGTGGCCGGGCCGAACCACGTGCTGCCGACGGCGCGCACATCGAAATTCTCCTCCGGCCTTGGAGTCGCCGATTTCATGAAGCGCACCACCACGGTCGAATGCGACGCCGCAAGCTTTGCGCGGATCGCGCCGGTCGGCGTCGAACTTGCCAATGCCGAAGGGCTTGGCGCGCATGCGCTGTCGATGACCATCAGGATGAATTCGCGGGGCTAGAGCATGGCTGATGACGGACGAACGCATGATGACGGGGTTGGGGGACCCGCGCATCGGCTCGTCCGCATCGAGCTCGAGGAGGCCGGCGCGCCGCGCCGTACCGCCGAGGCCGAGCATGAGCGCGCCATCGCCATTTATGACATTCTCGAGGATAATGTCTTCGCCCTGGTCAGCCCGTCAGGGGCGCCGCTTGCCGGCCCGTTCAACCTGTATCTTCGCGCCGAAGGGCGGCATATCCGCTTCGATATCCGTGACGAGGCCGATTCCGAGCTGGCGCAGTTCTACATGGCGCTTGGCCCGCTGCGGCGGGTGATGCGCGACTATTTCCATGTCTGCGACACCTATTACGACGCGATCCGGACGAAATCGCCTTCGCAGATTCAGGCCATCGACATGGGACGGCGCGCGCTTCACAACGAGGGCGCCGACATCCTGCGTGACAGGCTTGATGGCAAGGTATCGACCGACGAAATGACATCACGACGGCTGTTCACGCTGATCTGTGTGCTGCAGACAAGATAGGCGGGCGTCAGAAGGGACCATGCGATGAGCGAAACCGGAACAGAAGGCGGCGAGATCGCGGCGGCACGGAATGTCAGCTCGATCCTGTTCGCCTGCAACATCAATGCGGTGCGCTCGGCGATGGCCGAGGCCGTGGTGAAGGCGCGCTTTCCGGGACAGATTTTCACCGATTCCTGCGGTGTCGAGCCGGGTCAGCCGGACGGATTCGCCATCGCGGTCATGGAGGAAGCCGGCATCGACCTGTCATCGCATCAGCCAAAAGGGTTTGATGATCTCGACTGCGATTTCTACGACGTGATCATCTCATTCTCGCCAGAGGCGCATGACCGAGCTGTCGAGATCACCCGCAATATCGACTGCGAGACACTGTACTGGCCGGTCGATAATCTGGCTGGTTTGCAAGGGTCTCGCGAGGAACGTCTGCGCGCCTACCGGGCCGTTCGCGATGACATCATTACCAAGCTTGCCGCCTATCTTCCCGAGGAAAACGCCGGCGAGGGTTGACCTTTTGGCCGTTTTTGGCCATCTCTATGGCACTCAGATCAAGGCGGAAAGGCGCTCATGGCCAAGGAAGGCGTAATTGAATTCTCCGGAACGGTAGCGGAACTGCTGCCGAACGCGATGTTTCGTGTGAAGCTCGATAATGATCACGAGGTGCTGGCGCATACCAGCGGCAAGATGCGCAAGAACCGCATTCGCATCCTCGCGGGTGACCGGGTGAATGTCGAAATGACCCCCTATGACCTTACCAAGGGCCGGATTACCTTCCGCTTCAAATAACCGGCGCCACCCTGATATGGGGAGGGGGCCCAATGACCAGCCCATCATCAAAGCTTGTCCTTGCCTCGGCGTCTCCGCGCCGGCGCGATCTGCTTGCGCAGGTCGGCATCACGCCGGACCTGATCCTTGCCGCCGATATTGACGAGACGCCGCGCCGCGGAGAGCTGCCGCCCGCCTATGCAAGGCGGATGGCCATCGAAAAGGCCGAAGCCGCGGCGATGCGTGACGTTCCGGACGGAGCCGCGATTCTGGCCGGTGACACGGTGGTTGCGCGCGGCCGGATGATCCTGCCAAAGACCGAGGACGAGGCCGAGGCGCGGCGCTGCCTTGTCCTGCTGTCCGGGCGGCGTCACCGGGTGCTTGGCGGCATCGCGCTTCGCCTGCCTGACGGCAGGGTGCGCTCCCGCCTGGTAACCAGCAGCGTGACGATGAAGCGGCTGACCGATAACGACATCGACGCCTATATCGCCACTGGGGACTGGCAGGGAAAGGCCGGCGGCTATGCCATCCAGGGGCCTGCGGCGGCGCTGATCCGGCATATGGACGGATCCTATTCCAACATCGTCGGCTTCAGCCTCTATGACGTGGCGGCGCTGCTTGCCGGCAATGGCCTGCGATGACGGGCGGCGGTGCGCGACTGCTGATCGAAACCGCTCCCGGGCAGACGCGGGCCCTGTTGTATGAGGCCGGCCAGGTTGTCGAATGCTGGCATGATGTGGCGCATGACCCTGACCTGACAGGGAGTGTCCACCTTGTGCGTATTGACAGGGTGTTCCGGGCGCAGAACCGCGCCACAGCAAGGCTTGCGGACGGCGCTGCCGCATCCATTCGCATCTCCCGCCATGACAGGCTTGCCGCTGGTGATCTTGTTCCTGTCACCATCACCGCGGCCCGACGCGAGGGCAAGCCGTGGCAGGCGGTTCCCGGCGCGCGCCTCGCCGGCCGCCATATCGTGCTTCTTGCGGGGGAAACAGGAATCGCCACCTCCTCGCGGATGACCGAGCCTCCGGCAAGTGATGTGATGGCGCGGCTGACACAGATCCTCGATGCCAGCCCGGGATACGGGATCATCCTGCGGCGCGATGCCGGCAGCGCAGACGACCTGCCGGGGGAGTTGTCCGGCCTGATAGCCGCCTGGCGCGAGGAGTCGACGGATCTCTCCGACGAAGGCTGCGTCTATGGTGCTGGCAGTCTTGCCCGGCGCCTGAAACGGCACCATCCGGCGGCGGCGGTCACGGTGGTGGACCCCGGCATGGCGGACGGTTTTGCCGGTGACTGGGACGAGGTGATTGCTGACTGTTGTTCCGATCAGGTGACCCTTTCCGGTGGCGGGCGGTTGTGGATCGAGCCGACGCGTGCGCTGACCGCCATTGATCTTGACAGCGGCAGTGGCGATCTTGCCAGCCTTCTGGCCGAGGCGCCGTCAGTGATCGCGGCGCAGCTGCGGCTTCGCCAGACAGGCGGGCTGGTGGCGATCGATGTGCCGCGCGCCGCAAAGGCAGCCAGTGGGAGGTTCGATGCGGCGCTGGAAGCGGCGCTGGGGCGTGACCCGCGGCATCCTGAACGGATTGGCCGCACGCGGGGCGGGCTGGTCGAGCTGCGCCTGCCGCATGGCCGCGAGGGCCCGGCGTCCTGGGCTGCAGACCGGATGGTGACAGGCGTCCTGTCGGTGCTTCGTGATGTGGCGCTGCGCCCGGCCTTGGCCACCGCAAGGATCGAACTGGCGGCGGACATGGCGGACTGGCTGCGGGGGGCGGGCGCGCCGGCCCTTGCCATGCTTGACAGGCCGGTGGAGCTTGTTGTCTCGTCACAGGCCACCACCGCCAGGCTGATCGAGGGGCCGGGAAGATGACAGGCAAGCCAGGGACAGACGCGGCGCGAAAGGGTGACGGCGGGCTCGCCTGTCCGACCTGCGGTGAACCTGCCGCGCCACCTGCCAAGCCCGGCGGCAAGAGCCCCCGTCCCTTCTGCTCGCGCCGCTGCGCCGATATCGATCTTGGTCGCTGGTTCCAGGAACGCTATGCCATCCCTGCCGTTGACGCTGCCGATGATTCGATCGTCGAACCGCTGTCCCGCGCCACGGCTGGCGAGACCGACCAGAACTGACAGGCTCGCCATCTTCGCGCGGTCCGTGGATTTCACGCTGGACAGGGTGAAGGCTGGCGGCTATACCGTTGCCTGCCGTGGAACACGGCAACTGCCGCAGGCGTTTCCGCCTGCCGCCGCCCGGGTAGCTCAGTTGGTAGAGCAGCGGATTGAAAATCCGCGTGTCGGTGGTTCGAATCCGCCCCCGGGCACCATTATCCCCTAGCAAATATTAGGTTTTCTGCCTGTCACACCGTTTCTGTTGCAGGTAAGATTCCCACTGTTTGACCCGAAGCGTCAACGTGCGTGTGACAGGTGTGTGACAAATTTAACGGCGGAAGTGGTTGGTATCAGCAGTGGTCTTTCCAAAAGTTATCCCACTCTTCTGCCGTGTAAACTTCTACCTGACCGGCTGTAACAAAGCGGACGATACGTGAGCACTTATCCGGCAGGATTTCGGACCGTTGGACCAATTCCCTGTTGGTGTAAAAGTTGAAAGTTTCGTCAGCTTCTAAGCCATTTTGGGCATCAATTTCGATTGTCCCAGAAATTTTGGCCGTCCAATCAAATTTATACAGTGCCATTAATCAACAGACGTAAGTGTTCAATC
>JBMHCH010000162.1:0-8486 GCA_049890015.1 Puniceispirillaceae bacterium (SeqCode)
TTTGCGGAGATTGACTGACCATGTTTGCGAAAATTTTCAATTTCAAGTTCAACGGCGTTGCGGAAGCCAAGGTGGCCGCATCCTTCATCTCCGACGCTTTCGGAAAGCTCATCGTCAGCAACAATATGCGCTCGCTGAACATCTCGATCGGCAAATGCGGCAGCCTGTCGATCCAGACGAAATTCGAGAACAGCGACGATCTGAAACTCTTCGAGGGCAAGGCCGCCGATGTGTTCAGAGACCTCAAGGAGACCATGGTCTACAAGGAGGACAATTTCGCTGGCGTCTACATCTTCAATTACGAGGCCGAGGCCATAAAGGCCGAGGTGGCGGCGAACTAGAGACGCAGCCTCCGGGGCAATCGGACTGACCGCGCCGGGGCCGGCGTGGTCGGCTCGTCATAGGTCGTCTTCCCGTGCCAACTGTCATCCAGGCGGCCGGACCACCGCCACGCGCCGGCGCCGCAACAGGGAGAGAGCCATGAACAAATATCTGATCCACGGCAAGACAAGCGCCGATTTCGCCGCCGCCATGCTGAACAAGCCGCAGAACAGGCTGGAGATCCTCCAGCCCTTCTTTGACTCCTTCAACATCACTGTCCATGAATTCGTCTTCACCAGCGGCATCGATTTCAATTTCGTATCGGTCCTCAGCGCCGCGCAGGACGACTCCATCGAGGCGATGGTGAATATCGTCTATTCCACCGGCAATTTTGCCAATATCGCCTGGTCGCGCGCCTATGACGCGGACGCCTACAAGGAGGTGTTCGAGCACGGCCATGAGCGCATGGGGGCCTATGTCTCGTCCATGCAGGTGGCGGGAATCGACTGATGTATTGCCGGACCATCACCTTCACGCTGCTGGCCCCGTCGATCTGGCCGCTGATAGAGGCCGTGGCGAAGACCAGCGAGCAGGGTGATTACAACCGGTTCCTGATGCGCGCGAACAACAACAGCGGCGTGGTCATCGAGACCTTCACCAGCAGTGAACTTGCCACCGGGCATCTCGAGGTCCTTCGTGCCCTTCAGGCCCTGAACGAACAGGCGATGGCGAAGATCGGCGTGTCCGAGGGCGATCTGATCTGACGCTGGCTGATCGCGTCACTGCGGCTCCAGAAGGCGCCATTGCTGCTGGATCAGCTTGTTGGTGTCATCCTTGTACCCGACCGGATTCGACGACAGCGGCGTGATGTCCGTGTTGATCAGCGCGGCGTTCACACCATTGCCGTCCCGCATGAAACCGACCTGGTCGTGAAGATTCACATGAACCGTGTCGCCGTTGGTGTTCTGCAGGCCGTAGGTCACGTTGCCGGTGGTGTCAGTCGATTTCCCGAACACTGAATAGCTGCTGAGCTCGGTATCGGTGTAGGCCATGGTGCTTTCATAGACAAAGCTGTCGCTGCCGCCGTCGAAATAGCCGATATTGTTGGCGGTGACATTGCCGGTGACGATAATGGCGCGGCTCTTGTAATCGACATTGACGGTCTGGTCGATATCCCAGCTTCCCGCAGGACTGCCGCTTCCGGCCTCCGCGCTGGAATAGATCACCCGGAACGAGCCGTCGGCCGCGACGCTCGTATCGAACAGCGCGTCACGCTCGGCCTCGGTCAGAAGCGCGAAATTGTCGGAACCGATCTTTATCCCGGTCCGGATCGCCCCGATATTGGTCGGATCGTCGACGCTTGGCGAGGTTTCGGTATCGGTCGAGCCTACAAAATCTCCGCAGTGATCCGACTGGCAGGCAAAGGTGATCGAGAATGACGTGGCCGACGTATCGATGCCGCTTGACCTGGCCTTGAGGCTCATCGACTTCGTGCCGCCCCGCCAGGGGGCCTGATTGGCGCCGATCTCCCAGAAATACTGCACCGATCCGTCACCAAGGGTCTGATTGCCGAAGCTCAGCCAGGCCGGCAGCGCGTTCACCGTCGAGGTCTGGTCGGTGACGGCATCGCCCTCCGGATCGGTAACCACGCCGAACCGCAGGCCGGTGGCGCTCACATTCTGCCTGCCGCTGACGTTCGAGAGGTTCTGCATGTCAAGGCTGCTGGGGCCGTCATCAACGCCGGCGATGTTGACGGTGAGAGTCTGGCTGGATGTCAGCGCGGAATCGCTGGCTGTCAGCGTGAAACTGTCTGTCACATTGGTGCTGACCGCATTCACAAGCGCATCCGTCGGGGCATATCGATAGACGCCGGTATTCGCGTTGAAGACAAATGATCCGTAGGTTCCCTGAACGCCATGGGTATAGTTCGGGTCGCCCGACAGCGCCTGCTGGTTGGTGGCGCTGAAGGTCAGTGTCTGGCCGCTGTCACGGTCGCTTGCGGACAAGGTGCCCCCGGTCGAGCTGAAGGTGTCGCTGGCGGTGGTGTCGGTGACGCTGATGGCGGAAATGGCGCTCAGCACGGGCGTGTCGTTCGCGCCGGCGACAGTGGCTGTCAGCGTCCGGTTTTCAGCCCCCGATCCGGACGTGACCGTTACGGTGAAATCTTCGCTGACATTGGATGTAAGCCGCTGGATGGCATTGCCCGAGGGTATGAATTTATAGGCGCCGGACCCGCTGTTGATATAGAGCGTGCCATAGGTGCCGGTCCGCGAATGGGTGAAGCCGGACTCCGAACTGTCCGCGCTGCCGCCTGAAATGGCGTAGGCGGGCGTGTCGGCGTTATCACGCTCTGTCGCCTGGACGCTGCCGGTGCTGTTGCCGAAACTGTCATCTCCGGCGGTGTCCGTCAGGGTGATGCCCGACAGCGCGGCGACGCTCAGCGTGTCATCCGCGCCGGTGATGCTTGCCGTCAGCGTCTGCGAGGCGCTTGCCGAGCCGTCGGAGACCGACAGGGTGAAATCTTCCGACGCGCCGGATTTCAATCCCTCAATGGCCGAGTCATTCGGCACATAGCGGTAGGCGCCCGTGCTGCCATTCACATAGAGCGTGCCATAGGTGCCGCTCCGCGATTGGGTGAAGCCGGACAGCGATGTGTCGGCACTGCCGCCGCTGACGCTGTAGGTCAGCGTATCTCCGCTGTCACTGTCGCTGCCGCTCAGGGTGGACGATACCGCCGTGAAGCTGTCGTCACCAGCTGTGTCGGTGAAGCCTATGCCGGAAATCGACGCCAGCGTTGGCGCATTGTTGGTTGTGTTGGTGTTGGAGTTTGTGTTGCTGCCGCTTCCCGAAGACCCGCTGTTGCCTGTATCGCCTGACTGCTTGTTCAGATCGAGCACGGCTTCCTCGACCTTGATCTCGTTGCGCTTTTCCTCCTCGGTGGGGGTGTCCTCGACCGACTCTTCAAGCTCGGCATCGTCCGATTCCGGCTTCACCTCGCCCGCGGCATCCCGCTCTTCCGGCTTGCGATCGCCAGCGTCCTCCTCGCCCGGCTTGTCCTGGGAAGCGCGGCTTGCCGCAAGGGTAAGCTGTTCCTGCGGCGCGGCCGTCCTGTCGTCACCCGCCGCGGCATCCGTCTCCTCATCGATCAGACCGAAGGCCCGCATCACCACCTTGTCGAATTCCGAGAGGTCTTCTGCCTCTTCCGGTCCGGCATCGGCCGCGGCCGCCACGGCTACCTGTGCCGCCGGCGCCTCCGGATCACTGTCACTCCCGGCAAGGTCCGGGGCCTCCTCTTGCGAGTCCGCACCGCCACTGTCCGCAGCCTCGGCCGCGGTTCCCGTCTCGGCAGGCTCGTCCCCTTCGGACGCGTCCGTATCCTGTGAGTCATCTGTGCCTTTAGCCGGGCCGGTGATGGTGATGGCATCGATCACTGAATCAATCGTGGCTGTGTCGATCCTGGTGGGCGGGGCGATCTGCCCGCTGGCGACCTGCACGCCAAACCCCGGGCGTACAAGCGTCTGATTGCAGTAATCCGGCGGCGAGGCGACAATATCGGCATTGAACTCCAGCGCGCCGTCGGCGCCGATGCCGAACATGTCGCCGCCACCCTCTGAAGAACCGCTTGCCACACAGTCGCCAGCGATGGAGACAAGATCAACCTGTCCCGAGATCAGAATCACCGATTCCGCGCCGCTTCCCACAGTGCCGATGACCTCGGTGCCGCGCACCGCGATGGCGGTATTGCCGGCAAGGACACGCATGTTGCGCGGATTTGTCTTGGCAATCTTGCCGGAGACAAAGCGGAAGGCACCCTTCTTGATCACGACGCCGACGCCGCCGGATCTGCTTTGCGGGTCGTAGACGAATTCGTCCAGCACCAGCCGGGCCCCTTCGCCTATGGAAAATGTGGTGCCGTCGCGGAGCAGGATCTGCGCCCGCACGCCATCGCCGGTGACAATCTCATCCTCGAAAAAGACCTTGTTGCCGACCGCAAGCTTTCGCATGGCTGCGGGAGCGCCGCCCATCGGTCCGGCGGTGACCGGACCGCTTGCCGCCGCCAGCACCCCTGTGACAGGCCGGTCCTCGCCACCCGCCATGGCCGGCAGGCCAGACATGGCCAGCATCGCCAGCATACAGACCAGCGCCAGGCTGCACATCTTGACCGGCCCACGCATGCTAGAACACCGTCTCCAGTCCGATCGCCGCTTCCGACCCTTCGCGACGGCTGTTCGGAATATTGGATTTGGTGCTGGATGAGGACATCCGCAGATAGGGAATGAAATACAGATTGCCGAATGAGCTGCCGCGCGGATACCGCACCTTGAGCATGCGGGTGTCCTGACGCTTCTTCGGGCGAAGCGGGCTGACAAAGACGTCGGCGACATCATTCCGGATCCATTGCCGCGACACCGACCCGGTCAGGCTGAAATCGCCGACCATGCCGGCCATGGTCAGCTCCGACTTCGTGAATTTCAGATCATTGATCCGGCTGCGCGCCTTGGACCGGCCCGCCGAGACGGCAAGATTGACAAGCGCCCTGCTGAACTGGCGGCTGAGGCCGAATTTGGCGACAGTGCTGCGCTCCGACCTGCCGGGGTTGTTGGCGATGCCGGGATAGGTGGAATAGGTCGACCGGCTGAAGGCCAGCGACTGGCTGGCCTCCCAGTTGGCGGCAAAGGGTGTCACGGCCGCCACATACAGGCCGGCATTCTGGTTGAAGCTCCTGTTGTTGACGCTTGTCATCGAGGCAAATCCGCCAGCCGACAGGGTGATGGCGGCGCGCTGCGTGACGGACAGTTTCGCCGACAGGGTTCGCACATCCGACAGGTCACGATGGCTGTTGTCTCGCCCGGTCACCGAGACGCCTGCCTCCAGCAATGTCGGCGTCTGGCGGTCAAGCTCGCGAACCGCGTCAAAACCGATGTCATAGCTCAGATAATCATCCGACTTGTCGGGCGTGGTATTGGTGACCGGAAGGTTCAGGAACAGGATCTCGTCCGCCTTGGCGCGCCCGAAGGCGTTCTGGGTGTTGCCGACTTCCAGCGCCAGCCGCGTCTGTGTGCTGAGCGGGTCAAGCCGGCTTTCGACTTCGTCGAGGATGGCCTCGGCACGGGCGGCCATATCCGGCGGCGTGTCCTCTTCGGCAAGAAGACTGCCAAGAATGCTGCGGGCCTGGATCAGGTCGCCCTTCCGCAGCTTAACATCCGCAAGAAGCACCTTGGCAAGTTTCGACCGCGGATCGATCAGAAGCACGCGTTCCAGCGTCGCCGAGGCGCCATCCAGATCATTCGTCGCGATCTGCTCCTGGAACAGCGCGAAATTGAGTTCCAGATCGGCCGGGTTCTCGAAGACCAGATCGATCAGTGCCGGCGGCCCGCCATCCGGGGCTGTCGGCGGCACAGAGCGCAGCGATGCCACCTCGATCGTGCCATCGGCCGGGGGTGCGTCAGCCGGGGGCACTGCCAACGCCCGACCCGCCGCCTGCGCCATTTCGATAGCTGGTGTTGTCCTGGCAAAGGCCAGAAGGCTGTCCACCTGACCCTGACCCGGAAGCGGCATGGCGGCGACACGATAGGCAAAGCCGTCATCCGGCATGCTCACAAGCCCCGCCTCCCGACGTCCACCCGCCAGCGTCGCGGCGTCAAGCATGGCGTCTGTAACCATGATTTCGGCCAGATAATCCCCGTCGCCAAGTTCGGTCAGGACGCGCTGCGCCTCGAGAACAGCTGCCTGCCCGGCGGCGTCGCTGCTGATGATGTCGAGAAGCACCATCGCGGCAAGCGCAATGTTGCCGGATCGAAGCTGGAGCTCGGCAGCAAGAACGGAAGTCACATCATCATCGGGATCCACACGCCGGATCCAGGACAGGGTGCGCGTCGCCCTGTCGAGATCACCCGCCGCAAGCTGCTGACGCATTGTATCGTGGCTGAGGTCGAGATAGGTGCGCTGGCTGTCGGCGTTCGCCGGACCACCGACCAGCATCATTCCGATCAGAACCGTTCCGAACAGAACCGTTCCGATCAGAACCGTTCCGAACAGAACCATTCCGGCCATCTTTACGCCATCGCGGACGCGCGCGGCGGGGCCGTCGCACAGGCGTCGCTGGACAGTGATGGACGGCAGGGGAAAAAGCACGGAAACCACAAGCAAGCCAAACATTCACAGCCGCCCAAACTAGAGGAATTAAGAGACTATTTCGACTCAATCTTGTTAGGCTGTCCAAGACGTCTTGTGAGACATGAAAGGCGGTTGTCGGCCGCCTGCTCTTTTGCGGAGGTGAAGATGGAAGTCGTCCTGAAGATCATCCACTATTTTTCAATCCTGTTCGCCGGCGGCGTCATGGTCGGAAGCGCGGTCATCCAGTCCGCTTATGTGCGCGCCGGAGAGGCGCCTCCGCCCCATATCGGCAAGGCTTTCGCGCTGCTGGGCTATATCGGCCTGGCCTCGATCACCCTGCTGTGGGTCACCGGGATCGGACTGTCGCACCTGATCTATGGCGGGCTCGGAATCAACGGCGCCTTTCATGCAAAGCTTCTCGGTGCGGCGATTGTGCTTGGCATTTCGATCACCGCCAATCTACATGTCCACCGGTCGATGAAGGCAAAGCGCCCACCGAATCCGGCGCTGATGAAGCGGCTGGTGCAGGGTGGCAGGGTCGGGCTGCTTCTCGCCATCTGCGGCGCGGCGGTGGCGTTCTCCGGCTAGTCTTCGCTCTTCCTCGCGCAGAAAACTGTTTTGCCACTTTAAGGCTGGCCTCGGGCAGTCAGCGGACGCATATCCATGGCGTTCGCTCGACCCCCATGGAGGCAAATGATGAAGGCGGTCCTTTTCGGTTCGATCGGTGTGCTGGCGCAAACCTCGGAATTGCAGCGCCGCGCCTATAACACGGCCTTCGCAAGGCATGGGCTGGACTGGCACTGGAACATCGCGACCTATTGCAGGCTGCTTGCGACAGCTGGCGGCCAGCGCCGGATCAGGACGCTGGCCGGCGGCGCGCTGTCCGAGATGAAGATCCGTCAGATCCATGAAACAAAGCAGGATGTGTTTGCCGAGCTGCTTGCCGACGGCGTGCTCCCGCGCCCCGGAATCATCGAGACCATCTCGCGCGCGCGACATGCCGGCCTTCGCCTCGGGTTTGTGACGACGACGACACCGCGCACCCTCGACATGATCAGGGACGCGATGGCTTCCCATATCGATTTCGCCGAGTTTGCCGTGACAACCAGCAAAGCCGATGTCGCCATGGAGAAGCCGGATGGCGAAGCCTATGAGACAGCGCTGCAGCGGCTCGGCCTTCTGCCATCCGAGGCCATCGCCTTCGAGGACACGGTGGCAAGCCAGTCATCGGCGCATGCCGCCGGTCTTCGCTGCCATCTCTATGCCGGCGAATACGCCCATGTCGGAGTCGCCCCCCTGCAGACCCGGGATCCCGCCGCGGCGCTGGCGGCCGATCTGGATGCGGCGATGATGATCGAATCCGACAAGCTGATGACCCGAACCGTCGGCTGACGCAAAGGTCAGGCTGATTCAGGACCTTTAGCGCAGATGAGGGCCTGCGCCGCGCCGGCTAGTAGATTTTCGGCACATAGAGATCGTCGGGAAGCGTGCGGCGCTCATAGTCGGGATTGAAGACCCGCTCGGGCAGTTCGACTTTCTCGTGGCCGATCTCGTGATAGGGAATCTTCGAGAGGATATGCTCCATGCAGTTCAGCCTCTCGCGCTTCTTGTCATTGCCTTCGACAATGTACCAGGGCGCCTCGGCAATCGAGGTGCGTTCGAACATCTCCTCCTTGGCCTTGGTATACTGCTCCCACCGGATGCGGCTTTCCAGATCCATCGGCGACAGCTTCCACTGTTTCATCGGGTCATGGACGCGCATCATGAACCGAAGCTGCTGTTCCTCGTCACTGATCGAGAACCAGTATTTCAGCAGGATGATGCCGGAACGCACCAGCATCCGCTCGAATTCGGTGACATCCTGGAAAAACTGCTCGACCTGATCTTCGGAGGCGAACCCCATGACCCGCTCGACGCCGGCGCGGTTGTACCAGGAGCGGTCGAACAGCACCATTTCGCCGCCAGCGGGAAGATGCGGCACATAGCGCTGGAAATACCATTGCGACATCTCGCGCTCGGACGGCTTCTGCAGGGCGACGACGCGCGCC
>JBMHCH010000163.1:0-2822 GCA_049890015.1 Puniceispirillaceae bacterium (SeqCode)
TGCTTGCAATTCAGTTGGTTAGCACATGATGTGATGTGGGGAATGGTGCTGGTGGAGAGACTCGAACTCCCAACCGCCCGATTACAAATCGGGTGCTCTACCAATTGAGCCACACCAGCACTGGGTGCGTTGTACCAGAAACGTTCCGATCGTCAATAGCGTGTCTTACGCGCTCTTCGCCATCGCCGCCGGATCGAAATCGACGTCGCGGATGATTCCGGCAAGCTGCAGCGCCAATGGCGAGGCCCCCTCGCGGACATAGAGGAAGATCCCGAAATCAGGGAGGGCGGGAAGGCCGGCGCTTCCCGGCACCTCCTGCCAGTCCTTGATCCGCGCCATGTAGGGCATGTTCGTCTCGACCGCGAGGCCGGCGCTGACAAAGGCCACAAGGTCACGCCAGTCATTCGCCTGGTACGGGCTTTCCCACGGAATGTCGGCTGCGTCCAGCGCCGCCGAGGCCACCGGCAGGAAAATGCAGTCAGGCTTCGAGGCCAGCGGCAGCGGGCGTTGATCATAGACCGCGCTGCCGCGCCCGACATACCATTGCAGCGGCCCGCGATAGAGGCATTCCCCGGCCCCGCTCAGCGCCGGCTCGGTGGTCAGCATGATGTCGATCCTGTCCTCTTCATACTCGCGCAGCAGCAGCCGGGTGATCGAGGACACCAGATTGATCCGCGCCCGCGGGAAGGCGCCGACAAAGTCGCGCAGCATGCCGGTCACATAGGGGCGCACGATATCCTCCGGCACGCCGAAGGTGATGCGTCCCTGAAAAGCCTCATGCATCATGCGGGTCCAGGTCTCGTCATTCAGACGCACCATGCGCCGCCCATAGCCAAGAAGCTGTTCGCCCTCATCGGTCAGGGTAATGCCACGCCCCTTGCGCGTGACAAGCGGCTGGTCGAACGCGGCCTCCAGCCGCTTCAGCTGCATCGATACGGCAGACTGGGTGAGGTTCAGCCTCTCGGCTGCCCGCGTGACACCGCCGAGCTCGGCGATCATCACGAAGGACCGCAGAGCCGAGATGTCGAGATTCCGCGTGCTGTTGCAGGGCATTGTCATTCCTTGCGGTGCATCACCGATCCTTATGGATCCGATCAGGATTGATCATTGGTAATTCTGGTTCGCGTTAACCAAAATCATAAAGAAACCAGATGATTAACAATCATCAAATGATGCAATGGAAAGGATCACGGAATGTTATGGATGTCAGGTGAACGGCCACTGTTCCGGTGGCTCTCTTCCGCTTTGTTCTGGGCTGCCAAACCGCGTCTGTTGTGGCTGCGCCTCCGCGACGTGGCGGCGCTGGCGCGTTCGCGCCGGGAGCTTGCGACGCTGGATGACCGGCTGTGTGACGATATCGGCATTACCCCGATGGAGGCCGGGCGCGAGGCCGCAAGGCCGGTGCGTGACGAGCTGTCCCCCTGGGCGCCGGCAGAGCTTCGCAAGGCGGCGGCGCAGCTGCACCATTACGGCCGTGGATCGCAGGGCGGCGCCCGGTCCTTCTATCACGCCCGCGGTCGCGGCGATCTTCCCCGCGCAGCGCCTTGACGCCGGTCTGAAGACACGTCCCCACCACACGGGACGCGCCGGCTTCCGCTTGTCCGGAAAATATGGCAGGGCTCGGCGTGCTTCCCTTCGCCGGGCCCCGCCACCAGACCTCCGATATCAGCCTGTCTGATGCCGGGCGCCCCGTCCCGGATGACAGGCTGGCGGAATGTCAGTCCGGTTGTACCGCATAGAGCGCGATGGCGGCGGCGATCGAGACATTCAGGCTTTCGCTTTCCTCGGAAATATCGATGCGCGCAAGCCTGTCGCAATGACGGCGGGTGAGGTGGCGCAATCCTGCCCCTTCCGCCCCCAGCGCGATGGCAAGCCGCGGGATATCCGCCAGATCACCGACGGGGGTCTCGCCATCGGCGGCCAGCCCGACCACCTCTATGCCGGCCTCCTGCAGCCGTTCGATGGCGCGTGCCAGATTGACCACCCGGATCATCGGTATTTTCTCCAGTGCTCCGGCGGCGGCGCGCGCCAGCGCCCCGCTCTCGTCCGGGGCGTTGCGGCGGGTGCTGATGATGGCGGTCGCGCCAAGCGCCAGCGCGCTGCGCATGATCGCGCCGACATTGCGCGGGTCGGAGAGTTGGTCCAGCAGCAGCAGTCTGACTGGCGGCTCACCGGGCATCGCCAGCAGATCCTCCAGATCAGGCGCGTCGAGCGGCCAGACCGCCGCAACCATGCCCTGATGGACGGCCTTGTCCCCGTCACTGCCGGCATGCACAGCGTCGAGCCGGCGGCGGTCACTGACCACAGGCGCAGGAATCTCACCGCGGCGATCTGCCGGCAGGACGCCAAGTGCCTCGCCAAGTTCGCCTGCGGCATCCTCGGTGGCGTAGAGCGCGGCGATCCGCCGCTCCGGGTTGGCGATGGCGGCCAGAACAGCATGCCGCCCCCACAGGAAATATCCGCCAGATGGCGGTTTTGGCGCGGCGGCGTGAGGCTGGCCAGCGGTCTGCCGCCTGTCGCGTGGCGGGCGCCGGGTATCACGGCGTGGCCTGCCGGCGTGTTTTTTATCGTTTCGCGGTCGCATCAAGGTGACTTCTCTGTTGACAAAACGCCCCTGCTTTTCTAATCGCTTGGCGTCTTTCCTCGCATCGCGATGTTCTTGTAGCACTTATGAAGGGGTCAGGCGTTTCAGGCAACCGGTGAGGTGGCCGAGTGGTTAAAGGCAGCAGACTGTAAATCTGCCCGCGTAGCGTACGTAGGTTCGAATCCTACCCTCACCACCACCTGCCTGGGCGAAGGGGTGGCATGCCGCCCTGTCCGCG
>JBMHCH010000164.1:0-9020 GCA_049890015.1 Puniceispirillaceae bacterium (SeqCode)
TCCATCTCGAACAGCTTCTGATACTGCTTGATCAGCGCGTTCTTAGGCTCGGTCAGGATGCGGATCAGCGCGTCCTCGTCGAGATCCTCGAGAGTGGCGACAACGGGCAGACGACCCACGAATTCCGGAATCAGCCCGAACTTGATCAGGTCTTCGGGCTCGAGAGTGGAGAGCAGTTCACCTGTCTTGCGGTCATCAGGGGCGCGCACATCGGCACCAAAACCGATGCCGGCACCGGTTTCACGTCCGGCGATCAGCTTGTCCAGCCCGGCGAAGGCGCCGCCGCAGATGAACAGGATGTTTGTGGTATCGACCTGCAGGAATTCCTGCTGCGGATGCTTGCGGCCGCCCTGTGGCGGCACCGAAGCAACCGTGCCCTCCATGATTTTCAGGAGCGCCTGCTGGACGCCCTCGCCCGACACATCGCGGGTGATGGAGGGATTGTCGGCCTTGCGGGAGATCTTGTCGACCTCGTCGATATAGACGATGCCGCGTTGCGCCCGCTCGACATTGTAATCGGCCGCCTGGAGCAGTTTCAGGATGATGTTCTCGACATCCTCGCCGACATAGCCGGCCTCGGTAAGGGTCGTGGCGTCGGCCATGGTGAACGGCACATCCAGCATCCGCGCAAGCGTCTGGGCCAGCAGCGTCTTGCCACAGCCTGTCGGGCCGACCAGAAGGATGTTCGACTTCGAAATCTCGATATCGCCGGTCTTGCCGGCGTTGGCGAGGCGCTTGTAGTGGTTGTGGACCGCTACGGACAGCACTCGTTTGGCACGGGCCTGGCCGATCACATATTCATCGAGGACCTTGTTGATGTCGGCTGGCGTCGGAACGCCGTCATGCCCTTTGGACAGGGACGTCTTGTGCTCTTCGCGGATGATATCCATGCACAGTTCGACGCATTCGTCGCAGATGAACACGGTCGGGCCGGCAATGAGCTTGCGGACTTCATGCTGGCTTTTGCCGCAGAAGGAACAGAAAAGCGTTCCCTTGTCGCCGTCTTCGGTCTTCGCCATGGCCTGGCTCCTTGAATCGCGGGTCCGCCTGCCGGTCCGGCAGGCGCGAAGCTAGTGTATGGGGGCTTGCGGTTTCGATTCAATGATATTCTGCAGGCAAGCCGACACCTGACACTGCAAAAGCCATACCGAAATCGCAAAGGCAGGATGGTCAGCTGTCGCTTTCCGGGGTTGGGCGCTTCTCGACAACGGCGTCAATCAGCCCGAACTCCTGGGCGTCTTCAGCCGTCATGAACGTGTCACGATCCATGATTTTCTCGATCTGTTTCAGCGTCTTGCCGGTGTGCTTCTCATAGATGCCGTTGAGCCGGCGGCGCAGGTCGAGGATTTCCTTGGCGTGGATCTCGATATCGCTGGCCTGACCCTGAAAACCGCCGCTTGGCTGGTGCGTCATAATGCGCGCATGCGGAAGGCTGAAGCGCTTGCCGGCGGCACCTGCCGTCAGCAGCAGCGACCCCATCGAAGCCGCCTGGCCGATGCAGACAGTGGACACGTCCGGGCGGATGTATTCCATGGTGTCGTAGATGGCGAGACCCGAGGTCACGATGCCGCCAGGCGAATTGATGTACATAGCGATGTCCTTGGTCGGATTTTCCGATTCAAGAAACAGAAGCTGCGAGCATACAAGCGATGCGACACCGTCATCGATCGGCCCGGTGAGGAAGATGATGCGCTCCTTGAGAAGCCGCGAGAAAATGTCGAACGCACGTTCCCCGCGGCTCGTCTGTTCGACGACCATCGGCACAAGATTGGCTACAGGCTGGTCAAACTCGCTCATCATTCTTTCTCCTCGTTGCGGCATCATGCCGGTCAGGACTTCTTCTTTGCCGCCTTCTTGGCGGGCGCCTTCTTGGCTGCCGCCTTTTTCGGCGCCGCCTTCTTCGCCGCGGCCTTCTTGGCGGAGGCCTTCTTCGCGGCTTTCTTGGCAGCTTTCTTCTTCGGGGCGGCCTCGGCGCTTTCCTCCGGCGCGGCATACAGCGTTTCCACGTCGGTCTCCACCTCGGTTACATTTGCCATCTCGAGGATGAAATCAACCGTCTTGTCCTCGAAAATCGGACCGGCAAGCTGCTGCATGGCCTGCTCGTTCTTCTGGAAATACTCCAGAACCTGCTGCTCCTGCCCGGGATAGCGGCGGGCTTCCTCGAACACGGCCTGGCGGGTATCGTCGTCGGTAACCTCGATATTGTTGACCCGGCCAATCTCGGTCAGCAGCAGGCCAAGACGGACACGGCGCTCGGCGACAGCCTTGGCATCGGCCTTGGCGTCGTCGTCCATGCCTTCGTCTGCGGCAGGATGCTCATGGTCATGGTCGTGATCATGGTCGTGATCATGGTCGTGTGCCGGCGGGTTCGGGTTCATCGCCCGTGCGACATTCTCGTATTCCGAGGCATAGAGAGACGGCGGCACATCGAATTCATCGCCGCCGGCCAGCGCATCGAGAACATTTTTCTTGAGCGCCTGGCGAAGGGCGGTGGCGTGCTGACCGTTGATCTGGCTTGCGACGGCGTCGCGAAGACCCGCCAGATCCTCAAACCCGAGGCGCGTCGCCAGCTCATCATCGATATTGGCCTCGCCCTTCTCGCGGAGCTCATTGACGGTTACCTCGAAGATCGCCGGCTTGCCGGCAAGATGGGCCGCCTGATAGTCCTCGGGGAACGCCACCTCGACATCGCGGGTCTCGCCGGCTTTCACGCCGATCAGCCCGTCCTCGAACCCGGGGATGAAGCTGTTGGAGCCGAGTTCCAGCGAATGTCCTTCGGCAGCGCCGCCTTCGAACGCCTCACCGTCGATGCGGCCGATGAAGTCGATGACAACAACGTCGCCTGCCTTCGCGGCGCGCTTGGAGGTGACCTCGACAGTCGGGCGGTTGCCCTCGGCGATGTTGGCCAACGCCTCGTCCACCTCGGCGTCGCCCGCCTCGAGGGTCGGCTTCTCGATCTTCAGGGCCGACAGGTCGGGGATGCCGATCTCGGGCATGACCTCGCAGGACAGCGCCGCCTCCAGATCCTTGCCGTCCTCATAGGCGGTGATCTCGACGCTTGGCTGACTGGCAAGGCGCAGCTCGTTGTTCTCGATGGCCTGGCGCGCGCCCTCGTCGAGCGCATTCTTCATTGCCTCGCCCTGGACCTGTCCGCCGAAGCGCGACTTGACCACCGACATCGGCACCTTGCCCGGGCGAAAGCCCGGCATGTTCACCGTGGTGGCCAGTTCGGCAAGCTTGGCCGAGACCTGTTCATCGATCTCCGCGGCCGAAATGACAATCGAATATTCGCGGATCAGGCCCTCGGCCCTGGTTTCAGAAATCTTCATCGAACCCTTTTCCTCTGCAAGAGACGGCTCCCCCATGCCCGGGTGGCACGGCGACCGGAGAATGTGCGACCGGACACCATGCCGGCCGAGAACTGTACCGGGCATGCAACCGGCGTTTTGGTCCGCCGGCGACGGACATGGACATGGTGCGGGCGGAGGGACTTGAACCCCCACGGTTTTCACCACTGGAACCTAAATCCAGCGCGTCTACCAATTCCGCCACGCCCGCAGCGTGGAGCCCGCGCGGCCGCAAGGTTCTCGTCACCCTGACTGCCGCGAGAAATGGGGCGAGTGACCGGTTTCGAACCGGCGACCTCCAGTGCCACAAACTGGCGCTCTAACCAACTGAGCTACACCCGCCATCGCATCAGAAACACACCCTGCGCAGGAACAGCAGTTCACCGCTGCGGACAGGTGCCCGAATGCAGGGCGGGACATTAGCCGAGCCATGGGTGACACGCAAGTGCGATTTGCCGCCCCGCCGCGACCTTTTGAACAGGCTTGTCGAACGGCGCGCCCCCTTGCCGGACGCCCCTGATTGCCCCACAGTAAAACCACGGTGACACCGCGCCGCGATCTGGCGCTGTCCTTGGAGATTTTATATGGCCCCAGACGACGCGACGCCCCTCTCTGCCGCGCCGCCGGCGGATGGCAATAGCGCTGCAAAGGCACCGCCCCCGCTCGAGTCCCGCTACACGCAGGAGACCGGCAGGGTGTTCCTGAACGGCACCCAGGCGCTGGTGCGCATGATGCTGGACCAGGCGCGGTGCGATGCCGCCGCGGGCCTGAAGACAGGCGGGCTGGTCTCGGGATATCGCGGATCGCCGCTGGCCACCTTCGATGTCGAGCTGTGGCGCGCCAACCGGCATCTGGATGATCGGAACATCGATTTCCTGCCAGCTGTGAACGAGGATATGGCCGCCACCATCATGGCCGGCGCGCAGCAGGCAGAAGGCCAGCCGGGCACCACCGTCGACGGTGTGTTCGGCCTGTGGTACGGCAAAGGGCCCGGGGTCGACAGGTCCGGCGACGCCATCAAGCATGGCAACATGTATGGCAGCTCGCCAAAGGGCGGGGTGCTGATGATGGCTGGCGATGATCATGGCTGCGTGTCATCGACCATCTCGCACCAGTCCGAATACGGTTTCATCGGCGCCTCGCTTCCGGTGCTGAACCCGGCGACTATTTCCGAGCTCATCTCCTTCGGCCTGTTCGGCTTTGCGCTGTCCCGCCATTCCGGGCTGTGGGTCGGGATGAAATCCATCGCCGAGCTGATCGAAGCCGGGGCGTCGGTCGATCTCGCCCCGCTGCCGAGTTTCACCCGCCCGCCGATCGCCGACAGCGCCGATGGCCTGCATATCCGCTGGCCGGACGCCCCCGGGCTGCATCTGGAAGACCGGATGCAGGCAAAGCTCGATGCCGCCGCCGCCTTCGCCGCGGCCAATCCGGTCGATTACGCGGTCCACCGGACGCCAAGGGCGCGGATCGGCTTTGTCACCGCCGGCAAGGCGCATGGCGATCTGATGGAGTCTCTCCGCTGCCTTGGGCTGGACCGCGCAAGCTGCCATGACCTGGGGATCGATATCTACAAGATCGGCATGGTCTGGCCGATCGAGGAGAGCGGTGCCGCCGCCTTCATGCGGGGCAAGCAGGAAATCATCGTCGTCGAGGAAAAGCGCGGCATCGTCGAGGACCAGATAAGGGCGCTGTCGACCCGCATGGGATCGGACATGCCGGGGCTGATCACCGGCAAGACCGGGGCCAGCGGCGAGCGATTCATCCCTGCCACCGGCGAGCTGTCGCCGGAGCTGCTTATGCCGATGGTGGCGGCGCGGCTCGACGCGGCATGCGAAGGACAGGATTTCAGCAGGCGGGCGGCGAGCCTGGCAGTGCCGGACTCGCGGGCGAATACGCCGGCCTTTCCGCAGCGCGCCCCGCACTTCTGCTCAGGATGCCCGCATAACAGCTCGACAAAGGTTCCCGAGGGGTCCGAGGCGCTTGCCGGAATCGGCTGCCATTTTCTGGTCACGCTGATGGACCGCGACACGAAATATGTCTGCCAGATGGGCGGCGAAGGCGGAAGCTGGGTCGGCACCAGCCGCTTCAACGGCAACAGGCATGTCTTCCAGAACATCGGCGACGGCACCTGGTTCCATTCCGGATCGCTGGCCATCCGCCAGGCGGTGGCTGCCGGCACCAACATGACCTTCAAGATCCTGTATAACGACGCTGTGGCCATGACCGGCGGCCAGTCGGTCGACGGTCAGCTGTCGCCTGCCGGCGTGGCGCATAGCTGCGCTGCCGAGGGGGTGACCCGCATCGCCCTTGTCAGCGACGATCTGGACGCGGTGCCGCGCCGCGACTATCCGGCATCGACCAGCTTCCACGACCGCGCCGAGATGGACCTGCTGCAGCGCGAGCTTCGCGAGTTCGAGGGCGTGTCGGTGCTGATCTACAGCCAGACATGCGCCACCGAGAAGCGGCGGCGGCGCAAGCGCGGGACATTGCCCGATCCGGACCGCCATGTGGTGATCAACCAGGCTGTCTGCGAAGGCTGCGGCGACTGTTCGGTGGCTTCGAACTGCCTCAGCGTCGAGCCTGTGGACACCCCGCTCGGGCGCAAGCGGCGGATCAACCTGTCGAGCTGCAACAAGGATTTCACCTGCCTCGACGGCTTCTGTCCAAGCTTCGTGACGGTCGAGGGTCCGCGTCTGGCGGCACAGGAAAAGACCGGCGCCCTTCCCGACGTGACGGCAGCCCTTGCCGCCCTTGCGCCGCCGCCCCTTCCCCGGGTCAGCGATCCCTATGACATCCTGCTGACCGGGGTCGGCGGGACCGGCGTGACAACCATCGGCGCGGTGCTGTCGATGGCCGCTCATCTGGACGGCACGGCAACGACATTGCTGAATTTTTCCGGCCTTGCGCAGAAATTCGGCGCGGTGATGAGCTTTGTCAGGCTTGCCGCCGACCCGACCATGCTCCACCAGACCCGCATCGCCGCCGGCGCCGCCGACGCCCTGATCGGATGCGACATGGTGGTGTCGGCCTCGCCCCAGGCGATGAAGACCTATCGCAAGGGCACGGCGGCCATGCTCAACCACGCGGAGATGATCACCGGAGAGATCGTGAAGAACCGCGATCTCGACCTTCAGATGGAGGACCGGATCACCGCCATCGCCCGCGCCTGCGGGCGGGACAGCATCGACGGGTTCGATGCGAACCGCGTCGCCGAAGCGCTGCTTGGCGACAGCGTCTACGCCAATATGATCATGCTTGGCGCCGCCTGGCAGGCCGGAATGGTGCCGGTCTCGGCAACCGCCATCGGCCAGGCCATCACGCTGAACGGCGTTCAGGAGGAACGCAACAGGCTGGCCTTCGATATCGGCAGGCTGATGAAGGGCAATCCGGAGCTTGTCACCGGGGCCGTGCTGCCGCGCCCGGCGGCACCTTCGCCGGACAGCTACGAGGATATTGTCGCGCACCGGACAGAATTGCTGACGGCTTATCAGGATGCCGGCTACGCGGCCAGATACCAGGCGCATCTCGAAGTATTCGCGGCGGGGTGCGAGGATGCGGGGCTGCGCGAGACCGTTGCCCGACAGCTCTACCGCATGATGGCCTACAAGGATGAATATGAGGTGGCGCGGCTGCACAGCGACGCGGCCTTCCGCGCGCAGATCGACGCGCAGTTCGCCCCGGGATATCGCACCGCCAACCATCTGGTGATCCCGTTCCTGACGCGGGCAACCGATTCCCGCGGCAGGCCGGCGAAGACAAGGACCCGGTTTGTCAGGAAGCTCTTTCCGCTGCTGGCGCGCGGCAAGCGCCTTCGCGGAACAGCTCTCGACCCGTTCGCCTGGCAGGCGGAACGCCGCATTGAACGCGGGCTGATCGACTGGTATCTGGATCTCATGAACCGTTACTCACCACTGCAGGACCCTGGGACCTGGCGCTCCATCCTTGGCGCGGCCGGCGACATCCGCGGGTTCGGACCCGTGAAGATGGAGGCCATCACCCGCGTGAAGGCCGAGGTTGAGACCCAGCTGCGGAGCCTCGATAGCGCATGACATCCCTGATTTTTGCTATGGCCACCCTGATCCTGTCGGCGGCGATGCCGGGCGCGAGCGCTAATGCCGAAGAGGCGATCATCGTGCAGTCCACCACCTCGACACAGAATGCCGGCTTCTACCGCCATGTGACGCCGTCCTTCACCGCCGAGACCGGCATCACCGTGAAGGTGGTCGCAGTCGGCACCGGACAGGCGCTGAAGAATGCCAGCCGCTGCGACGGCGACCTGCTGATCGTGCATTCTCGCGACGCCGAGGACGCCTTTATCGAGGCCGGGTACGGCGCCGTTCGCCATGACCTGATGTATAACGACTTCATCATCGTCGGTCCGCAGGACGACCCGGCAGACCTTCGCAATGCCGGCGACGTCATGGATGCGCTTCGCCGGATTGTGCGGCGGCAGTCGAATTTCGCCTCGCGAGGCGATGACAGCGGCACCCACAAGAAGGAAAAATCCATGTGGCAGAAGCTGCGGCTGGCACCGGCCGCGCAGCCGGGCGTCTGGTACCGCGAGACCGGAAGCGGCATGGGAGCGACGCTGAATTTCGCCGTGCAATCGGACAGCTACACCCTGACCGACCGCGCCACCTGGCTTGCCTTCGCCAACAAGTTCAGACACCGCATCCTGTTCGAGGGCGACCCCGACCTTTTCAACCAGTACGGCATTGTCACCCTGTCCCCGGATCATTGCCCCTCCGCGAATCATGCGGCGGCGGCGCGCTTCACCGACTGGCTGCTGTCACCAAACGGACAGGAGCTGATCAGCAGCCTGACACGGCGCGGGGAACAGCTGTTCGTGCCAAACGCCGCCCCGGGCCGCTAGCACCGCAGGTCAACGCCACAGGCGCGTCTACAGCTCCGGAACCCCGTGGCCGAATCTGCCTAAATTTTATGCATCGCGATGATTTGTGAGGCAGCTTTTCCGGAATCGGATCCTGCGCCGCGACCGGCCGCCGCATGCTCTTGCGTTCCCGCGCCGGCATGCGCGAGGGTGCGCGCGATCCAAACGCGGGAAGCCCGATGGTCGGGCGCACCCGGAATACAGGAACCACGCTATGAAGAAAATCGAAGCCATCATCAAGCCCTTCAAGCTGGATGAGGTGAAGGAAGCGCTTCACGACGTCGGCATCCAGGGCATCACCGTACTGGAAGCAAAAGGATTCGGTCGCCAGAAAGGACATACCGAACTCTATCGCGGCGCCGAATATGTGGTCGATTTCCTGCCGAAGGTGAAGATCGAGGTTGTGGTCGAGGAATCGCTCAGCGAGCGGGTCGTCGACGCTATCCAGAATGCTGCCCAGACAGGCCGCATCGGGGACGGCAAGATCTTTATCTCGACAATCGACGAAGCCATCCGGATCCGTACCGGGGAACGCGGCGCCGACGCGGTCTGACCCGCGGCGCCTGTTTCCGCCCCAAAGGCCGGCGCGCCGGCCCGTAACCAGAAAGAAGCCCAATCTAGAAAGACGAATGGAAGGAACCCCCATGTCTGACGCAAAAGCCATCATGGAAATGATCAAAGAGAACGACATCACCTATGTCGATCTCCGTTTCACCGACCCGCGCGGCAAGATGCAGCACGTGACCCAGCACATCGACACCATCGACGAGGAAAGCCTCGCC
>JBMHCH010000165.1:0-23607 GCA_049890015.1 Puniceispirillaceae bacterium (SeqCode)
GTCACAACCGGCAATTTCGCCGGAATCGATCTGTGGCTCGATTCCCTTGACGCCACGCTCGCCATCCGCACGAATCTTGGCGAGTTGACGGTGCGGGCGGCAGATCTCGGCGTTGATCCCGTTGATCTTGACTGTGGTGGCCTTGACCGCAGGCTGACAATATTGCGTCTGCCGGATGATGAGCTTCCGGCCTCGCTGTCCTTCACCTGCGATGTAAGGATCGCGCCCGGGCAGGACAATCCCATCTGGGTGTGCGCCACAACCGAAGACGGGCACCAGGCCTGGTCATCTCCCATCTATTTTGTCGGTTAGCGCGACAGTCGAGGCACAAGGATGACGGATGGACTTCAGTTCGCGCGGCGGATCCGGACAAGCCCCTATTTCCGGCGGGTCGAAGCCCATGGCATCACCGGCTATTCCGTTTACAACCATATGATACTCCCGAAATCCGTCGCGATGAGTGCTGAAGAGTCTTACTGGCACCTCAACGAACATGTCCAGATATGGGATGTATCGGTGCAGCGCCAAGTGGAAATCAGGGGGCCGGACGCAGCGCGGCTTGTCCAGTGGATGACCCCGCGGGACCTGCGAAAGACTGAAATCGGGCGTTGCTATTATATTCCGGTCGTGGACTCGGCCGGCGGCATGCTGAATGACCCGGTGCTTCTGAAACTGGCAGAAGACCGGTTCTGGCTTTCGGTGGCTGACAGCGACCTTCTTCTCTACGTCAAGGGGCTCGCCATCGGCGGCGGATTCGACGTAACGGTCAGGGAACCTGACGTGAACCCGCTTGCCATTCAGGGCCCGAAGGCCGCTGACGTCATGTCTTTACTGTTCGGTAAAGATGCAGCCAGCCTGAAATTCTTCCATTTCACCCATATCGACCTGTTCGGGACACGTCAGATCGTTTCACGGTCGGGATTTTCAGCCACAGCCGGCTTTGAAATCTACCTTGATGATTCGCGTCTTGCCGAACCGCTCTGGGATCTGGTGTGGGAGGCTGGCCAGCCCTTCGGGATGCAGCCAGGAGGCCCGAACCTGATCGACAGGATCGAAGCCGGGCTTCTTGGCTACGGCAACGAGATGACGCAGGACAACAACCCCCTGGAAATGGGATATGGCAGGTTCTGCGTCCTTGACGGCAGCATTGATTTCATCGGGCGTGAGGCCTTGCAGGCCATTGCGGCCGACGGACCGGAACGGATGATCCGCGGTGTCAGATTCGAAGGGCCGCCCTGCCCCGCCTGCCATGCACCATGGCCTGTTCACGTTGGCGACAGACAGGTTGGCAGGATTACTTCGGCAGCCTGGTCACCGCGATATGAATCCAATCTGGGATTGTCGCTGATCGACCTTGATTTTCTTCAGGAAGGCCAACGTCTGTCAGTCAGTCTTCCCGATGGCGGTCAAGTTGCTGGCCGTGTCTGTGAGCTGCCCTTTCGCCGGGCCTGACCCGGACAGACGCATCGCTTCGCCATGAGGGGCAATTTGTCCTGCCGTCGAGAGCGACAGCGATCTGGAAGTCGCCCGCCAACCGCTTATACTCGCGGTGTGGAGCAAGATATGGAGAGACATGTGGGCTATCAGGCTGGCGAGTTCGAGGATATCCGTGCCGGTGTACGCGCTGTCTGCGCCGAATTTCCCGATGAGTATCACCGCGGGATAGATCGCGAGCGCGGCTATCCGGAAGCATTCGTTGCGGCCCTGACCAAGGCTGGATGGATGGCGGCGCTGATACCGGAGGCCTATGGCGGGTCGGGCCTGTCCCTGACCGCGGCCAGCGTGATCATGGAAGAAATCAACCGTGCCGGCGGCAATTCCGGGGCCTGCCATGGCCAGATGTACAACATGAACACGCTGGTCCGGCATGGCTCGGAAGAACAGCGCCAAAAATATCTGCCAAAGATCGCCACCGGGGAACTGCGCCTTCAATCGATGGGGGTAACCGAACCGACAACCGGAACGGACACCACAAAGATCAAGACCACCGCTGTCCGCAAAGGAGACCGCTACGTCATCAACGGCCAGAAGGTCTGGATCAGCCGCGTGAAATATTCCGATCTGATGATCCTGCTGGCACGGACCACGCCGCTGGAAGATGTGAAAAAGAAGTCCGAAGGCCTGTCGATCTTCCTTGTCGATATCCATGAGGCCGTGAAGTCAGGCATGAGCGTCCGCCCCATCGACAATATGGTGAACCATCAGACAAACGAGCTTTTTTTCGACAATCTTGAAATACCTGCCGAAAACCTGATTGGCCAAGAAGGCATGGGTTTCAAATACATAATGACAGGACTTAATGCAGAACGTGCGCTCATTGCCGCGGAATGTATCGGGGATGGTTACTGGTTCATCGACCGCGTATCCCGCTATGCCAGCGAGCGTGAGGTATTCGGCAGACCCATCGGCCAGAACCAGGGCGTTCAGTTTCCGATCGCCGAAGCCTTTATCGCGGTCGAGGCCGCCGACCTGATGCGCTACAAGGCCTGCGCCCTCTTCGACGCCGACAAGCCCTGCGGCGCAGAGGCCAACATGGCGAAATATCTGGCTGCGAAAGCATCATGGGAAGCTGGCAATGCCTGTATCCAGTTTCATGGCGGTTTCGGATTCGCCTGCGAATACGACATAGAGCGCAAATTCCGCGAGACGCGCCTGTACCAGGTGGCGCCTATCTCCACCAACCTGATCCTGAGCTATATCGCCGAGCATGTTCTTGGCATGCCGCGCTCGTTCTGATTGTCTCCAAGGGGTGCAATTCAATGGAACTGGACATCGACAATCTGCGAAGCTGGATCGGCAGTCAGCAGACACAGCACGAGACCCTGTCGCCATCACTGGTAGAGCGGTTCAACGCAACGCTCGGGATCGACGCGTCCGTCACTGCAGGTGATGTCGCGCCGCTGATGATCCATTTCTGTCTGGCACAGCCTGTTGCCGGTCTGGATGGTCTGGGGCCCGATGGTCATCCGGCGCGCGGCGGCTTCCTGCCACCTGTGCCGCTTCCCCGCCGAATGTGGGCTGGCGGCGAAATCACCTTCAAGGCACCGCTGATCATCGGGACCCAGGTAACGCGCCAATCCACCATCGAGAATGTCGAGATCAAGCAAGGCCGCAGCGGCGGCCTCTGTTTCGTCACCGTGAATCATGATTACAGCAGTGAAGGGCACTGCTGCGTTCGCGAGCGTCAGGACGTGGTCTATCGCGATCCGCCGGCCCCGGATGGCGCCGATATCGCGGCTCCTCCAGACGCGGCGCCGGCCGGCACGCACCACCGCGGCATCACCCCGACCCCGACGATGCTGTTCCGCTATTCCGCCATTACCTTCAACGGTCACCGCATCCATTATGACGCACCCTATGCCCGCGAGGTCGAGGGGTATGGCGGGCTTGTGGTGCATGGACCGCTGCAGGCGACCCTGATGGCGAATATGGCGGCCGGCCTTGCCGGCAAGCCGCCTAAGCGCTTCAGCTTCCGCGGAAAATCACCGTTGTTTGATGATGCGCCCTTCGGCATTCATGCAGAGATGACCGGAGATGAGGTGTCCCTGTGGACAGCGCGCGATGGCGGGCCGGTGGCGATGCAGGCCAAAGCCAGCTGGTAGAATCCCCCGCTCACTCCACCGTTCTGCGGCTGCCCTCAGATATGCGGTCCGCGACATAGCGGGTGAAATCCCACACCGTCCCTTCCTGGTTCTCGGGCGCAAGCGGCCGCGGCTGGCGGAAGCTGGTGCGTGTGTTGCGCTGCATCGCCTCCAGCGTGGCGCGGTCTTCCTCATTGAACTCATGCGCAAGCCTGATATAGGCGGCAGTTTCGGGAAGCTCGTCCGCCCCTTCCTGAACAAGAACGCCCATCTTGATATTGACGCTTTCCGGCGTTTCGGGAAGCAGGATCAGGAACACCGCGCAGTTCGGACCAACCGTGATCACGAAATTCGGATACACGGCAAACAGCACGGATGACCGCCTCTCCTGCTCGGTCAGATCAGGGGGAAAGGGTTCGCGCTGCTCGGATTCCGGACGGTAATTCGACCGATAGGCGGTAAAGGCGGGTCCGGAGGACAGCTTTTCGCACAATTCGGTCGGCGTGATCGGATCCAGCGTCACCGGGTGCGTCACCGACAGGTGGTAGCCTTCCATGAAGTTCTCGACCAGCGCCTTCCAGTTGGTCTGCCATTCCTCGAACCAGGTTTCGGTGCTATGGCGCTCATCGGCGTGATAGTTCCGCAGAAACGGCTCCAGCCCGGCCAGACGCGGAGCCAGCGGCGCGGCGGTGCCGCTGATATTTACGAAGATTAAGCCGAGCCATTCCTCGACAGCAAACTCAGGAAGGCTGCAGGATGCGGCGTCAAATCCGGCCACCTCCTCCATCAGCGGCGCCTTGTTCAGGCTCCCATCAAGGTGATAGCTCCATGCATGATAGGGACAGGTGAGCACCGCCGCGCGCCCCTTGCCGGTCATCAACGTCATGCCGCGATGGCGGCAGACATTGGAATAGGCGCGCACCCGGCCATCGCGGTCACGAAGGATCACCACCGGTTCATCGCCTATGGTGACGGTCAGATAGCTTCCCTTTGACGCCAGTTCGCTTGCATGCCCGGCACAGACCCATTCGGCGTAGAACAGGTCGGCCTTTTCCTGCTGGAACAGGTCCGGATCATTGTAATACCAGCCCGGCATGGAATGCGGCGCGCGCCCTGCATCGCCGGCGATTGCGGACAGAAGGTCCAGCCGCTCGGAAACCATCGTCATGCCAGACCCTGTCAGCCAGCCTGCTGGTCAAAGAAGGAGGCGCCTTTCGGCAGTTCCGGCATCGGAATGTCGTACCCCACAGCCCGCACGCGCCCATGATCCTCGCCGCGTACAATCCGACCCTGATCGCGGGTCGGGACCGGCGATGGTGAAATCGGCATGGCGTCGGCAGCGCTGTAGACGCAGATATACAGGGTACGCGGCATATCCGAATTGTTCGGCGCCGACCCGTGGAGAAGACGGGTGTGCATCAGGCAGACACTGCCGGCCTTGCCGGTGCAAAGCTGGCGCTTGCGAAGCGCTTCCTCGGTGACCTCTGCGCTGACCGCACCGGTGAATTTGTCATCGTGCCAGAGACTGTGGATCTCGCCCGTATGAGTGCCGGCCCACACTTCCAGCGGACCATTCTCCTCAGTCACCTCATCCACCATCAGGAGTGCCGTTATCAGATCGTCATTGGTGTGCGGCGTGAACGGAAAATCCTGATGCCACTTCACCGCTGTCGCTGCACCCGGCAGCTTGGAATTGACTTTTGTGTGGTGAAGCTTCACGTCGGGGCCGATCAGGTCGGCGACCATGTCTGTCATGGCGCTGTCGGCCATCGCGTCGAAAAAGGCATCCGACACCTCGTGCGGAGCGTTGATCCGGCG
The DNA here is from genome assembly GCA_049890015.1 of Puniceispirillaceae bacterium (SeqCode). Taxonomy (GTDB): domain Bacteria; phylum Pseudomonadota; class Alphaproteobacteria; order Puniceispirillales; family Puniceispirillaceae; genus UBA8309. The sequence goes on from JBMHCH010000165.1 coordinate 5,400, forward strand.
AAGCGCCGGCGTCTCGGCACTATGGCCCTTTTCCACATCGAACCGGTCCTTGCCATTGACGGTCTCGCCCCACCCTTCACTGTGGTCGCGGCTTTCCTCGACCCAGGAGGCGAAATCATCCCGAAGGGCCTGAAGCTGCTCGGCCGAGACCGCGTTTTCGACCACGAGATAGCCGTGTTCCTGAAAGAAGCTGATTTGTTCTGAAGTAAGCATGATACGTCCGCTCTTCCGCCACATGTTCGCCGCCTACAATGGCCATCTGATCGGGCAGTTGCAAGCCTCTCTGCAGCCATGCGAAGCTGAATCCACCGTAATTCGACATTCGCCCCAAGACTGATGCTGGCGCAGGCGGCGGGGGCACCAAATTCAGACTGGGGATTTCACATGATTGCCATCATTTTCGAGGTCACACCGCATGACGGCAAACAGGAGGAATACCTGTCCATCGCGGCATCGATGCGAAGCCTTGTTGAACAGGTGGACGGTTTTATCTCCGTCGAACGGTTCCAGTCCCTGACCAACCCCGAGAAGCTGCTGTCCATTTCGTTCTTCGAAAGCGAGGATGCGGTCAGCCAATGGCGCCAGCTTGCCGCGCACCGCACCGCCCAGGCGAAGGGACGCGACAGCATTTTCAAGGACTACCGGCTGCGCGTCCTGTCGGTAATCCGCGATTACGGCATGCAGGACCGCGCCGAAGCACCGCACGACAGCCTGTCCGTCCACGGCTAGTCACGCAGCTGCCAGACCCCTATTCGGCAGCCTTCGCCGCCTGTTCGGAGTCGATCATCTTGCGGATGGCAACGCGGCTGAGCGCAACCGCCTTGTCATGCGAGCGCAGGATCAGGCGCCGAGACGGATCCCTGGCAATCATCTCCTGCTGAGATTCGATGAAGATCTTGTCTTCTTGGAAGGCCTCCAGAATATCCTCGTGAAAGGCGATGCCGCCAGCACCGTCAGGCGCCTGCCCGCGAAGCGAAGTGGAGAAGAAGTAGTGGAAATTAGTGTCATCAACTGGCGTCGCATGGTGAAACAGGCGCACCACAATGCCGCCCGGCTTGTCACGGTCCTCGCGCCCGCCGGTATCGGCGTCATGCCCGCCTCCCCACTGCAGCACGGATGCCGGAGCGACATATTCAAAATTCTGCCAGCGGTCCACCTTGCCCTTGAAGCCGGCAACCTTCACAAAGGACGGCGGCGGGGTCGAACCCATCATCCAACGTGTGTATTCGGCGCCGTTTTCAGTCTTTTTGGTGACAAGTTCGGCGTCATCATGTTCCTGCGGATTACCACCGATGGTCGAGGTATGGACATAGCCGAGATGGGTCAGATCCATCAGGTTATCGACCATCAGCATGTAGTTCGCGCCGATCTCATAATGCCCGAACCGGAAATGGTACTCCTCATCGTCATGGTACGGGAAATCGATGATAGCGGTCGCGTCGGCAAGCTTCGGGTCGCCCATCCAGATCCAGACGGCCTGCTGGCGCTCAACCACGGGAAAGGCCCTGATATCGAAACTGGAATTGACCTCGCCTCCGGGATTTTCCACGCATTTGCCGTCGCTGTCGAAAACCATGCCGTGATAGCCGCACATCAGGCCCTTCCGGACCGGACATCCAAGGGACAGGCGCGCCCCGCGGTGGCTGCAGCGGTCCTCGACAGCGCCCACCGCACCTTCGCCATCGCGAAAGATGACAACCTCCTCGTCCATGATCCTGCGCGACACGGTTCCGTCTTCCAGCTCGACCGACCAGGCGGCGATATACCACGCATTGCGAACAAGCGGCTCCATAGCGAGATTCGACATGCTCTACACTTCCCTTCCCATTGATCACCGCATTCGATGCACAGCTGTGGGAAGGTTAGTCCAAGCCGGGATACGGCTGAAAGGAAAAACCGAAATGCCCTTTTCATCGCTGACAGCGCGAAAAGCTGTTGAGAGGCTTTGCCCATACCTGTCACACTCGGCGGCGAGCCAACATCCGAGCCTGTCGTCCGATGCCCCAAAAACCGAATATTCTTTTCATCATGTATGACCAGCTTCGGTTTGATTACCTGAGCTGCGCCGGCCACAAGACACTGGAGACACCGAATTTCGACCGTGTGGCCGCGCGCGGCGTGCGCTTCAACAACGCCTATGTCCAGTCGCCTGTCTGCGGCGCCAGCCGGATGAGCACCTATACTGGCCGCTATGTCTCGAGCCATGGCGCCGGATGGAACAAATTTCCGATTCGTGTTGGCGAGGTGACACTGGGTGATCATCTTCGCAAGCTTGACATGTCATGCTGGCTTCTCGGCAAAACCCATATGGAAGCTGACAAGGAGGGCATGGCCCGTCTCGGCATAGCTGCCGACAGCATCATCGGCGTTCGCCAGTCGGAATGCGGCTTCGATCCATGGGTGCGTGATGACGGGCTTCACGGCAACGCCTATGGCGGCGATTACGGCGACAATGACGGACCCTACAACAGCTATCTCAAGGCCAAGGGCTATGACACGGACAATCCCTGGGCCGTTTATGCCAATGGCTCTGTCGAGGATGGCAGGCTGGCGTCTGGCTGGTTCATAGAAAATGCCGACAAGCCGGCCAATATCCGCGAAGAGGACAGCGAGACGCCGTGGCTGACCCGCGAGGCCATCAGGTTCATCGATCAGACCGAGGGACCGTGGTGCGCACATGTCAGCTTTATCAAACCACACTGGCCCTATATTGTTCCGGCGCCCTACCACGACATGTACGGCCCGGAGGATGTGCAGCCCCTGATCCGGGACGCTGGCGAGCGAGATGACGCCAATCCGGTCTATGAAGCCTTCTTCACCAAGAAGATTGCCGAGACATTCCGGAACGACGAGGCACGGACCAAGGCCATCATCGCCTATATGGGGCTGGTCAAGCAGTGCGATGACCAACTTGGTGTCCTGCTTGACCATCTGGAGACCACAGGCAAGGACAGGAACACCGTGATCGTCCTGACCTCCGATCATGGCGACTATCTTGGCGATCACTGGCTTGGCGAGAAGGACCTGTTCCATGATGTATCGGCGAAAGTGCCGCTGATCATCGCCGACCCCGCGCCGGCGTCGGATGCGACACGCGGCACTGTCAGTGATGCTCTTGTCGAACAGATCGACCTTGCCGCCACCTTTATCGAAATGGCCGGCGGAACCGTGCCAGCGCATCAGGTGGAAGGCCGCTCCCTCTTGCCGTTTCTGCATGGAACCACCCCCGAGACATGGCGCGACTATGTGATCAGCGAATATGACTATTCGGTCCTTCCGATGCGATTCACCCTCGGACTGGACAGTCGGCAAGCCCGTCTCTTCATGGTGTTCGACGGCCGCTACAAGATGGTGCATTCCGCAGGCGGCCACCCCCCGATGCTGTTCGACCTCGAGACAGACCCGGGAGAATATCACGATCTTGGCAGAGAGCCGGACAAGGCAGCGATACGCGACAGGCTGTACGCAATGCTTCACCACTGGTCGCTGCGCCTGTCGCAGCGCGTCACCATGTCGGAAGCCGCGATCGACAAGAAGGTCGGCGAACCGCAGCGCGAGGGGGTTCTTGTCGGCGTCTATCGGGAAAACGATCTTGGCGCGGAATTTACCGGCCATTACACCGGTCCGGCCCGGCAAATTCATTTTGAAAACGACCATGACCGGAAATATTTCGGCGGTGAATAGGCAAAAACAGGCACCTCGGGAGGATCATGAAATGGTGATCCCCCTTGTTCAGGGAAAGGGCAGATTATGGATCTTGAAGGTATTATGGTCGTGGCGCTCGAGCAGGCTGTCGCCGCACCCTACGCGTCCTCCCGGCTTGCGGACGCCGGAGCACGCGTCATCAAGATCGAGCGTGCGGAAGGCGACTTTGCCAGGCGGTATGATTCGCTGGTGCATGGTGACAGTGCCTACTTCGTATGGCTGAACCGCGGAAAGGAATCGGTGCGTCTGGATCTGAAGGATGATGCCGACAAGGCGATCCTGGCCGCGATGATCGCCAGCGCCGATGTGTTTATCCAGAATCTCGCCCCGGGTGCGGTCGAACGCATGGGGTTCGGGCTTGAGGATCTGCTGAAGACGCATCCCTCGCTGATCTGCTGCTCGATCACCGGATATGGACGGGACGGCCCCTATCGCGACCAGAAGGCCTATGATCTGCTTGTACAGGCGGAAAGCGGCCTCTGCGCGGTGAACGGCACCGAGCACGGGGCCGCACGCGTCGGCGTTTCGGTCTGTGACATCGCTGCCGGAATGCAGTCTTTCCAGGCCATCCTGCAGGCTCTGTTCGCCAGGACAAGAACGGGAAAGGGACGCATCATCGATGTCTCGCTGTACCACGCCCTCGCCGACTGGATGAATGTCCCCTATCTCCAGACCCGCTATGGCGGCAAGCCGCCAGCGCGTGTTGGGCTGCGGCATCCGACCATTGCGCCCTACGGCGCTTACATCTGCGAGGACGACAAGGCCGTGCTGATCTCGATTCAGAACGAGCGCGAATGGGTCCGGCTGGCGACCGATGTTCTTGGCAGCGCCGATATCGCCACGGACCCGCGGTTCGACTCCAACAACAACCGTGTCGCCAATCGCGATGCGCTCGAGGCCATCGTCTCGGATGTGTTCGCCGCCGCCCCGCGCGAGGAAATCATCCGCCAGCTCACCTCGGCGGGCATCGCATTCGGACGGCTCACCGACCTCGAGGATCTGGCCGCCCATCCGCAGAACAGATTCATCACGGTGCGCTCGGATGGCGGCGAGATTGAACTGATGGCGCCCGGCGCTGTCACAAGGGGCGAGACCAAAGGCTATGGGGCGGTGCCATCGCTTGGCCAGCATGACGAGGCAATCCGTGCCGAATTCGGCAGCTCGGCGGAGGTGTAGCCAATGACCGGAAACGCGCCGACAACCTATCTTTTCGTACCAGCGGACAGGCCAGAACGCTACGCCAAGGCAATGGCCTCTGGGGCCGATCGTGTCATTATCGATCTTGAGGATGCGGTTCTCGATGAAAACAAGCCGTCGGGCCGCGACGCCATTCGCGATGCCGTGATTGACTGGCAGCGTGTCGTGGTCCGGATCAACAGTCAGGACACACCGCATTTCGCGGATGACATGGCCCTCCTCCGCGAAATCGCTGTCCCTGCAATAATGGTCCCGAAAGCCGAAACCGCGGATATGCTGGCACTTGTCGCGGACCAGCTTGGCGGCAAGAGACAGCTTCTGCCGCAGGTGGAGACAGTTCGCGGCCTGTTCGCCATGCCCGAGCTTCTGCAGCGGCCCGAGGTGACGCGGCTTGTCTTCGGTCATCTCGACTTCGCGCTCGATCTGGGGAGCGGGAAAAATGACGAGGCGATGCTTCATGCGCGCTCACAGATCGTTCTTCATTCGCGTTTTGCCGAAAAAAGCGCGCCCGTGGATAGCGTCACGCCGGATTTCCGCGATGCCGGCGCCGCGGGCCGCGACGCGGAATCGGCACGCAATCTTGGCTTCGGCGGAAAACTTCTCATCCATCCGTCGCAGGTCGCGCCTGTCAGGGCGGTGTTCAGTCCGGCACAGGAAGACATCGACTGGGCCAGGCGAGTGATTGCCGCGGTCCAGGACGCCAAACGCGGGGCTGTCGCGGTTGACGGGAGAATGGTGGACAAGCCTGTCGAAGAAGAAGCAAGACGGATCCTTGATCGCGCCGGCGAGACGGGCTGACGTCTGTGACTGTCAACAGGTCGAGCAAAGAGGCTGGCAACTGACGGCGCAAAATCTCTCGGCGCACCAGCTTTGTTCGGAAAAGAGTATGGGGCCGGTCCGTGCAACCGGCCCCACTGGGGGAGGCGTAATTCGTATCTTCACCGCATGAGCGGATGCCGGGTCACTCAGCAGCGAGCGGCAGCGCCATTTTCACATCGGTGTAGTGCTCGATGGCTGCGCCGACACCGGACCCGGCAGTGAAGGCAACACCGCAGTCGCGCATCGCAAGCTCGACGCCTCCAAGAGCCTGCAGCACCATGGCTTCATTCAGCCAGCCAAGGTGACCGACACGGAAAACCTTTCCGGCAACCTTTCCAAGGCCGGCACCAAGCGACACACCATAGGTATGATAGGCGGTGCTGATGATGTCATTGGCATCCGTCCCAGGGTCGACAACGATGGCTGTCACCGTGTCAGAGTAAAGTTCAGGGCGTCTTGCACAGTTCCGCAGACCCCAGGCATCGACCGCGGCGCGCACACCGCCGGCAAGCCTGTTATGCCGGGCATGGACATTGTCCAGCCCCTCCTTGTTCAGCAGATCGATGGCGGCGCGAAGTCCGCGAAGAAGCGTTGCCGGAGGCGTGTAGGGGAAATAGCCCTGCGCGTTCATCCGCGCCATATCCACAAAATCAAAATAGCAGCGCGTATGCGCAGCGCGTTCGCAGCATGCCATTGCCTTGTCGCTGACACCGATGATGGTAAGCCCGGTCGGCATCATGAAGCCTTTCTGCGACCCGGATACGGCGATATCGACACCCCACTCTTCCATGCGGAATTCGATGGAGCCGATGGAGCTGACCCCGTCGACGAACAGCAGCGCCGGGTGGCCAAGGTCATCGAGAATCTCGCGGATGCCGGCGATATCACTCGTGACGCCGGTTGCTGTCTCGTTGTGACAGGCAAGAACAGCCTTGATCTCGTGATGTTTGTCAGCCTCGAGGCGGCGCCGGTAGAGATCGAGCGGCACGCCCTCACCCCAATCCATATCGAAATTCATCACATTGAGGTTGTACCGGTTGCACATATCAACCCAAAGACCCGAAAACTGGCCAAAGGATGATGTCAGTACCGTGTCGCGAGGGGACAGACAGTTGCCGATGGCAGCCTCCCAGCCGCCTGTTCCGGATCCGGGGAACAGAAACACATGGCCCGACTCGGTGCGAAAGATCGTCTTGAGATCCTCAAGCAACGGCTTGGTGAAATCCGGAAAATCAGGTGCCCGATGGTCTTCGAGCGCAACATCCATTGCCTGCCTAATTTCGAATGGCATGTTGGTCGGCCCCGGTACGGCCAGTGTTTTATATCCGATCATGATGTCCTCCGTCAGTCCCCACTTGACAAATAGAGGCTGTCCGAACCGACGGCGAAATTCACCAAAATAAGTGTGCTTGTGTTTGTTGTGATTTTAACAAGGGTGTTTTTTGTTAAAATGTGAATACAGCTGGTCGGCCGCCTGATAGTATTGCGACATGAGAAAGACATTCATCGGATCACGCTTGCGCCAACTGCGCCGGGAACGCGGCCTGACCCAGGCCGCCTTGGCGGAATCGCTTGGCATCAGCGCGGCTTATGTCAACATGCTGGAAAAGAACCAGCGCAGCCTGTCTGTGCCGGTACTGATGGCCCTGTCGGAACAGTTCGGAATCGACTGGCATGATGTTGTTCCGGATAGCGGCAGCACAGTATTGGCCGATCTTCGCACCGCCATTCGTGATCCGCTGTTCGCAGATGACACGCCCGATCTGGATGAATTGCGGGCCGCGATCGACCATGCCCCGATGTTCGTGCAGAGCTTCCTGAAACTTTATCAGAACCATCGTACCGCCATCGATAATGTGATGCGTCTTGGCGGCGAGCGCCTGCCTGCCGACATGCTGGCATCATCATCAGAAACCACGATCCATGATTTCTTCCGCAGCGAGGGCAATCATTTTGACGCGCTGGAACGTGCCGCCGAGAATCTGGCGGATGAACAACCATGGCCGTCTGATGAAATGCAGATGATGCTGAAGGCGCGCCTTCGCGATAAACATGGAATTACGGTTGTTACCCTGCCGATCGAGGACATGCAGGAATCGCTCCGCATTTATGATGCAAACGCGGCAAGCCTGAAGCTCTCCGAGGCTCTCGATTTTCCGAACCGGACCTTCCAAATGGCACATGTGCTGTGCTTCGTCGAATTCTCCGAGATACTGAGCGAGATCACCAGCAACAGTTCGCTCAAGACGAAGCGGAGCATTGACCGCTGTCATATCGAACTTGCCAATTATTTCGCCGCAGCCTTGCTGATGCCCTATGACAGGTTTCTCGATGTCGCCGAGCAGACGCGCTACGACATTAACAGGCTTGTTTCGGCGTTTTCGGTCTCCTACGAACAGGTTTGCCAGCGTTTGACGACCCTGCATCGAGACACCCGGCGCGGTGTCCCCTTCTTCTTTCTCAGGGTCGACCGGGCCGGCAATGTGACGAAGCGGTTCAATGCCACCAGCTTCACCATCGCGGAACATGGCGGGTCGTGCCCGGTCTGGAACCTGCACACCACCTTCCGGACCCCGGGTGTAATTCAGCCGCAATTTGTCGAGCTGCCGGATGGCGAACGCTATTTCACCCTGAGCCGCACGACCGACCGGCCGGTCTATTCCATGGACACCCAGGAACGGCGTCTTGCCATCTCGCTTGGCTGCGAGATCCGCCATGCGCAAAAGCTTATCTACACAACCAGGACACCTGTGCCGGCGGATAAAGACTTCAGCAAGATCGGCATCAGCTGCCATCTCTGCTCGCGGGTGAATTGCGCGCAGCGGGCACATGATCCTCTGGTTATTGAGCTGAAAACGGACCCTTCACGACGCGGCGAGACCCGCTACGAGAGTTGACGCGGCCGCGCTTGGCTTCCTATCCTCCAGCCGTGGTGTCTGAGGCACGAGGGTTTCATGCAGTTCCATCTGAATGGATTTCGAGGCGGTGATCCGGAGATCCACCCTGACAGGTCGCACCGCAAAGGGGCCGGCTCCCTTCCCGAAACCGCCGATGTGGTGATTGTTGGCAGCGGGCCCGCAGGGCTCACTCTGGCGGCGCAGCTCTCGCAGTTTTCCGACATCGAGACGGTGCTGGTGGAACAGAAGCCAGGCAGGATGGAACGCGGCCAGGCAGACGGTGTCTCCTGTCGCTCCATGGAAATGTTCGAGGCGTTCGGCTTTGCCCACAGGGTGAAAAACGAGGCCTATTGGGTCAATGAGACCACCTTCTGGAAACCCGACCCCGAATGCCCCGAAAACATCATCCGCACCGGCCGGATACAGGATGTTGAGGACGGTCTGTCCGAAATGCCGCATGTCATCCTGAACCAGGCACGTGTCCATGACATGTATCTGGATATGATGCAGCGCTCGCCAACACGGCTTACGCCCGATTACGGTCGCCGTTTGACGGGGTTGGAGATCACCGAGGATGCCTATTTCCCGGTGACCGTCAGGCTGGAGCGTCAGGATGCCGACCATGAAGGCAGGACAGAAACCATCAGGGCAAAATATGTGGTTGGCTGTGACGGTGCACGAAGCGGTGTCAGGCATGCCATCGGGCTTGAACTGAAAGGCGATTCAGCCAACAAGGCCTGGGGTGTCATGGATGTTCTGGCGGTCACCGATTTTCCGGATATTCGCCAGAAGACGCTGATCCAGTCGGACAGCGGCGGCACTCTGCTGATCATTCCGCGCGAAGGCGGCTTCATGGTGCGGATCTATGTCGAGATGGAAAGCCTTGGCGAAAACGAGCGGGTGCGCCACCGCAACCTGACCGACGCGGATATCATCGCCGCGGCGCAGGCCATCTTCCACCCCTATGCGTTCGATGTGCGGGATGTTGTCTGGTGGTCTGTCTATGAGATCGGCCAGAGATTGACCGACAGGTTCGACAATCTGCAGGGCCATGCCTGTGCCAGCGGCCATCCGCGGGTGTTTATCGCCGGCGACGCTTGCCACACGCACAGTCCAAAGGCTGGCCAGGGAATGAATGTTTCCATGGGCGACGCCTTCAATCTTGGCTGGAAGCTCGCCGCGGTGCTTCGCGGACTGTCGGGTCCCGCGCTTCTGCGCAGCTATTCCGAGGAACGACAGGATGTGGCCAGGAAGCTGATCGAATTCGATCAGGAATGGGCGCAGGTCATCAGTGATCGGAACAAGGCCGGGGACCGCGACACCGATACGCCGAAATTCCAGCAGTATTTCATCGAGCATGGCCGCTACACGGCCGGCGTCTCGGTCCGCTACAGACCATCCCTGCTCACCGGCAGCGGCGAGTGGCAGCCCCTTGCCACCGGGTTCGAGGTTGGCATGAGACTCCATTCGGCGCCGGTGGTGAGGCTTGCGGATGGCAAGCCAATGCAGATCGGCCACACGGTGCGGGCCGACGCCCGATGGCGCCTCTTCGCCTTTGCTGATGAAGGCGCTCCCGCACAAGGCAGTCGGCTCGGCAGCCTGCTCAGGTTCCTTGACGAGGATCCGCGCTCACCCATCCGCCGCTTCACGCGCAATGGCGAAGACCCGGATTCGGTCATTGATCTGCGGGCTGTCCTGCAGCAGGGGTTTCGCGAACTGAACATCAGCGACCTGCCGCCACTGCTCCGTCCTGCAAAGGGAAGACTCGGCCTGACAGACTATGAAAAAGTCTTCAGTCCAGATCTGAAGAACAATCAGGATATATATGATTTACGTGGTATAAATCGTAGGATAGGATGTTTGGTCGTCGTTCGGCCAGACCAGTATATCGCGAACCTGTTGCCGCTTGACGACCACCTGTCTCTTGCCCGGTTCTTCGACTCCATTTTGCTTCCTGTCTGACCCTGCATCTCGATTGGGTCAAACGCGCCAAAAACTATAATCTGAGCATGAAGGACTATGGCGGGGGATGCTTTGCGTTCACCAGCGTGGGCGGCGCCGCGGGATCTAGCGGGTCGGCGTATCAGATCGGCGTCGTGGTCTGCAATCGTGACAAGACCCCGATCGAAACTGACGAGAGGGCAGAGATATCCCAAAGCTTCTCGATCAAGCACAAGCTCTACCGGGCGCCCAGATCCACATTCTGACGAATGTTTCAGGCCCGGCATCCCATCCGGATCCGGTTTCGGCATCATTCTTGCTGCGGCTTGACCTCGGGGCGTGCCCATGTCGAAATCAGGGATGTGCTTGCTTGCGCGCTGGCCCGCTATGCGACTTTGGAGGCAGTGATGAAGACGGATGACCAGGAAGAGCGTTTGATGATCGCCCTGCAGCTCCTTCTCAAGGAGTTCGGCAATTATGGCGAGCCGCGCGTGCGCGGTGACGGCGACATCCAGATCCCGCTTGATATTGACCTGAAGAAGGACCGCGCGCGACGCAGCAACCTTGCGGACGCCTTCAGCCGGATGATGAGTGATGACATTGGTCCGAAGCGAAGCTCGACCTGGGTAAAATAGGATTTCAAAAACAACCCCCGCTGGCGCAGAGCCAGCGGGGGCCTTCGTCGCGCATCGATAACGGCCGACGAATTCGGTCAGGATCGCACCCCTGTCCTAGCTCTTATACGTCGGAATACTGAATTCTTTTAGCCAGCTTTATCCATGGCGCGCGCGAAGGACCGTCATCGCATCCTCCAGCGACATACCCGCATCCGCCAGCAGGACCATCATATGATAGAGGAGATCGGCAGCTTCGTTGGCCATTTCATCGCGATCCCCTTTCACTCTGGCAAGGGCGAGTTCAACCCCCTCTTCGCCAACCTTCTGCGCCACACGCCCCGCCCCTTCCCGGAACAGCGAGGTTGTGTAGCTTCCCTCCGGCATTTCAGCGCGTCGCGCGCGGACCAGGCTGTCAAGCTGGCCAAGGAAGCCGGGGCCATGCGGCAGATCATCGGTGAAACAGGTCCGCGCGCCTGTATGGCATGCCGGACCAGACGGAACCACCTGCACAAGGATGGTGTCACGGTCACAGTCCAGCGCGGCGCTGACAAAGCCAAGCGTATTGCCTGATGTCTCTCCCTTGGTCCACAGGCGCTGCTTGGAACGACTGTAAAAAGTGACATTGCCGCTATCCAGCGTTTTCTGTGCCGCCTCGCGGTTCATATATCCCAGCATCAGGATCTGGCCCGTCCGCACGTCCTGGATGACGGCAGGCAACAGGCCATCGCCCTTGTCCCAGTCGGCGTCGAGCCAGCCGGTCGCCAGATCAGCCTTGGTGTCATGTGCCATGATTACAGCCTTACCTCGATCTTGCGGTCCTTAAGATATCGTTTCAGCGACGGGATCGGTATCTGTCCGCTATGGAACACCGACGCCGCCAGCCCGCCATCTATGCCTGTTGTCTCGAAAAGCTCGGCGAAATGAGGATAGTCCCCCGCACCGCCGGATGCGATCACCGGGATGGTTACCGCCTCGCGGACAAGGCGTAGCTGGGCAAGATCATAGCCCCGCTTCACACCGTCATTGTTCATGCAGTTCAGAACGATTTCACCGGCACCGCGACGCTCCGCCTCGATAGCCCAGGCCACGGTGTCTCGCCTTGAGGAAATGGTTTTTGTTTCATCTCCAGTATACTGATACACAACATAATTATCAGATCCGTCACTTGCCTCTTCCAGGCGGCTATCGATGCCGACCACGACGCATTGCGTGCCGAAGGCCGCGGCAAGGTCGGTGATGAATCCGGGCCGTTCAAGAGCTGGAGAATTCACCGAGATCTTATCCGCCCCATCGTTCAGAATGGCACGGGCATCATCAATCGTGCGGATGCCGCCCGCAACGCAGAACGGGATGTTGATCCGGCGGGCAACCTTGTTGACCCAGCTCTTGTCAACGACGCGCCCGTCGCTACTGGCAGTGATGTCATAGAAGACGAGTTCGTCCACCCCTTCATCGGCATAGCGCTGCGCCAGTTCCAGGATGTCGCCCATATCACGGTGGTTTCGGAACTGAACGCCTTTGACGACACGGCCGTCGCGGACGTCGAGACAGGCGATGATCCTCTTTGTCAGCATTGCGCGCCTCCCAGCTGCAGAGCAGCCTCCAGCTCGATTTTGCCCTCATAGATGGCGCGCCCGATGATCACGCCATCGGTGCCGAGCCCGCCAAGATCCTCGATACCCTTAACGCCACCAGAGGCCTGAAGCCGGATTTCGGGAAATTCGCGCTTCACCGCATCATACAGCGCCTTGTTCGGCCCGGTCAGCGTGCCGTCCCGGTCGATATCGGTGCACAGGACATGACGAAGACCTGAAGGCATGAAACCGTTCAGAAAGTCCGAGAGCGCAAGGTCGCTTGCCTCCTGCCATCCTGAGACAGCAATCATAAAGGCATTATTCCGGCGCACCACATCGGCGGCGAGGCAGATAGCCTCAGGCCCGAGTTCCGCCATCATCGCTGTGACGGCCGCCCGGTCACGCACAGCGAGCGAGCCGATGACAACGCGGCTGGCACCGGCGGCAAGAAGCGCCTCGACATCGCCGCGGCTGCGGATACCGCCACCTGTCTGCACCTTCAGCCCTGATCCCTCGATGATCCGGGAAATCAGATCTGTCTGTCGGTTCGCCGGGTCCTTCGCCCCGTCGAGATCGACAAGATGAAGCCAGCTGGCACCGGCATCCGCATAGGCGCGCGCCACCGCCACAGGATCAGACCCGTAGGTCGTCTTCTGGTCAAAATCACCCTTGTGGAGTCGGACGACTTCGCCGGCGATGAGATCGATCGCTGGATAGATGATCATGCTGTCAGCCTTCATGTCTGTCTGGCAAAGCCAGGAAATTGGCAAGAATTCTGGCACCGACCGGGCCGGAGCGTTCCGGATGAAACTGCGCCCCAATGAAATTGTCTTGCGCGACAAGCGCCGTGAAATCCGTGCCATAGCTGCAGGACGCCACAGTGTCCGCCGATACCGGCGCAGCGTAGCTGTGTACGAAATACACATGCGCGCCCTCTTCGACGCCTTCCAGCATGGGATGCGGGGCCGCGCGAGTGGCAGACAGCCTGTTCCAGCCCATATGCGGCACCGTCAGCCCGGTGGACGGATCGAAGGCGCGGCAGGTTCCCTTGATCAACCCAAGAAGCGGCGTATCCCCCTCCTGCGAGCGTTCGAACAGCAGCTGCATGCCAAGGCAGATCCCGAGAACCGGCCGGGTCAGGCCGCGGATGCATTCTACAAGGCCTGCCCTTTCGAGCTGCGCCATGGCAACAGGGGCCGCCCCGACGCCGGGAAGAATCACCTTGTCCGCGCCGGCAATCACCGCCGGATCGGCGGTCAGTTCCCCGGCGACACCAAGACGCTCAAGCGCGAAACGCACCGAAGCGATGTTCGCCCCGCCACTGTCAATGATGGCAATCATCACGCTCTCCCTACAACATGCCCTTGGTGCTCGGAAGGTCGGCGCCGTCCTTTCGGATCGCCTGCCGGAGCGCGCGGGCGAAGCCCTTGAAGCAGGCCTCGACCATATGGTGCGCGTTCTCGCCCTCGACGGCGATGTGGAGGTTGGCCTGCATGTTCTCGGCAAGCGACCGGAAAACATGCTCGATCATGTCTGTTGGCAAATCGCCGACATTCTCCGCCGGGAACTCCGCCTTGAAATCGAGATAGAACCGGCCGCTCAGGTCAAGGGCGACAGTGACAAGGGATTCATCCATTGGCAGGCAGAAGCCATAGCGCCCGATGCCGCGTTTGTCGCCAAGCGCCGTGCGAAGCGCCACGCCAAGCGCGATGGCGCAATCCTCGATGGTGTGATGCGGATCAATGTGAAGGTCACCGTCACATTCAAGCTGCAGGGAAAATCCCGCATGCTTGGCGATCTGGTCCAGCATGTGATCATAGAAACCGACGCCTGTGGCGATGTTCACCGGGGCCTTTCGGTCAAGATTGACGGCAACGGAAATGGCAGTCTCGCTGGTCCTGCGCACAAGGCTTGCCACGCGTTCCTCGCCGGCAACCTCGATCGTCTCTCCGCGAAGTATGGCGAGAAGCCCCTCCATCTCCTCCGCGGTTCCGATGGACACGCGGATGCCCCCTTCCAGCCCAGGCTGGTGCGACTGGTTGCGCAGGATATAGCCGGATTCGGCGGCCCGCGCGCACAGCGCATCCGCGTCATCGACAATCATCAGCAGATAATTGGCATCGGTCGGCAGGATGCGTCTGACCGCCGGAAGCTTGGCAGCCGCCTGTGCGAAACCGTCGCGGCGAAGGATGATCTCGTCGCGTTTGGCCGCCAGCCGCCGCTGGCTCTCGGGCTTCAGGATGGTCAGCGCCGCCTGCACCACGGGCTGTGGCAGCGGATAGGGCGCCAGCACCTTGTGAAGGAGTTCCGTCACATCGCGGCGTGCCACGGCCATGCCACAGCGCAGCCCCGCCGCCGCATGCGACTTCGACAAGGTCCTCAACACCACCAGATTTGCGTGAGTTTCCAGCTCTGTGGCAATGCTGCTGGTGTCGGCGTAATCGATGTAGGTCTCGTCCACCACCACAAGAGCGCGCCCGGCAAGGGCCCGACAAAGGCCGGTCACCGTTTCGCGGTCCATCAGATTGGCCGTCGGGTTGTTCGGCGAACAGATGAAAACCATCTTTGTGGCGTCATCTGCTGCCGACAGGATGCCATCGGCATCAAGGGCGAATCCGTCAGCCAGGGCCACCTTGCGGGTCTCGACGCCCTGAAGCATCGCCGATTGCGCATACATCGCAAAGGTGGGCGGACAGATGATGATATTGTCCTGCGCCGGAACACAGAAGGCCCGCATCAGACAGTCGATGGCCTCGTCCGCGCCGCGCGTGATGGTCAGATTGCCTGATGAGACATCCAGCCAGCCACAGACCGCGCTGACAAGCTCAGGCGGCTGCTGCATCGGATAACGCGCCAGCCCGGACGCGCCAACAAACGGCTCGTATGGGCATTCATTGGCGTCGAGAAAGACTGTGCTGTCTCCGGTCGCGACAAGCGATCGCGCCGATACATACCCCTTCATCGCCAGAATTTCGGGACGGGCGCGCGCCGCCATGCCCCCATCAGTCTTGATATCATCCATCGGCCTGCCCTCAGTCCAGCATCTTTTCAATCGGGACGACAAGGATCGACGTCGCACCACGCGCCTTCAGATCCTCCATGGTCTGCCAGAAAATCTCTTCCTCGCAGACAGCGTGGATCGCGACCATGTCGTCACGCCCCTGCAACGGCATCACTGTCGGCGATTGCGAACCGGGAAGAATGGATTTGATCTCGTCGAGCGAATCGACCGGGCTGTTCAGCATGATGTAGCGGCTGTTCTCGGCTCTCAGCACAGCGGTGATGCGCGCCAGAAGCTTTTCGCTCAACTGGCGAAGATCATCCTGCATCCCGTTGTTTTTAATAATAACAGCCTGGCTTTCCAGAATTGTTTCCTGTTCAGACAGCCCATTGGATACAAGAGTGTTGCCTGTCGATACCAGATCACAGATGGCATCTGCGAGATGCGTTCGCGGCGCCACCTCGACGGCACCTTCCATCGTCACAATGTCTGCCTTGACGCCCTGGCCAGCCAGATATTCGGCAAGAAGTCCGCGATAGGAGGTGGCGATGGTCTTTCCGGAAAGGCTGGCCACCCCGTCATAGGTCATGTCGTTCGGCGTTGCGATCGACAGGCGGCACCGGCCAAAGCCAAGCTCGATAACCTGCTCCAGCCCCCCGAAAGTCTGCGGATCAAGAAGCTTTGTCTCCAGCATGGTGTTCTGTCCGAGAATGCCAAGCTGGCATACATCATTGACAAGAAAGGCCGGGATGTCGTCATCCCTGACAAGAAAGATATCCAGCGGGAAATTCCGCGCCCGGCACAGAAGCTGGTCCTTGCTCTTCAGCAGGTTGATGCCAGCCTTTTCAAGCAATGCGAAGCTCTTCTCCGACAATCTGCCTGATTTCTGGATGGCAATCTTCAGCCTGCCGTCATCGCGACGTGATCTGGGAGTCATATGACCTATTCCTCAAGCTTTCCAAGGCGCCGCATGATGGTGCGGTAGCCGTCATTTCCGTTGTTGAGAAACCGCGCAACACGAGCGATTGTCGCGGTACTGACATTGGTTTCCGCCGCAATCTGACGGTATGGCATCTTGCGCACCAGCATCTGTGCCACCCGCCAGCGATCAACCAGACCTTCCAGTTCGGCAGGCGTGCACAGATCAAAGAAAAAGCTCTCCACTTCCTCGGCTGTTTCCAGCTGAAGAATGGCGGCGTAGAGGTCCTCCGCCTGAGCCTTGTCGATCTGGTCGCGCTTCATTTTGGAACATGTGTGGTTTGACGTGATAGCGATTTAACACGCTAAATCATGCTGGTCAACAGGATGGCGGAAATTATTTGAACAAAAATTCTTTAAGACAGGTGGGAGCTAGGTCTCGGCAAGTTCCCTGACGCGCACAAAGGACAGGAGACGCCCCTCCTCCGGGTTGATAGCGCCGACCGTGGGCACGTCGAACCCGATCTCGGCAAGGCAGCTTGTCGGGAAATAAGCCATATTGACCGCAGGCGGCACGCTTTCGACAAGATGGTGAAGCAACACCACCAGACCCGGATTGTGGCCTATCACCATCACATGCTCATACGAATCGCCAAGCGTGGTGACAGCGGTCAGTATGGTTTCCGCGCTGGCTTCATAGATGCCATCCCGACATTCCGTTTTCACATCCGGCCAATGTGCGGAAGCAAGCTCGAATGTCTGGCGTGTGCGCGCTGATGGCGACAGAATGACAAGATCGGGCAACAATCCGCTTTCAGCAACAAATCGTCCCATGCGGTCAGCATTCCGGCGGCCGCGCGCAGACAGCACGCGGTCAAAATCGGCCATATCGGCTGTCGGTGTCTCGGCCTTGGCGTGCCGGAGCAGGGTTATGCGTGCCATGTCGATGTCTCCGCGGTCAATCTGGCATGGATGCAGGCCACTGCCAAGAACCAGCCTGTTGTCTTCATGGACAGATCACGAAACTGGCTGATGACAGGATGTGACGGACTGACTAGATTGTAGGCCCATTCCAGAACACAGCAGGCACCATGCAACACAATACCGGAACGCAGCAGCTTCTCGACGCCATTGGCAACACGCCGCTGATCCGCCTGCGCGCGGTCTCGGACGCGACCGGCTGCGACATCTACGGCAAGGCGGAATTCATGAATCCCGGCGGCTCGGTGAAGGACCGGGCGGCGCTTGCCATTATCGAGGATGCCGAGGAAAGCGGCGCCTTGCGCCCGGGCGGCATGATTGTCGAGGGTACTGCTGGCAATACCGGTATCGGATTGACCATGGTTGGCAATGCCAAGGGCTACAGGTCGGTGATAGTCATGCCGGAGACGCAGAGTGAGGAGAAGAAAGAGGTTCTGCGGGTATTCGGCGCCGATCTTAGGCTGGTGCCGGCAAAACCCTACAAGGACCCTGGAAACTATGTCCGCTATTCGGAAAGACTGGCGGCGGAGCTTGCCGAAACGCACGAAGCCGGCGTGA
>JBMHCH010000166.1:0-11954 GCA_049890015.1 Puniceispirillaceae bacterium (SeqCode)
ACGCCGGGTACAGAGCAGGTGGAAGAATGGCTTGGCGCGGCGACAGGCGGCGGCGGCAAACATCCCCTGATGGCGACGCATAACAGGCTCATGCGGCTTCGGGGATCGCACGGATATCTCGAGATCATCGCGGCAGACCCCTCGGCGGCGGCGCCCTCCCGGCCGCGCTGGTACGGTCTCGACAGAACCGGCACCCGGGATCACCTGTCACAGGGTCCCCGTGCGCTATGCTGGGTGGCGGCTGTCACTGACATTCATGAGGCGGTCAGCACATGCGGCTATGATGCTGGCGACATCATCACCGTTACGCGCGGCGACCTTCACTGGCGGCTGACAGTGCCAGGGGATGGCGGGCTGGCGGCCGATGGCATCCTGCCGGCGCTCATCCAATGGCCTGACGGCATAGATCCTGTTGCGGCGCTGCCTGCGGAAGATGTCGGTCTTGCCGGCATCGCCGCGACCCATCCCGATCCGTCCTTCATCACCGACTGCATGGACAGGCTCGGCCTTGCCCATATGATGACGATCGCCAGCGGTCCGCCCTCGCTCGCCTTCGATTTCTCCTGTCCGAAGGGCGCGGTCAGGATCACATGACGGCTCAGCTCTTCGGTGCGCGTACCCGTTTTGACAGTTCCGCGTGGCTTTCCACACGTTCGGAATAGCGGTCGACCAGAAGATCCTTGATGTCCCGCGTCAGAATGGTGAAACGCAGCAGCTCTTCCATCACATCGACAAGCCGGTTGTAGAAGGGCGAGGGCTTCATCCGGCCCGACTCGTCGAATTCGTCCCAGGCCCGGGCCACCGATGACTGGTTCGGGATCGTCAGCAGACGCATCCAGCGGCCAAGGATGCGAAGCTGGTTGACGGTGTTGAAGCTCTGGCTGCCGCCGCTGACCTGCATCACCGCCAGCGTCTTTCCCTGCGTCGGGCGCACGCCGCCAAGCGACAGCGGTATCCAGTCGATCTGCGTCTTCATCAGACCGGTCATCGCGCCATGGCGTTCGGGAGAGGACCAGACCATGCCCTCGCACCAGGTCACAAGATCGCGAAGCTCGGCCACCTTCGGGTGACTGGCATCGACACCGTCATCCACCAGCGGCAGGCCGGACGGCTCGAAGAACCGCACCTCGGCGCCAAACCGCTCAAGAATCCGCGCGCCCTCCTCCGCCGCCAGGCGCGAATAGCTGCGGTCACGAAGCGATCCGTAGAGCATCAGGATCCGCGGCGGATGCGCGCTTCGGCCTGGCGGAACAAGGCCGTCCTGATCAATGGGAAGAAGGCATTCCTCCCTGAGGTTTGGCGTGTCGGTCATGGCGAATGGTCCGGTCTGTAATGCGCGGCGCAAAGGGGCCGCCGGCTATCTTGTAAAGTCATTGCGGTCTGACAGGCAAGTCCCTCGCCGCTATGGCGCGGGCCTGACGGTCCTGATAGGCTTCCCGGCGACAGGAGGACCCTTATGGCTGATCAGGGAACGATGGCGGCCTATGCCGCGAATATCGACCGCTACCGCAACCTTGTGACAAAACAGGGCGGGAACCGGCGTCTTGGCGGGTTCATCCAGAGGCTGCATGCCGGTGCTTCGGTGCTGGACCTTGGTTGCGGTGTTGGCGACAGCGCCGCGAGGATGCGGGATGCCGGCCTTGCGGTCAGCTGTATTGACGCCTCGCCGGACATGGTTGCCCTGGCGCAGGAACTTCACGGGCTGGATGCGCGGCAGCTCAGCTTTGACGAGCTGACGGACGAGGCGCTCTATGACGGCGTCTGGGCGAGTTTCAGCCTGCTGCACGCGCCGCGCGACGCCATGCCGGCAAATCTGCAGCGCATTCATCGGGCGCTGAAGGCCGGCGGCATCCTCTATCTGGGGCTGAAGCTGGGCGACCATGAGGCGCGCGACGCGGCTGGCAGGTTCTACGCCTATTTCGGCGAAGAGGAGATGAAGGGCCATCTTTCAGCCGCGGGATTCACTCCAGTCGAGATCGAGACAGACTCGATTACGGGCATGCTCGGCGAGCCGGAACCCTGCATCCACATGACCGCCCGGCGCGGCTGACCGGCCAGGCAGCGGAACAGAAACGTCATGTCCGTGACCCTTCTGCTTCTTGGCGGCATATCCCTTCTCCTGCTTGGCGGACATTTTCTGGTCACCCATGCGGTGATGCTGGCGGCGCGGCTGAATGTGTCGCCGCTTGTCGTCGGCCTGACCATCGTTGCCTTCGGCACATCCGCGCCGGAGCTTGTGATCTCCCTCGATGCCGTGCTGACAGGCCATGACGATATCGTCATCGGCAACATCATCGGCAGCAATATCGCCAACCTTCTGCTGGTCCTTGCGGTATCGGCACTGATCTTTCCGGTCACGGTCATACGGAAGACGGTCCGGCGCGAGGGCACCGTCCTCATCGCCGCCTCGCTTCTGTTCGCGCTTGTCTCGTGGAATGGCCGGATATCGGGTTTGGACGGGTGCGCCCTGCTGGCCTGCCTTGCCGCCTACACAGCGGCCGCGTTTCTGCTGCCGTCGGACGATAGCGGTGACAGGACGCCTGACAGCACGGCGGAAACGGCGTCGACACCCGCCCCCGGAAGGGCCATGCTGCGCGATCTTCTCATCATCGCCGGGGCTCTGGCCGCGCTGGCTCTCGGCTCGCACCTGTTTGTCGATGGCGCGGTGCGCCTCAGCCTTCTTCTTGGCGTGTCCGAGGCTGTCATCGGGCTGACCGTTGTCGCTGTCGGCACGGCGGCACCGGAGATTGTCACGGCCGCCATCGCCGCCTGGAACCGGCATTCGGAGGTCGCCATCGGCAATGTTGTCGGCAGCAGCATTTTCAATCTTCTGGGGATCGCCGGGGCCACCGCCATGATATCCCCGATCGAGGTCGATGCGAGGTTTCTCGGGGTGGATTTCGGCCTGATGCTGGCCGCCAGCCTGGCCGTTGTCGCCGGCGGACTCATCTTCAGAAGGCTGGGGCGCACCGCCGGGGCGGCGATGCTGCTTGCCTATGCCGGTTATGTCCTGCAGCTTGGCTAGGTCAGGCTGTCTCTTCGATCCGGAAATGAAGTTCGGTCGGGGCCAGCGCATCGCCATTCACCGGGGTGATGTCCTGCGGGCAGGCGGACATCACCGCGATGATGTCGGTCTCGGCGCGCATCACGATGCTGTCGCCGGCGGATGACAGCGGGGCCTGCCAGCTGATCCGCCCTTCCGGCGAGACCGGGATGTTCATCCACAGATTGAACGGATCAGGCACCATCGGCGCCGCCTCGCCAATGGCGATCAGCGCCATGCGCAGATTGTCGGCGCAGTTGTCGTGATAGTCGGTGCATCCCAGAACCTGATAGCGCGGCCAGTCGCAGCTGGCGATAACCGTGTCGTGAACGCCCGGGCTGTCGTCTGACAGGATGCGGAGCATCGGCCGCCGCCGGTTGCTGACCAGCACATCGCCGACCGCCGGCATGATGCCGCCTGTCTCGGTATGGCAATGCGCCATCGACAGGATTTCCCGAAGATTGCCGTCGCAGAAGGCCCAGAAATCACAGACCTGCGTGCCATGCGTGTTGATCACCCGGATCGACTGGCCGGCCGCCACCCGCACCGCCACGCCGCAACGCGGCGGCACCCGGTATGTGATGCCGGCCTCAGGCCGCCCATCGGGCGCGATGGCGCTGTCGAGCGAGGCGTTTTCGCCGTCTGGAACCTCCGGGCGATACATCATCTGCCCCGCGAATTCATCCAGCCCTCGGCGCCTTCCTTGACGAACTGGCCGGTGTTGAGCTCGCGGAAGGCATGCTGCAATTCCTCGCGCGTGTTCATCACGATCGGGCCATGCCAGGCGACAGGCTCGCGAAGCGGCGCGCCAGACACCAGAAGAAAGCGCACCCCATGCTCGCCCGACGTCACCTCGACCTCGTCGCCCGCCCCGAACACCACGAGCGTGCGGTTGCCGGACTGGTCGCGGATTTTCAGCTCCTCGCCGTTGAATTCCTTCTCGATATTGACCCCGAACGGGGCCGAGGCGTTGCCGAAATGCGCGCTTCCCTCGAAAATATAGGCAAAGCCCTGGCGGCGCGTGTCGAAGGGAAAGCGGCGGGTCGCATTCGCCGGCATGGCGATATCCAGATACATCGGATCGGTATCGATGCCGTCTATCGGCCCGCGATAGCCGCGATAGTCGCCGGCGATCACCCGGATATGGGTGCCGTCATCATCCGTCAGGCTGGCGATATCGCCGGATTTCACATCCTGGTAGCGCGGCGTGCACATCTTCTGGTCGCGCGGCAGGTTGGCCCAGAGCTGGAAGCCGTGCATCTGGCCGGCTGTGTTGCCGGTCGGCATCTCCTGATGGATGATGCCGGACCCGGCGGTCATCCATTGCACGTCGCCATCGCTCAGCACCCCCTGATTGCCGAGCGAATCCGCATGCTCGACATTGCCTTTCAGGACATAGGTGATGGTCTCGATCCCGCGATGCGGATGCCAGGGAAACCCCTTCAGGAACTTCTGCGGATCGTCATTGCGGAAATCATCCATCATCAGGAACGGATCGAACATGTCGGTGTCGCCGAAGCCGAAGACACGATGAAGATGAACCCCGGCCCCTTCCATGGTGGGGGTGGCGCTGGACTGCATCTTGATGGGACGGATCGACATAAAACACTCTCTGTACTGAAACCGAAAAACGGGCCCCCGAAAAACTGACCCCCGAAAAATGGAGAGGGCGCGGCGGCGCGGCGGCGCGGCGGGACCGGACACCGACACGGGCGGCCCACCCCCAGCATATGGGGGACCGGCACAGCTGTTCAAGTCGGGATCGGCGGCGCATCCAACTGCAAATAACACCCTCACCTAAACGGAATATTAACCCTGCCCCGGTTATCATCCGGATGCGACGCTCGGCCATGCTGACCGCCACCGGGACTGGACGGATCATGACCGGACTGGACCGGACGGATCATGACCGGATCATGGGCGGATCATGGGCGGATCATGGACCGGATCATGGGGCGGATCATGGGCGCGCGTCAGACCGGCATTGCAGACCACAACCGGAAACTGTTTCAGGACGCACACGGATGCAGCACACACTGCCACGATTGATCGACCCCGGCCATCTGTCGAATTTCGCCGACAGCTTCAGATATGTCTACAGGCCGAACCGCCGGCAGACCGGTCTGGACAAGACCCCGGTCTCGCTTGTCTGGCTGCTGTTGCTGGCCGCCTGCGGGGGTGGAGGCGGCGGCGGTAGCGGCGGCACAAGGATGGTCGAGCTGTCGGGCTTTGCCTATAACCGTCCGCTGGAAGGCGGCGTGGTCTGGCTTGACGTCAACCGCAACAAGCAGATCGACACCGGTGACTACCGTGTTCCCGGCGAGGTCAACATCAAGGGTGAGTATCGCGGCCAGGTGCCGGAGAATATTGCCAGCAGTCCGGTGATGGTGGACACCAGGAATACCAAGTACAGCGCATTGCCTGACACCCTTCTGGCGCCGGAAGGATCGAAGGTCGTCTCGCCCGTCACCCATGGTTTGGTGACCGGGGATATCAAGCAGGAGCAGTTGAACGAGAACTTCGACTACCTGTCCCAGAGCCCGTATGAGCTGACAACCGATCCGGCCCAGCAGGCCATCAACAGGCTGGTCATCGCCGCACTTCCGAAGATCACGGATGCCATAGCCAGCAACACCAGACGAATCGAGCTGTTGGAATTGGCGCTTGCCGAACTCAAGCCCAAGCCGGTTGCAGCTGAACCGGTTGCCGTGCCGCGTTTCACCTCGGACGAGACCGGCACCGATCTGATGGAACACCAGACAGCGCCGGGATTTGTGGTCTATAACGCCAACGCCGTCATCGGGGCCGGCAGCGGCGGACAGGTGCGCTTCTCGCTGCAGGGCGCGCCGGACTGGCTTGCCATCAATGCCGCCTCCGGCATCGTGACAATGACCCGCGCCATCGATCTTGATGCCGCGGGCGAAGCAAGCCGCACCGTGTCATTCACGGTCATGGCGCAGGACAGCGCCGACGCCAGCCGGACAAGCCAGCAGCGGGTCAGCTTCACCATCACCAATTCGGACGAGCAGCCCGCCAGCATGACGGTGGCACAGTCAAGGGCCAATACCACCTTCAGCGAGAGCGCCGACAAGACGGGCGGGATCGAACTGGCGCGGGTGACGTTTGTTGACAATGACAACCCGGCGCCGGCCGGCCGGAGCAACGGCGTCACATTCTCCGTGTCTGGCACGGGACACAGCCTGACCGCGCGGGATTTCGAGTTCCGGAATGGCGGGATATTCCTCAAGCAGGACGCCGACACCAGCGTGGATGCCGATGCGACGGTGACAGTGACTGTCAGACCGGCGACAAGCGGTCACGGAACACGGCCAGCGCCGCGGAGCTTCACCTTCACCATCACCAATGACGCCCCGCCGCCGCCAGAGCCACCCGGCACCGGACAGCAGCCCGGGGACCCTGTTGTGGTGCCACCACAGCCCCAGCCGGACCCGCCCCAGCCGCCGCAGCCGCCGACCATCCAGCTGTCCGCAACCAGCCTTGAATGGACCGAGGGGACAGACAAGCCGACCATCCTTGCCACCGTCACCATCCTTGATGACAGCGACAGTGACTTCCTGGTCACTGTCGCGGGGGGCACCCAGGTCAGATATTTCGAGATCGCGCGACAGAGCCGCACCACATATGAATTGCGGCTGAAACCGTCGACAGCGCCGGAGGACATACCGTCCCTGGCCGCGCTGCTGATCACGGTCAGCAGGGAGACCCCCGGAAGCGAACCCGCGCGAGCCTGGTTCAGTTTCACCAGCCTGCCGGCAGAGGCGGATCCGGAACCGGAGGAAGACCCGGTGGTCGAGGACCAGCAGCCGACAGACATCAGGCTGGAGCCGGCCACACTCACCCTCAAGGAAGGGCAGACCCTGTCCAGCGCCCTGACCACCATCACGATCGTCGATGACGGACAAGGTTTTGTCAGGCTGCAACAACTGCCATCAGACAGTATTTTCAGGCTGAAGCAGATCGGCAGCGCCACATTCGAACTTCACCTCAGGCCCGGACTGGAAGTGGACAAGGATCTCCTTGGCCAGCACACAGCGGACCTCCGCGCCATCGGCACCGGCGTGCCAAGCGGCCCCGCGCCAGCACAGACATTCACCTTGCGGGTCGAGACAGAGCTGACCGTCACCGAACCCGAGCAGCCACTGCTGATCGATGAAACCGTCGGCACGGCGGACACTGACGCGCAGATCGACACCGGCATCACGGTGCGGGTGAACAACCTTGGCGGCACCGTTCGGCCCCTGATGATCGAAAGCCTGACCGGAGACATATGGCGGGAAGACAGCCGTTTCGAAGTCAGCGGCGAAAGCCTGCATATCAAGTCGGGCGTGAAGATCGATTTTGAACACCCCGGGAATCCGGACGGCATCATCAGGCTTCGCTTCACCATCACCGATGACACCGGCAGGACTGTTCACCGCGAGGCGAGCGTATATCTGCGAAACCAGAACGAGCCTGCCACCGGGGAGATCAGCATCCAGCCCTCGGCGACAGGCTATCAGACGGGCGCTGAGCTTGTCGCAATCGGACAGGCGGATGACCCTGACGGGGTGCAGCAGCGGCAGATCACATGGAAAAAAGATGGGGTCGTGATCAATGGCCCTGACGGCAGGCCGGTAACAGGATCAACTTTCACCCCGGCCGAGGCAGGGACCTATCAGGCCATCCTGACCGTCACCGACACACAGGACAACAGGCAGGTCTTTCAAAGCGGCCTTGTCGATGTCGCCGCGAGGGAGGTGGCACCGGAGCCCGATCCGCCTGAACAGCCGCAGCAGCCGGCAGAGCCCCCTGCTGTTCCGCAGCCGCCACAGCAACAGGAACCTGACAGTACCACGCCGCAGGACCCGGTCCTGAGCGTGACCGGGACAGCGTTTCTTGTCGAGAGAAGCCCGACCTATGAAGACACGCCTACAGGCCTGCGCTATGCCGCGACCGACCCCAACGGCGACACACCATCTGTCACACTTTTGAACGAAGGCGATGTTTTTGTTCTCAGGAACGGACAGATTTTCGCCAGGGCCGGGGCGGAGCTTGTCAGCGGCCGCCAGTATGATCTGCAACTTCAGGCCGAGGACGATACAGGGCGCGTGGTCTCCCAGACGACAGAGATTCTGGTCAACTCCAACCTGCTGAGCCTTGGCATCAATGAATGGCAGCATCAAAGCGGTCAATGGGCGGATTTCGAGGATGTCCTGAGAAACCGGGCGGTGCCGGAGAAGACGATCCACAGGAATTGGGAATACAATACCGTTCCCTACAAGCTGTTTTATCCAAGGGACAAATCCTTCGATTTCGTCATCGAGTCAAACTGGGACAGCGATGAGTTCACGCCCGATGACAGGTTCTATCTTCCTGACCTTATCAGCAGGGAATCCATCAGGGATGAACAGGGCGGGTACCGCTACACCGAACGGTCATTCAAGTTCATCAGGGTCCATCTGAACAGGGATTTCGATTTCGAACATACAAGGGATGATGGCACAGGGGATGATGGCACAGGGGATGATGGCAACCCCCTGCCGCCGCTCTATCCGGCGCACCCCTTGGCATACCGCAAATTGTCGCTTCGGATCGTGGCCACGGACAAGGACACAGGCGAGGCATATACCAGCTCGACATTCTATTTCGCGATCAGGAACATAGACGAGCCGACCACAGTCGTGAGCCAGCCGACGCTTCAGGAACAGACCGAGGATGGCCTTTGGGAAGAGTCTGATGGTGTTCTCGATTACGGCCAGAAAGTCAGGGTCATCGGATATGAGGTCAGGGACCCGGATATCCCGCCAACCTATGAATACCGGTGGCAAACGCCGGAACCTTCGACGGAACAGACGGAGGAGAACGTATTCGCCCCGCCGGCATCCGGAGACTACACCGCCAACGTGCTGTCGAAGCAGGGCTCGACTGTGTCATCGACAAGCAATGACCTGACCTTCACCGTGAACGAGATCCCCGAAGGCGCTGACCTGAAGCCGACCGATTTTTCGCTTAGAATTGACAACAAGGTCGTTGAACTGCAACCGGGCCTTGCGGCGCTGAATGCAGGCGGCAGCGGGCCGAAGAACGGACGCATCGGCACCATCAGGATCCAGGATGACGGCCAGGGCACAAACCAAGTGATCCTGACGCCGCGCGATCAGTTCACCAAGGACAATGACCTCTTCAAGGTCAATCTGAAGGATGGCGAAACGAATATTTTCAGGATCAAGCTTCAGCAGGGCTTCGAGTGGAGCAGCGCTCCGGCCGGCTGGTACAATTACACCATAATGGTCACCGGCACCGGATTGGGGTTTCAGCCGACTAAGGTGATCAATCTTGGCATATGGCTTCAGGACCCTTCGGGTTCCACCTCGTCATCCGGCAGCACCGGCCTGATCGCTCAGGGGCCGCCGGAGGTCGATCAGGATTTCCTGGTGACGGAGCAGCTGCAGGAGGACGCCGGCGCCGGCGGCATGCCGGACATTCTGTGACGGGGCGTCAGGCGGCCTCGCCGGCGACAAAGGCCGAGGACCAGGCCCACTGGAAGTTATAGCCGCCAAGATGGCCTGTCACATCCACCACCTCGCCGATGAAATAGAGGCCGGGCTGCCCCTTCGCCTCCATCGTCTTCGCCGAGAGGCCGGCGACATCCACACCGCCAAGGGTCACCTCGGCAGTGCGGTAGCCTTCGGTGCCGCTGGGGCGCACCTGCCAGCGGTTGACCCGCTCGCCGATCGCCGCAATCGCTTTTTTCGGCAGCTCCGCAAGCCGCCCGCCAAGCGCCAGCTCGTCAAGAATATCGGCCGCCAGCCGCTTCGGCAGCGTCTCGGCCAGCTCGGTCAGCACCTCGCGCCGCGGCGATACTGTCTTCGCGTCCGTCAGCATGGCGGCGATGTCATGCCCGGGGGCAAGGTCGATGGTCACGCCCTCGCCCTCGTCCCAATAGCTGCTGATCTGCAGGATCGACGGGCCTGACAGGCCGCGATGGGTAAACAGCAGCCCTTCGCGGAACATGGTCCTGCCATGGCGCACCTCGGCATCGACCGACAGGCCGGCAAGCGCCCTGCACCGCTCGAGGAAATTCGCCTGGAAGGTCAGCGGCACCAGCGCCGGACGAAGCTCCGTCACCGTCATCCCGAACTGCCGCGCCACATCATAGCCGAAGCGGGTCGCGCCGATCTTCGGGATCGACAGCCCGCCGGTGGCGATCACCAGCGAGGCGCATTCCACCACCCCGCAGGATGCCACGACCCGATAGCCGCCCTGCGGTAGCGCGGCGACGGAGTCGACAGCCGTGTCCAGCCGCAGCTCGGCCCCGACGGCGGCGCATTCCGCAAGCAGCATGTCGATGATCTGCTGCGCGCTGTCATCGCAGAACAGCTGGCCAAGCTTCTTCTCGTGGAACGCGATGCCATGCTGCCTCACCAGCGCGATGAAGTCGTCCTGCGTATAGCGGCTGAAGGCGGATTTGCAGAAATGCCGGTTGTCGGACAGGAACGCGGAAGGCGCTGAATGGATATTGGTGAAATTGCAGCGCCCGCCGCCGGAGATGCGGATTTTCTCGGCAGGCTTCTTCGCATGGTCAAGGATCAGCACGGATCGCCCGCGCGCGCCGGCAACCCGCCCGCACATCAGCCCGGCGGCACCGCCGCCGATGATCAGCACATCGACCTGTTCCGGCATGACCCTGTTCCTGTCGCGAATCCGGGGCGCATGATGACCGCCGGACCGCCCCCTGTCAAAATAACCGAGGCGGGATATGCGGGGTCCGGTCAGAATTTCTCGCGGCGGCGGAGCTTCAGCACGCCTGGAAAGCGCTTCACCGCGATACCGCTGACCGCGATCAGCGCCATGCCTGCCCAGGACAGCCCGTCGGGAAGCGTGCCGAACATCACCATGCCGATGACAATGCCGGCAATGATCTCGAAATAGGTGAAGGGCGCGATCTGCCCGGCCGGCGCGCGCGCCATCGCGATGATCATCAATGTGTTGCTGAGCGCTGTCAGCCCGCCAACTACCCCGATCAGCACCAGATGGTCCGCTGTCGGCATCTGCCAGGTGAAGGGAAGCGCCAGGCTGAGCGCAAGGGCCGCCACCACCGCCCCCCACATGGAGACAAGCAGCGGGTCTGATTCCGAGCCAAGCTTGCGGTTCAAAAGCAGCTGCAGGGCGACGGTGAAGCCGGTGACAAGAATGAAGAGAGCGCCGACCTCAAGCGTTGCCGGATCCGGCCGCATGACCATCAGAACACCGCAGAACCCTCCAGCCACGCCGATCCAGGCCGGGCGCGATACCGGCTCGCCAAGGATCAGCGCCGACAGCCCCACCATGATGAAGGGATAGATATAGAGAATGGCGATGGCGTTCGCGTAATCGACATGGAGCACGCCGAAGAGGAAGGCGGTGTTGCCAGCCGCCAGCAGCAGCCCGCGCAGAATCTGGACAAGCGGGCGCGAGGGCCGAAGACAGGCCTTGCCGCCGCGCCAGGCCGCCAGCGGGATCAGGATCGCGCCATAGATGGCAAAGCGGAACCAAGCCAGCAGCACCGGCGGCATATCGCCTGCCAGAAGTTTGATCACCGCCCCGCCAAGCGCCGCCAGGCACAGCGCCGTCACCATGATCAGGATCGCCGGCGCATGCGGGTGAAGGCGGGTCAGGACGGAGCTGGTCGGGGGAACGGGGGATGACAAGGCGGGGATGGCCTGTTGTTGAGGTCTGCCGCCAGCATGGCACAGCCGCCGCCGCCTCGCCTAGCCCCTGTGCCGGCAGGCCGGCCGCATGCCGGACGGTTTGCCCCACCCCCCTTGTCACGGCACGGAATATTGGTCACGCTTTTCGGGATAGAGGGGGAGTGAAAAATGAGATTCGGAGTACTGGGCGATGCCAAGATCGCCCGCGAAAAGCTGCTGCC
>JBMHCH010000167.1:0-18210 GCA_049890015.1 Puniceispirillaceae bacterium (SeqCode)
AAGACCTGGATGCCGCCCCTTGCGTCGATATCGACCATCGAGAAGCGGCCGAACGGACGCGCATCGACAATCACCGGAATGACCTCGCTCGACAGGTGATTGAACTCCTCGGCGCTCATCACATCGCGCGAGAAGTTGCTGTACCCCGCGGCGCGCGCGATTTCCGGCGCATGAAGCATGACATTGGTCGATCCGCCGACCGCCATCGCCACGATGATGGCGTTGCGGATGGACTCGCTGGTGACGATGTCGCGCGGCTTGATGTCCTTGGCCACCATATTGCCGAGATAGTCGATCAGCTGGTCCGGGAACTCGGTCAGGCGGCGCTCGTCCTGCGAAGCCGGCGAAACCATGTGAAGCGGCTGCATGCCGACGACACCGATGAAGGTCTGCATGGTGTTGTAGGTGAACATGCCACCGCAGCTGCCGAACCCCGGGCAGGCCTCGAGCGCGATCCGCCGCTTCAGCGCGTCGTCGTCGCTTCCGGCAAGCTGGTAGCTTGTGATGATGTCGATGGGTTCTCCTGTCGCGGAGTCAGTGCCGGGACGGATCGAGCCGTCAGACATGATGATCGCCGGACGGTTATGTTCCAGGATCGCGGCAAGCGTGCCGACCGGCGGCTTGTCACAGGCGACAACCGCGATCACACCTTCAAGGCCGGAGGCGCTCAGATGCTCGCAGAGGGAGTCGTTGGTGACCTCGCGGCCGATCAGCGAATACCGCATCTCCTTGGTGCCGTTGCGAATACCGTCGGAGGTGGCGATGGTGAATTCCGGCTGCACCAGCCGCATGGCCATCTGTCCGCCCTCGGTGCCGACCCGCGCGCGCAGCGCGTCATGAATGGTCTCGACCTTCGGCGCCACACCGATATAGCATTGTGAATCACCCTTGTTGCCGACAACGCCGATGGATGGCTCGTGGATCAGATCCACCGAGGTGCCAAGTTCGCGCGCCACGCCAAATGTCTGAGAGTTGCGGCCAGGGTTCTTGTCGATCAGGACTGTCTTCGAGTTTTTCATGTTCACACCGAAAGTGACGTAGGGTTACGTATCAAGTTGCGGATCAAAAGCCTTCCGAACGGAGCTTAGAGCATCTAGTCCAGACGGGCCAGCGCTGCCTCGAGAGCGCCGCGCCGCGTTGTCTCCTCATCAAGACGCCGCCTGTTCTCGGCAACAACCTCGTCGGGAGCCTTGGCGATGAAGCCGGGATTGTCGAGCTTGCGCGAAATCTTTTCCATTTCGCCGGTGACGCCGACAATCGCCTTTTCAAGGCGCGCACGCTCGGCCTCGAGGTCAAGGATGCCGGCAAGCGGCAGGCCGATATCCGCGCCATCAACGGTGCCGCGCGCGGTCCCGCTGCCGAAACCCTCGACAGGCTCTACCGATTCAAGGCGCGCCAGACGCAGCAAGGCCGCCTCATTCACCTCGATGGAACGGGCCTGAAGCCGGGTGGCACCACGCAGCTGAAGCGCCGGCTTTGCTGAAAGCGGAACATTCATTTCCGACCGGATGTATCTGATTTCACTGATAAGATTTATCAGAAATCCGATTTCCTGCGGCGACTCGCTTTCAGGAATCGTGACTGGCTCTGGCCAGGACTCGGTAATCATCATCCCGGTGCTGGCGAAGATTTTCTCGTTCAGCTCTTCAGTCAGATAGGGCATGAACGGATGCAGCAGGCGAAGCGCGCCGGCCAGGATGGCGGCCGCGGTGGCGCGGGTCTCTGCCGCCTCGCCGTCCAGCTGCGGCTTGATGAGCTCGACATACCAGTCGCAGTAGGAATGCCACACGAAGCTGTAGAGCGCGTCGGCAGCCTCGTTGAAACGGTAGTTCTCAATGGCTGTCGTTGTACGCGCAATGGCCTCGTTATATTCCGAGACGATCCAGCGGTTCACCGGCTCCTTGACCGAGGACAGGTCGAAAGCGGCGCCACCGCTGGTACAGCCGTTCATCTGCAGAAAGCGGCAGGCGTTCCAGATCTTTGTCGCGAAGTTGCGATAGCTTTCCAGACGCGTCGTCGACATCTTGATGTCGCGCCCCTGGGCTGCCATCGCCGCCAGGGTGAAGCGAAGCGGGTCGGCGCCATATTGCTCGATCAGGTCGAGCGGATCCATGACATTGCCCTTTGACTTGGACATCTTCTGGCCCTTCTCGTCGCGGACAAGGGCATGGATATAGACATCGCGGAACGGCACCTCGCCATCCATGGCGTACATGCTCATCATCATCATCCTGGCAACCCAGAAGAAGATGATGTCGAAGCCGGTGACCAAAACATCGCCGGGATAATAGCGCTCAAGGTCGCGCTTCACCGCCGCGTCTTCATCCGGCCAGCCAAGCGTGGAAAACGGCCAGAGCCCGCTGGAGAACCAGGTATCAAGCACATCATCGTCGCGGCGCAGCTCGACAGCCTTGCCGTAATGGGCGGCGGCGGCGGCAAGGGCCGCCTCCTCGGTTTCCTCGACGAAGATATGCTCATCAGGGCCGTACCAGGCCGGAATACGATGACCCCACCACAGCTGGCGCGAAATGCACCATGGCTGGATGTTCCGCATCCATTCGAAATAGGTTTTTGACCAGCGTTCCGGGACGAAGCGGGTGCGCCCGTCCTCGACAGCCTTGATTGCAGGCTTTGCCAGCTCCTCGGCATTCACATACCACTGGTCCATGAGCCATGGCTCGATCACGACGCCGGAGCGGTCGCCGTGCGGGACGCTGTTCGCCACCTTCTCCTCACGCTCCACAAGCCCCTGTTCCGCCATATCGGCGAGGATCAGCTTGCGCGCCTCATACCGGTCAAGGCCCTGATAGCGTTCGGGGATCTCGGGGATCACCTCCATCTTCGCCTGCGCCGTCATCAGATTGATCAGCGGCAGATCATGGCGACGCCCCACCTCGAAGTCGTTGAAATCATGCGCCGGCGTGATCTTCACCGCGCCTGACCCTTTTTCCGGGTCGGGATATTCATCGGCGATGATCGGGATCGGCCGGTTCGACAGGGGCAGGATGCACATGCGCCCAACAAGATGCCTGTAGCGCTCGTCATCGGGATGCACGGCGACCGCGCCGTCGCCAAGCATGGTCTCCGGACGGGTGGTGGCAATCGAGATGAACTCGTCCTCCGCCCCTTCGAGCCGGTATTTCAGATGCCACATCGAGCTTTCCTGCTCGCGCTGCTCCACCTCGAGGTCGGAAATCGCTGTCAGCAGCTTGGGATCCCAGTTCACCAGACGTTTGTCGCGATAGATCAGGCCGTCGCGATGCATCTGGACGAAAGTCTTCACCACAGCGCGCGACAGGCCGTCATCAAGGGTGAACCGGTTGCGCTCCCAATCCGGCGATGCCCCGAGGCGTCGCATCTGGCGCTGGATCGTGCCGCCGGATTCCGCCTTCCATTCCCACATCTTCTCAAGAAACGCGTCGCGGCCCATATCACGGCGGTCGATGTTCTGTTCCGCAAGCTGGCGCTCGACGACCATCTGCGTCGCGATGCCGGCATGGTCCTGCCCGGTCTGCCACAGGGTATCGCGCCCCTTCATCCTGTTGAACCGGATCAGCAGGTCCTGCAGCGTGAAGGTCAAGGCATGCCCCATATGAAGGCTGCCTGTCACATTGGGCGGCGGCATCATTATGGTGTAGGGCTGTGCCGTCGATTGCGGGTCACAGGCAAAATGGCCACCGGTTTCCCAGCGGTCATACCAGCCTGCCTCGATGGCCTTCGGATCATAGGTCTTGGCGAGTTCTGTATCTGACATGATTGGTTCTACAAGGCTAATAATACCGCGCGCACCGGGCAGTCCGGCAGCGGCGCAAGATCAATCCCGGTCGTTATCTCGTTCCCGAGCCGAGGTTGTACGCATTTCGGGGTGGCTGTGCAATGCGTCTTGGTTGTCTGCGGTCATATGCTGCGCCAGATAGTCATCTATCTGGGCGCGCACCAGCTGTCGCAGCTCGTCTTCGGAAATGGCCAGCTTCCCGTCCGCACCAATCCTACCCTCGGCCTCGAGCGATGCCGTGACAAGAAGCCGGATCCTGTCTTCTGTCGTGACCTCCGGCGAGCCATTGTCAGCTGTGGCTGCCGCAAGATGGCGTGCCGCGGCCTGGCGTCTTGTGCCGAAGTCGGGTTCCGCGCGCGATCTGTAGACTGCCGCCCTTGGCGGCGTGTCCTCATTGCCACGCGCAACCTTGTCTGCCTCTTCCGCGAGGCGCGCAATGATGTCGGTCGGGTCGACCACCGGGCGTGCCGGGCTGCGCCAGACAACGTCGTCAAGGTCAAGGATATCGGCATCTATCCCGACAAGTGA
Organism: Puniceispirillaceae bacterium (SeqCode); assembly: GCA_049890015.1. GTDB lineage: Bacteria > Pseudomonadota > Alphaproteobacteria > Puniceispirillales > Puniceispirillaceae > UBA8309. The sequence continues at coordinate 4,304 of JBMHCH010000167.1, forward strand.
CTGCTGGTTCGCTTCCACTGCCTCGCGGATTGCGGCGATCGCATCACGCTCGTTGCCTGAATCGTTTTGGTGCCCCACCGTCACCGCTTCCTTTCACACACAGCCGGGGCCATCCTCACCACCGTCAGGGCAGGCTTGTCTGGATGTTCCAGACAACACCGCCAGATCCTGCGATCACAGGCTCGTTAGCACCGGACCGCACCGGCGTGGCACCTTCATCGCCGGGAAGGTCAATCTGCATTGTCGCGATTTCGGCCACGCTGGCCGGGGCCGCCAGATCCGCCTCATCCAGCTCGGCGACAGGCGTGACGCTGACAGCCTCGTCGGCGACCTTGCTGGTGGCTTCGGCAGCCTTGTCATCCGTCTGACCTTCATCAGCCTCAGGCCATTCAACTTCAAGCGGCACCCAACTGGTGAAGCGCGGCTCGACAGGCTGCATGTCATCCAGAGGTCCGAATACGTCATCGATGCCAAGGGACTGCGCTGTCAGCTGACCGCTGGCACCGCGGAGCCTGAAAGCAGCCATGAGGATCGCATGATCCGCGTCCACTTCCCGAAGCTCGGCATCACTGACGTCCTGTTCCGCGTCCAGCACGTCGAGGGTCGTTTTCTGCCCGAATTGAAATTCATTGTTTATGCCCTCCGCAACCAGCCGCGAGGCTGCCAGCTCGGCAATCACAGCAGCGCGCTGTGACCGCGCTGTTTCCAGATTGCGGAACGCCGTCCGGACCGCAAGACTGATCTGGCGGAGCCTGTCGTCGCGATCGAACTTCGCTGCCTGAAGGCTTGCCGACAGGCCCCTCGACTTGGCGCGAATGGATTCTGTCGGCATCAGGGGGGACGACAGCTTGATCTGCGCAGAGAATTCGGTCTTGTCCGAGCGTGTGCCCTCTGCCATTGCCTCGGTCGCGTTGAGCGAAAAGGCGACGGTCGGTTTGACGCTTGCCATCAGAGCATTGAACTGTTGCATCGCGGCATCCACCTGCAGGCGGGCGACCCGCGCGTCGGGATGGGTTTCGCGGGCCAGATCATCTGCCTCCAGAAGGGTGGAAGGAAGCGCACCGGCGTCGATATCGGCGTCAAGGGATTCGGCGGCGCTTCCCGTCAGCGTCAGGAAACTGTCCTCTGCATTGCGCAAGGCCGTCAGGGAATCGATCAGCGACGTGCGTGCGCGCGACAGACGGGCCTCTGCCTGGGCCAGCTGCGTCAGCGTGGCGGCCCCGGCGTCCAGCCTGACCCGCGACGCTGTCACATGCTGCTCAAGACGCGCGACATTCGACCTGCTGAGATTCACCTGCCGTGTGGCCTTCAGAACAGACAGGTAGGTTTCAACCGCCTGCATCAGGACCTGTTGCTCCGCCGCAAAATAGCGCGCCTCGGCAATATCCAGCTGGATGACACGAAGCCGTGTATTCTCGTCCATCTGCCCGCCGTCATAGAGATTGCGGCTCAGGCTCACCGTGGCGTTGAGGCTTTGCGAGTCGAGAAATCCGTTTTTCGCGGATGATGCGGCGTCCGTCTTGTACTGGTTGCCGGTCACCGTGCCTGTGGCCCGCCATTCGGATGTGGATACCGCGGTGCCGATTTCCTCGCGGCTGGACAGCCAGGTCTCGCGCGCCGATTGAAGCGCCAGACTGTTGCCGACAGCGGACCGCAGCGTCTGCTCCAGCGTCAGCGCCCCCGCAGGCGTGCCAAGCAGAGCGAAAGCCGCAAAAATCGCCCCGCTGACAAGGACTAAAGAAATGTGATGTTTTGGCAGATGCATCAGGTCCGGGCTTTCCATGCTTTGTGACCTGTGACGCACCCCCTCGCCGCAAGCCTGTTCAGAATACAAAATCGCGTTTGCAACGGAATTCGTCAAGCACCGGCACCTGCGCATCGAACAAAGGCTTGCGGACAAACTTGTCGCCAGCCTGTGTCCAGGCACTGGCCACGCCGACCGCGTTGCCGTCCGGACGCCAGACCGCAACCAGCCTTCCGCCGTTGCTCAGCTGTTCAAGAACGCGGTCCGGCACGGTCTCGACACCACCCGCGATGAGGATGGTGTCGTAGGGCCCTTCCTTGGCAAAGCCGTCGGTCAGGCGGCCCTTTATGGCGACCGCGTTGTCGGCGCCGATGGAAACAAGGGTCTCCTGCGCCTTTTCAACCATCTGCGTGCGGGTTTCAACGGCAATGACAGAGGCGGCGAGCCTTGCAAGGATCGCCGCGCCGTATCCGGTGGCAGCTCCGATCACCAGCACATTGTCGTCCGGCTGCACGGCAAGGGCCTGGATCAGGCGTGCAAGCACCATCGGCTCCATCATGCAGCGGCCACCAGGAAGCGGCAGATCCTCGTCCACATAGGCGATGGCACGCTGATTACGGCCCACAAACATCTCGCGAGGGATTGTGGCGAAGGCGTCAATGACACGCTCGTCGGTCACCTTCGTCGGTCTGATCTGGCAATCGACCATCGTTTGTCTGGCAAATTTGTACTGAGCTTCATCCATGAGTCTGATCCGGCACCTGGAAACAGAAAACGGCCCGGCACTCCGGGACCTGGTATGCTGAGGTTATAGGGCGAAGAGCCGCCGAATTCAATGCCGCTGGCGCAGCAAGCCGGACTCAGGGTGTGGCGTTGTCGGGTGTCAGGCAAAATTCCCGGAAACGGTCCATTTTCAGGGTTACCTGCGCGCCGATGCGGGCATCCGCCTCCTTGCCGACATCGTCGAATTCCCGGTAATAGCCGCAGACCGAATGCTGGGCCGCCTCGTCGCATGTCGCATGACTGTCGGGCGATGTGAACCAGCCGCCGCCGCGCCGCCTGTGACCATGAATGGCGACCGCTGTGCCCGGTATCGACAGGACAGGCTCGCATTTTGCCGCGTCCTTTGTGGTGCTGTTGGCATCACAGGAGTGGGTGTCCGGGAACCAGGGCAGATCGGCTTCCTTGCCGCCACCCCAGTTGCTGTAGCGCAACTGCCACGGATAGGATCTGGACAGCATCAGCATCTGCCTGTGATTGCCGTTGAAGGATGGCTGGCGGTCATATTCGAATTTGTCGTGAGGCTTGCCGGACACATCATCCACCGCATCATACGGGCTTCCGGTCAGCCCGTTTCCTTTCCAGAACCGCTGTCCGGACTCAGGCCCGGCCAACCATTCGAAAATGCGGCTTGCATCGGTTTTCGCACCAATCCAGCCGCTCTTCCACTGGCCGTTGCCGGTAATCTGCATGACCTTGCCAAGATGGGTCTGTTCGGCTTCGGAGGTGATGGTGGCAAGATAGGACCGCATCCCGCAAAAAAGCGTGTTGTGGTTCTGTGATGCCAGCATAGCGTCATCGAAGCTGAGCGGGGCCGTCCTGAGATCAACGAAATCATACATGCGGTATCGGCCGCCCTCGAAGAACGGAAGGGCGCCAATGCCGAAATTGAAGGTCACAGTTGCGTCCGAGGACCGGCCTGTCGGCAGATACAGGGCGTTTGCCATGACCCGTCCCCAGACCGCGGTGTCCAGTTTGACATCGCTGACCAGTTTCAGGATCCCGAGCTTCTTGTACCAGGTGGCGGTCACACGGGCCGGCATGTTCGGGATGTTTGTGGCGGTCAGCACATCCCCGGTGCCGTGCCAGGTGACATTCTTGATGTGAAGCCGCCCATGCTGGCCCTGGATATAGTCCTTGATTTCGATGAAGGCCCTGTCGAAGGAGCACAGGGTGCCGCTGATCGGGGCCGCGGTGACATTGTCCACCGGCTGGTCGATGCTGGCGTTGATTGTGCACAGTTCCAGCCGACGCGTGATTCTCGTCGAGGCAAGCGGCTTTGACTGGGTCTTCTGCTGCAGGTTCCTCTGGTTGCCGATGCCTTTGCCGACAGCGAAATTGGCGATCGCGGTCTCCGGATTTTCGCCGACAACCTTGAAGAAACCGTCCGCGCTGGGAACAAAGATATCTTCGGACTTCCTGACCCATTCGCGCGCAAGCGACGGCTGGTAACTTCCACCGACACGCTGCGGCAGGGCAAGCGCGGTTTCGGATTCCCACAATTCATGCAGGCCATCATTGTTTTCATCCACCATGCAGAAGGAATGAAATTTGGTTTGGTCGACCAGCGTGCCCTTGACCCGTGCCGGCGTTCCGAAATTCTGCGCCTGAAGGGATACCGCGCCGGCCCAGCTGCCACCATTGGCGATGCCGGAGCCGGTCACATTGTCGAGCGCCAGACGGACGTGAAGATTGCCTACATTCGCGTCGGCGGACGGATCGCGATTCACGATGGCCTCGATCTCCGGCGCCGACAAGGCACGCCGCCATATGCGAAGATCCGAGATGAGCCCCTTGAACCCGGTCTGGCGTTTCAGGTGATGACGACCGATGAACAGGGCCTTTTCATTTGTCTTGATCGTGTTGTGAAAGGTTCCCGGGCATCTGTCGATGGCGGTCAGCACGGGCGCCCCGTCGATATACATGCGGGTTGAATTGCTGTCGACAACCTGCCCGCCGGGGTCCTGATAGGTCACGGCAATATGGTGCCAGCCGCCATCGGCGAGATTGCGCGTCGTCTGCGGATAGACCCTGATGCAGTTCAACTGCAGTTCCGGTTGGCCATTGGCGATCTCGATCCCGAATTCCGCTGTGGCTCCATTGCCCCAGGTCACCACCGTTGAACGGCCAGCATGATCTGGATCGATCCGCACCCAGACCGACACGGTCCGCGACATGCCGCCATTGATCCTGATGGCGTTCGCAATCCCGTTGCCGCCGCGAAGGAACTGGTTGCGACCATCAAAATAGACGGCGTTTCTCTGATATTGCTCGAAATTCTTCAGCCGCAGGCAGCCCTTAGGCGTCCTGTTGTCAAGGTCAGCGACCTCGACCTTGTCAGAATCGCCAAGCTTGATCTGGACCCTCCGCAACGCAAGGTCGGCATCGGAAAACTGGTCAGCGAGATTGACGGTCTGGACATTCGCCTTCTGGATCTGCGTCACCATCTGCGTGATACCGATGGTGACCAGAGACAGGATGGTCATATAGACAAGAAGCTCGACCAGCGTGACACCGGGTAGCCCTCTCCCGCACTTCTTGTTTTCGCGTTCATCCAGCCGCATAACTACAGGCCTCATAAGAAACAATCGGACGTGAATATCCCTTTGCAACATGTCCGGCTCTGCTATTCTTTGCAAACTCCGGCATTTCCTCTGATGCGCACGACATAGATTGCAAAGCTTTGGCAGATCCAACACCGAAATTTCCGCCACGTTCCGACCGCCCGCACCCAGACCGCATACACCCTGTGCCAAGGCCTCTTGTGGCGCATGAGGGCGTCGCCATGCTGGCTGTCCTGCTTGTTATCGTCATCCTGACGATCTCCGCTGTCCCGATGCTGGAAATAGCCCGCCAGACCCAGATCAGGGCCATGAAACAACAGCTTGTCGGGCTGCTCAACAAGGAGGCAAAGGAGTATCTGGAAATAGGCATCTTTTCCGTGCAGCGCGCCAACGGCATTCCTCCCAGCTTCGGCCAGACGCAGTCATCCAAGGTCCGCGAACTGGCGACCATCTGCGGCAGACGCATCACCACGATTGATCCCGATCTTCTTGGCACCGTAAGCCTGACCGACAACAACACGGTCTATAACTCGCAAGTGACCATCTCCAACAACCGATGGGTAGGTCAGTTCATCCTGGACAAGAGCGACAACGCCACCGGCTTCAAACGCTACGCTGTCATATCCTGCGCCATTTCCGACGACGGGGAACTTGGCGTCTATGGCGCCGAGATCGCCTCGACCCGCAACGCCTATTTTACTGTCAGCTTCGGCAAATACTGATCCGGGGACTTGCCGTGTCGATTGACATCCGGCTTTGTCCTTATCCGTCTGGGCTGGGCGATGTGCCGTCAGGATCAGGCGATGCGCCGTCAGGATCAGGCGATGTGCCGTCAGGATCAGGCGATGCGCCGTCAGGATCAGGCGATGCGCCGTCAGGATCGGGCGATGCGCCGTCAGGATCGGGCGAAGGGCTTCCCGGCGGCCGGACCGACGATCCGGGACCCGGACATCTTTGGGCCTTGCTGACGACAAGCTCGAAATCCGTCTGTTCGTTCGCCATTCCCTGATTGAAATCGAACTGCTGCCAGGCAACCTCGCTGACATAGCCTGACGGCGTCTTTGTCACCTTGGTCGACCGGATGTTCCATCCATTGAGGCCGTTCCAGCTTCGCAGGCTGAGCTTCGGGTTGCGGCTTCCGCTCCTGTCTGTGCCCTGATTGTAGTTCTTCAGCTCATAATAGCCGGTCCCCGGGTCTAGCGAGGTGTTGTCGAGACGAAGCGGAACCACCACACCGTCATTCGGCTTTGTCCATCGCGCCGTTGTGCTGAGCGTGCCATCCGAACCGATCCGCGTTTCAAAGACATCAACGAATTTCGGCCGTCCGAACTCGTCAACAACCTGTTTCTGTCCGATTTTGACCTTGGGGAAATATTCGCTGGTGTCATCAAGAAAGGTGAACGGATCATACAGATCCGACATCACGCGTCCCTTTTCGATATTGCTCAACTGGAACGAAACATCCCCGCCCGTCTTGTCATAAGTGTCAAACTGGAAAAACAGGGAATAGCGGTTCTCGGTCAGCGACTTGTGGTGGCTCTCCTCAACCGCGGAAAGCGGCGTGCTGTCCTGCTCGTACAGGAAGACAGTCACATAATCCGGTTCCTGGTAGGAACGGAATTTCGGTGAGTAGGTGATGTAGGGAAACTTCTGTGTCTCCAGCATCCGTGTGCCGCGCGGCCCAAGCTGGCCAGTGCGTGTGTAGAGCTTGTTGTGATTCAGCGCGACATTCTGCGTGTAGGTCAGTGCCTTGTTGTAGGGTTCGAGCTTGCCGGCGACAGAGCAGTAGTTCAGATGGAAGTTGTTGCCGGTCTCCGGATAGGTGTTCGGCGACCCGTCACGCTGGTCGAACCTGAAGGAGGTTCCGCAATAGCCGTAGAATGTCGACGGCAATTCGGTTCCGCATTTCGAGACACTGGTGATATAGCGGGTCCGCTGGAAATTGCCGTTTGCATCTGTCTTGCCAAGCTGGAACATCAGCGCCGTTCCACAGGTCTGGCCGCCACAATTCGCCTTCACGATAAGCTTGGTCTGATCATTGACCTTCGTATTGCCGGCGAAAAGCGTTCCGGTGAGCAGGTCCTCGCTCATGAAGCCGCTCGGCGACCTGTAGGTCAGCGTCTCGAGGGCTGTGCGCACCGACGCGACGGTGCCGCTGAGCGACAGTCTGGCAGTGTCGGCCCCCTTGATAACCACTGACGACGGTCCGGATGCGGAGAGCGCGGCGTCCCTTTCGTTGGTCTGCAAGGCCACGGTGATCATGCGGCTGGTGTTGTCGGCAAAGGCGCTGACAATATTGGTGGCGTTCGGGACACCGCCGCCAATTACCGTATAGGTGTCCGGCATCTGCAGGCCGGCGTCAGGTGTGGCAATGTCGGGCGATTCGATCATCGAGGTGTAGAAGGTCTTCGGCGCATCCGTGCTGTAGGCGACAAATCGCGGCAACAGAACATTCCTCGACTTGGCAAGCCCTCTTGTCGGGTCATCTCCACGCGCCAGGCAGGATTTGTCATCGACTTTGATCGTGGCGACACCGGTAACGCCGTCGGTGACAATCGGCTTGCTGACGGAACAGCGCCCCACCCCGCCTTCAAACCCCATGGTCAGCACGACGCCCTTGCTGACCAGATCATTCATCAGCGAGGCAACCGGCACGCCGCCCACCTCGACACAGTTCGACTTCATCGTGAAGCTGCTTGATTCAAGATCGATATCCGCAAGCAGCGAACAGACAGGATTGCCCTGGAACTCCCGGGCGCGGTTCCCGAACAGGGTGGCCACGGTGACGCTGCCGCTATTGCGAAGGTCGTCCGGCATGTCCGGATTCTGATAGATTTGCGTTGTCAGGTTGTCATTCAGCGCCTGGGCCGAAAAATCCTTGTAGATGTAGGATGAAATGGCATCGCTGCGCTGTTGCTGGCTAAGTTTCGTCTGCGAGCCGACAAGCGTTGTCTCGGTCAGGTTGATAAGCTGGAAGGCCGCGACGCTGACCACCGACAGCAGCGCCACAGCGACAAGAAGTTCGACAAGCGATATGCCCTGCCTTGCTGATACTCTGGTTGCGCGCATGTCCCCACCCTGTCACGCTGAAATCGCTTAGAATTGCACGGCGCAGCCCTTAGCATACCGGATCGGCGTTTGGAACCTGCCGTGTGTATTGCTGCGTATTGCTGTGTATCCTCATGTCGCGGACAGGAATGGTCGATTGACGACAGGTTCATGCTGTATTAAGACCCTTTGCGGCGGCCCGATGGCAGAGTGGTTATGCAGCGGTTTGCAAAACCGTGTACATCGGTTCAATTCCGGTTCGGGCCTCCACCATCATTCTGCAAACCTGACCTGGCCAACAGGGTCCCCCAACAAGGCCCCGCGCCGATGACGCATTGGGGCGCCGCGGCTTGCCTGTCACCTGAAACCAGAGCGTTCGCATGCGCCTGCTGATCTCACTCTCCGCGCTCCTTATCTCGACTTTGTTCGTGCAGATGGGAATCGGCTCGCTTCGCCCGTTTGATGCGATATCCGGCCAGGCTCTCGGCTTTTCACCCGTCGAAATCGGCCTGCTGGCATCCGGCCATTTCGCCGGCTTTCTCCTGGGGTGTATTTTCAGCCCTCATCTTGTCAGGCGAGCCGGGCATTCACGCGCCTTCGCGGTGATGGCCGGGGCCGCCGTAATTTCGATCATCGCCCACCCGATTTTTCCCGACGCAATTTTCTGGACGGTGATCCGCGTGCTGTCCGGCTTTTCCGTGGCAGGATGCTACACGCTGATCGAAAGCTGGCTTCAGGCGAAGATCGGGAACGAGAACCGGGGCCGCATCTTCAGCATCTACAGGCTTGTCGACATGTCCGGACAGATCATGGCAAATGCCATTATCGCGACGCTGACACCGGCAAGCTATGTGTCCTACAACCTGATCGCCATCATCATGTGTTTCGCCATCATGCCGCTGGCGCTGACACAATCCAAGGAACCGGAACTTCCCGAAACAACACGCTACGAACCATTGTTCGCCTACCGCGTATCTCCCCTCGCCGCCTTCGGCGCCATCGTCGCCGGACTGTCGACTGCGACCTTCGGGTCAGTTGGGCCGATCTACGCCATCGCCGTCGGGCTGGACCTGTCGCAGATCGCCCTGTTCCTCGTGGTCTCCACCGTCGGCGGAATGATCTCTCAATACCCGGCCGGACTTCTGGCCGACAGGCTGTCCCGGCGTTCGGTTCTTCTTGTGTTCAGTATCATGGCAAGCACATTGTGCCTGGCGATGATGTTGCCGATCACAGATCTGCGGCTGTTCGGCATTCCGCTGGTCTATATCATGTCATTCCTGTTCGGGTTGACGACATTCCCGATCTACTCGATATGCGCCGCGCATGCCTCTGATTTTGTTCAGAATGACCGGATGATTTCTCTTAGTGCCTCGCTGATTTTCCTGTATGCCTCGGGCGCGATCATCTCACCGCTCATTGCTGGCTGGATCATTGAGAGGTTTGGCGCTCCCATGATGTTCAGCCTGATCTCGGCAGCGCATCTCGCACTGATGCTCTATACGATCTATCGCAATTTCTCACGCCCGGCGGAAACGCGCCGTCGTTACGCCTATATCCCGCGCACCTCGCTGTTTATTGCCAGCATTCTGCGGCCGCGTCGCAACGGCTCGCCCACACAGCGCCGTGATGCCGGCAGACCTGGCACAGCCGGTGAATAGAAATTGCGAAGGAATTTTGCACTGCCATGCGTTGCGGTATAGACTGTCGCACCTATATCACGCATCAGTGATGACGAATGTGCTGGCCGGAACGCGCGGCACTGGGCCCTGTCGCCCCGCCCTGGAGGTCTGAATGGAAACGGTTGCGCCGGTCGATGGCAAGGACGAGCAGGAGACCGGCCAGCCTGGTCCTGTTACTGCCGCTTCGCTTCGCGATGCGATGAGCCGTTTCCTGACCGGCATCACGATTGTGACGACACGCGGCCTCGATGGCACACCCTACGGTCTTACCGTGAATTCCTTCAACTCGGTCTCCATGAACCCGCCCCTCGTTCTCTGGTCGCTTGACCTTGGACATGACAAAAGCGAATTATTCCGGCGTTCCGGCGGATTCACCGTGAATGTGATGCCAGGCGACAGTGCGGACCTTATCCGCAAGTTCGCCGCGTCAGACGCCGAGAGGTTCGAGGATGCCGGCTGGCACTGGGGTATTTCAGGCCAACCGGTACTCGAGACCGCGCTGGCATCCATGGAATGCCGGCTGTGGGCGGAATATCCCGGGGGCGACCACGTCATCTTCGTTGGTGAGGTCGTCAGCATCCATACGCGCGACGGCCATCCGGCCGCCTATTTCAAAGGGCAGCTCAGCGCCTATCAAAGCTGATGCGACCGGCGGGACCCATCATTGGCGATCTTGTCCTCGTCGGCGGAGGCCATGCACAGGTGGCATTGCTGAAATCGCTGGCCATGAAGCCGGTGGCGGGGCTGCGCACCACGCTGATTTGCCGGGATATCGACACCCCCTATTCCGGCATGCTGCCGGGGTTTGTCGAAGGTGTGTGGAGCGAGGCGGACCTCCATATCGATCTTGCACGGCTGGCAGCCATGGCGGGCGCCCGCCTGATCAATGCACCGGTAACAGCCATCCGTGCTGACGACAAACATGTCGATATCGCCGGAAGACCCTCAATTCCCTACGACATTTTGTCGGTGAATATCGGCGGCGAACCGGACCTCGACGCGATCGAGGGAGCAGCGGCGCATTGCATCCCTGTCAAACCGATCGGGCGTTTTCGCGAGCGGCTGTCCGCCTTGACCGCATCCGGACATCCGCAACGACTTGCGGTTATTGGCGGAGGGGCCGCGGGTTGCGAATTGGCGCTGGCCTTGTCGGCGCGCTGGCAGCAGGACACCGGCAGCAGGCCGGACATCCGGATTTTCGGGCGCGCCGCGCGCCTTGTCCCCGAACATCCGCCGCGTGCCGCGCGACATCTGTATGAAGCGTTGACCAAGGCAGGTTGCAGCGTTCACTGCGGACGCGAAGTGACGCTGATAGAGCAAGGCCGGCTCCATCTTGATGGCGGAGAAAACCATGAATTCGATGCCTGTTTCCTCGTGACCGCTGTCGCGCCGCCTTCCTGGCTCGCAAAGACCGGTCTTGCGCTCGACAAAGCGGGCTTTATTGCTGTGCGCCCGTCCCTGCAGTCACTATCCCATCCGGACGTGTTCGCGGCAGGAGATGTGGCAACCATTGCCGACAATCCCCGTCCCAAGGCCGGGGTCTATGCGGTGCGGGCCGGTCCGATTCTTGCGCGAAACATCAGAAGATATGCGACCGGAAGGTCCCTGCGCCCCTGGCGCCCGCAGACCCGCGCCCTGGCCATTCTGGGAACGGCGGACGGCCGTGCCATCGGCATTCGCGGCACCCACGCCAGCAGGTCGCGCGCCTGGTGGTGGCTGAAGAAATGGATCGACCGACGCTGGATGGCCAAATACACAGATCTTTCCATGCCGTCGCCACCCGTCGCTGACAGGCTTGTCGGGATCAATGGCAGGTCGGAAGCGGCAAACAGCCACGATGCGGCTTTCGAGGCGATGCGGTGCCTTGGCTGCGGGGCCAAAACCGGACATGAAACACTGGCAGCGGCGATGCGTGAGGCAACGAGGACAGCCATCGCGCTTGGCGCCGATGAACGGCTGATGCCGCCGGAGGACATGAACGAGGACTCGGCGATCATCCCGGTTCCGGAAAGCGGCGAGATGGTGCAGTCCATCGACGTGATCTCCGAAATCGTGCCGGATCCCTTCACCCTCGGCCGGATTGCGGCGGTTCACGCGATGAGCGACATTTACGCCGCCAACGCTGTTCCTGTGTGGGCCATGGCCGCGGTCACGCTGGCGCCTGCGCGCGCCGACATCCAGCAGTCCCAGCTGTCGCAGCTGATGGCAGGCGGCCTGATGGCGCTCAGCGAGGCCGGCGCGCAGCTGGTTGGCGGTCATACAGGAGAAAGCGATGCGCTGGGAATCGGCTATGCGGTGACCGGATGGCGCGACGCCCCCCCTGTCATTCCCGACATGTCACAGGACGTCGTGCTGCTTCTGACCAAGCCGCTCGGCACCGGCGTGATCATGGCGGCGCATATGAAACTTGCCGCCCGCGGAACATGGGTCGCCGGTGCCATCGATCATATGGCACGTGGCAATGGCGCGGCCGCCGCGCTGATGGCGGAGCACCGGCCTGTCATGACGGATGTCACCGGGTTCGGATTGGCCCGCCATGCGCTGAATCTCGCCGAGAGATGCGGCGCAAGTGGCGTCGAGATGTCGCTTCGGGCGCTGCCGCTGATGGACGGGGCGCTGTCCTGCCTCCAGGATGGCCATCGTTCAACCCTGCATGAGGCGAACCTGTCATCTGTCAGGACCAGCGGCGCGGCGCCCGACACCGCAAAGGCCGGCATCCTGTTTGATCCGCAGACAAGCGGCGGCCTTCTGGCCGCGCTGCCCCGGGAGGTGGCTTTGGACATCTCCAACGCCCTTGCCGATCTTGGCCAGCCGGCAGCCGTCATCGGCCGTCTCCGCACCGACCTTGCCGGCCTGGCGCTGGTGGAGTGAGGCTTCCGATCATGTCACCCCCGATCAAACGAACGACGGATTGGTTCTCGCAGGACTTCAGCATGATTATCGATGTGCGCTCGGACAGCGAATATGCCGATGATCATATTCCCGGCGCCGTCAGCATGCCTGTCCTGGACGATGCCGAGCGTGCCGAGATCGGCACCATGTACAAGCAGATCGGCGCTTTCGAGGCGAAACGCCGCGGTGCGGCCGTCGTGGCGCGCAATATTTCACGCCACCTCGAAGACAGGCTTGCCGATGCCCCCAAGGATTTCACCCCCCTAGTCTATTGCTGGCGCGGGGGTCAGAGAAGCGGCGCGATGGCACGCATCCTCAGTGAAATCGGCTGGCGGGTCACTGTTGTCGAAGGCGGCTACAAAACCTATCGAAAGCAGGTTCTCGACGGGGTGGACGAGATCCCGCCCACGCTCCGCCCGGTCGTGCTTCGCGGGCGCACCGGCACAGCGAAGACACGGATATTGAGAGCCGCATCCCGCCTTGGCGCGCAGGTGATCGATCTTGAGGGTCTGGCGGCTCACCGCGGATCTCTTCTCGGGCCGGAACCCGGCCTTGATCAGCCGTCACAGCGGATGTTCGAATCAAGATTGTTCGATGTGATGCGGCGGCTCGATCCTGACCGACCGGTCTTCATCGAGGCGGAAAGCAACAAGGTTGGCGCCTGTCACATTCCGCCTGCGTTGTGGCGGTGCATGAGGGGCGCGGCCTCGCTTCAGGTGACAGCGCCGATGGCGGCGCGGGTTGCGTTTCTGCTCGAGGACTATCGGCACGTCATTGCCGAGCCAAAGCGTCTCGACCCGCTTCTGGACTGGGTTGTCAGGCGGATCGGCCATGAGGCTGTCGCGCGCTGGCGCCATGCTGTTGAAACAGAAGACTGGCCCGGCTTTGTCACCCATGTGCTGGAAGATCACTATGATCCGGCCTATGACCGTTCCGCGGCCCAACGCGGCCATCAGGACATCGCCGTGCTGGAAACGCAAAGGCTGGATGACACAGGCGTGGAACAGCTTGCCGCCCGGCTCGCGGCAATGACTTAGGGCCATGCTCACAAACGCCCCGATTTCAGCAAAAAACCATCTTGCATCGCCTGATTTGTGTTGTATAACCCTGCGCAGGCTTTTCCCCGGTAGCTCAGCGGTAGAGCAAGCGACTGTTAATCGCTTGGCCGGCGGTTCGAATCCGTCCCGGGGAGCCAGCCTC